>MFRA01000005.1:122000-122660 GCA_001783215.1 Candidatus Magasanikbacteria bacterium RIFOXYD1_FULL_40_23 | reverse complement strand
CTGTACCAGAAGAACATAAATTAGAAGTTGGGATAGTAGAAACTGTTGTACCGTTTGCAGAACCACAAACAGCGTTTACTGGAGTTGGGGAAGGAGCTGTTGTAGGAGAAATACCGGCCAACACAACAATTACATCATCAATTAACACACCTCGTAATGCTGCGCCACCTTCTTGGAAAATACCTACGCGTACTCTGTCCAAATCTCTAGTATTATCGAGAGGTAATGAAAAAGAAATAGTACCTTTGTCTCCAACTGTTCCGGCTACTTCTTTACAGTTTCTTTCATCTCCTCCGGTTGCATATTCTATCATTGCACAAAAGGCGATTTTGGAAGCAGAAGCAACGGTAGAGCGCACGCGCACCGAACCGGTAAATTGAGAAGATCGTTTAACAGATAAGTTAGAAAAATATTTACCTTCCCATAGCACACTGTCTCCGTAACCTGTTGTACCGACTACCAAACTTCTGGAGCCGTTAATTGGGCTTACGGTTGTGATAGCCAAAGAAGTTCCAGCTTGATTTGTTTCAAAATTTGACATGCTGGTTTCAAAACCAGAGTCCTCAATTAGATTGTTTGCACTTGATACAGGAGCTGCAGTTTTTTGAGCGCTACAACTACCAGTTGTACCACCGTTTGATCCAGCACAAGTCCAAGTCC
>MFRA01000005.1:0-121962 GCA_001783215.1 Candidatus Magasanikbacteria bacterium RIFOXYD1_FULL_40_23 | reverse complement strand
ACATAAATTAGAAGTTGGGATAGTAGAAACTGTTGTACCGTTTGCAGAACCACAAACAGCGTTTACTGGGGTTGGGGAAGAGATGGCGCTAAAAGATGCGCTAACACTAAGGGCAGAAGTCATTGAAATTACACAGCTGCCAGTGCCACTACATGCACCATTCCAACCTCCAAAAGTTTGACCAGCTGCTGGTGTAGCTGTAAGAGTTACAGATGTACCACTGGTAAAATTGGCGGAACATGCGCTACCGCAAGAAATTCCACTAGGAACGGAAGTAATTGTACCGCTTCCAGAAACTGAAGCGGAAAGAAGATGACTTGTTACTTGAGTCTGAGTTAAATTTGCACTGCAGCTGGCAGATCCGCCACCGTTTGATCCTGCACAAGTCCAAGCCCAAGGACCAGAACCAGATACAGTACTAGCTGTACCAGAGGCACAAAGACCGGCGGTTGGTACAGAAGCAACGGTAGTACCATTTGCCGAACCACAAACGCCAGTTACTGGAGTTGGGGCTGGGGCTGTTGTAGGAGAGATACCAGCTAAAACAACTGTTACATCATCAACCAATACTTCTCGTAGAGCTGCGCTGCCTTCTTGGAAGATACCTACACGTACTCTTTCTAAATCTCTGGAACTGTCTAGAGCAAAGGACAAAGAAATAGTACCTTTATCTCCAACTGTTCCAGTTACTTCTTTACATTCACTTAAACCTTCCCCAGAAACATATTCTACCAAACCACAAAAGGAAATTTTGGAAGCAGAAGCAACGGTAGAGCGCACGCGCACCGAACCGGTAAATTGAGAAGATCGTTTAACAGCAGCGGTAGAGAAATCTTTACCTTGCCATAGCACACTATCTCCGTAACCTGTTGTACCAACCACCAAGCTTCTGGAGCCGTTTATTGGGTTGATAGAAGTAACGGACAAAGAAGTTCCATCTTGATTTGTTTCAAAATTTGACATGCTGGTTTCAAAACCAGAGTCCTCTACCAAATTGTTTGGAACGTCAGCTTTGGCCACAAGCAAAAACGATGAATAAATCACCAAGCCAAAGACTGCCACTAACGCGGAAAAAACCAACGGTTTTTTCATGTTTTTTGTACTCATACGAAGGTGTGCTATGAATTAATAAGGTTAGAGTTTAATTTTCTTTATCCATAAACTTTGCCCGGCGCAAAGGGCTACTGCCAGCGCGTCTGCCGCATCGTCGGATTTTATTTTTTCTTTTATTCCTAGAATGGTAGCTACTATTTTTTGCATTTGGCCTTTTTCGGCTCTACCATAACCGGTTACAGCCTGCTTAACCTGTAGAGGAGTAAACTCGTCTATAGGAAGTTTGCTCTCTACCCCAGTCAGAAGTATCACACCTCTGGCTTGACCTACTTCTATAGCTGTTTTTAAATTTTTAAAGAAGAATAATTCTTCTACAGCCATTCTTGTGGGTTTAAATTTTGCTATAATTTGTAAAAGTTCTTTGTGTATTTCGGCTATCCTATCAACAAAGCTGCTTTTGGGCGCAGTTTCTATACACCCATAACATAAACTTCTCCACTCACCTTGTTTATCTTTGGTTATTATACCATAGCCGACTCTACCAAAACCAGGATCAATTCCTAGTATTATCTCTTTGTACATACAATTCTTCTACTGCGCGTTGGTAAAGTAGTCATCTACGTCGTCGTTTTCTTCTAAATCTGCAAATAAACTTTGCAGTTTTTCGCCTACTTCTTCGCTTACAGCCACACTATCTTTGGCTATCCATTGTAAACTGGATTCTATAGGCTCCAAACCCATTTCTTTTAAACCTGTTAGTACTTTTTGAAAATTGTCTATTTTTGTTCTTATTTCTACTTCCTTTTCTTCGGTTATTATATCTTCTGCGCCCATTTCTATCATTTTTAGGTCGAAATCATCTTTGTTTATTTTTTTATCCTCTAAATTATCTTTATTTATTGCAATTACTCCAAATTGGCCAAACATCCATAATACACTCCCAGCACCGGACATACTCCCGCCATTTGTAGAAAATATATGTTTTACTTCGGAAACAGCTCTGTTTTTGTTGTCTGTAAGGCATTTTACGAGAACTGCTACTCCTCCCGGGCCATAGCCTTCGTAAAGCACTTCTTCTATCTGCTCTCCGGCTAATTCGCCGGTGCCACGCTTGATTGCTCTTTCTACATTGTCTTTGGGCATACCCACGGCTTTGGCTTTCTCTATTGCAATACGCAAAGAAAAATTACTAGCCGGGTCTCCCCCACTTTTTGCAGCAATTGTTATTAGCTTGGACACTTTTGTAAACTGTCCGCTACGCAACGCATCCTGTTTTCCTTTTCTGCCTTGGATGTTGTGCCATTTTGAATGACCGCTCATATTATAAAATAATTATATCACATTTTTCGAAAAAAATCAATGGGGAAAAGTGGTTTTTTACACATTTTTTTCCAAAAAAATTAAACTTTCAAATTTTTTATCTTCCAAACGACTATTTTTCTGAAGCCAATCAAAAAATTCCTGTTTTTGGTCTCCAACCATACGCTCTACTTGTGATTTTTTGGAAAAAAATGGAAAAATCTGAGCTCCTACAGTACCATCTTCTTGAAGATCCATAACTACACTTGCGCCTTCTTGAGTTTCTGCAGAAAAATACTGATCAAAAATAAAATTTCCCAAAGAATAAAAGATGTATTTGCCCTTGTATACCTCTACTTCTTGTATTACATGCGGATGGTGACCAATAATTGCATCTACACCTATATCTACAAGCTGGTGCGCCATGTTTCGCTGTTTTATATTGGAAATACGTTTGTATTCCTCACCCCAATGGATATTAACTATTACAAATTTCGCTTGTGATTTGGCATTATCTATTACTTGTTTTATCTGTTTAATGTCCAACGCACCTTCTGTATAATTTAAACCGACAAAAGCAACCTTAAATGACAACCCGCGCTCTTCGCCTACTGTATATGTATATTGCGGGCCTGTATTATACTCATCTCCAAAATATCCCAAACTATTTTCTAATAAAACACTTCTAGTAAAATCAACGTTTTTCTTTCCCATATCCATACCATGGTTATTGGCCATACTAAACGCATCAAAACCATACGACTTTAACTGTGCCGCTAATTTTGGGTCAAAACGAAAAGCGATTGTCTTTGAAGTTTGAATACGAGTTGGCGCAAAAGGCCCTTCTAAATTGGCTATCGTAAGATTTGTATCTACAAAAATACCCTTGTCTTTGGCAAAAATATAATCCAAACCTTCGCTGCCCATAACTTTGGCCACGCTGCGGTCTAGCATAATATCGCCAAAAAATTGGATGCTAACTTCTTTTTTGGTCTCTGCAACAACTGGCTCTACTATTTCCTTTGCTTTTATTGGCCCCATTGGCACTAGTTTTGGCGCCAAATCAGACACCTCCTGAAAGGCTGGTTTTAAATAAAAACCGACCAATAAAATAGACAAAATTATAGATAAAACAATTAGAATCTTGGCTTTCATATGCCTACATTCTAATGTAATCCTAGCAAAAAATCAACTAAAAAAGACCCTGATTTCCGGGTCTTTTTTATCGTTTAAGATTCTACACTATCGATTAATATTATTAAATAAATTTTTATAAAAATAAAAAGAGGGCTCGTTACGCCCTCGCACCTGTCTAACCCACATGGAGAATATCCCCCGCTCGATCTAATCTATCCAAATCATCGAGCAAACGTGGTGGTATGTACAGGAGATAAAGTATGACCGGTGGATGTTCTAGTTTGATATGCAAGGTTGCTCCCCTCACACACATAACATACTCATCCGCCTGGAATAGATGCTCAGCAACTTCTTGCAATTTAACATCTTCCTGCTGCCTGAGAAAGGCAACCACACGCAGCTTAATAAGCCACGTTGCCTCCCCATATTTTAGCTCATAGTGTTCGCGCATGTCTTTGAAACTACTCATCTTGGAGAAATCAATGCCGAGCACGCGATGCGCCCAACGAACCCTGCGAAACTCACGCACCGCAAACCGCGCTAGGACTACTATTACTACCAATAGGACGAACCACAGCGGGATCCTCATACTATCTCCTTATGGGAATTGTAGGGAGACACTACTATATTTTAGCGAATTTGTCAATCCTATCACAAACATTATCTGATAACAACAGAAATAAAAAAGATCGAGGTTGTTCCCCGATCCTTTTTATTTATATTATTTAATATATATTTACATCATTGTGCAGCTATTGTTTAAACCCAGTTCCGGCTGGAATGAGTCTGCCGATAATAACGTTTTCTTTGAGACCATCCAAGTAATCGATCTTACCAGTGATAGAAGTGTTGATAAGAACTTTGGCAGTTTCTTGGAAGGAAGCAGCAGACAAGAAGCTTTGGGTTGAGAGAGCAACCTTGGAAATACCCAAGAACATTTCTCGGCCAATGGCTGGTTTGGTGCCATCTTTTTTGGCTTGGCGGTTGGAAACATCCATTTGGGATTTTTCTACCACTTCACCTGGCAACAAATCGGTTTCGCCGGCATCTTCTATATACACACGGCTAAACATTTGGCGGATAATAAGTTCTACGTGCTTGTCGTTAACTTTCTGACCTTGAGAAGAGTAAATGTTCTGTACTTCTTGCAAGATATATCTCTGCACCGCTTCTCTGCCTTTAAGTTCAAAGAGTTGATGAGGATTTAAGCTACCATCTGTTAGAACATCACCTTTTTCTACCTTATCTCCAGTCTTAGCGAGCACTTTGTACCCTAGCGGTACAATATATTCGCGTACGTGTGGGCCTTCGTAAGTAAGAGTAAGGATATTCTTTTCGATCTTTACTGTACTTGGATATTTGGCCAGAACTTCTTCTCCGGATGATCCGCGAACCAAAATTACTTGGTCTTTTTGTACGGATTCTCCATCTTTTACCATTATTTCATCTTCGGATTTGGTCTTGATCTTCATTTCATCTACACCAGAGAAGTGGATATGAATTATTTCTTGTCCACGGCGACCTTCAAATACTTTTTTACCGCTAGCAGAAGTAATAATTTTTCCATCAGCTTTTTCTATTTCAATTTCACCAGATACTTCGGCAAGCATAGCTTGTTTCTTTGGAGCACGAGCTTCAAATAATTCGTCTACGCGAGGCAAACCTTGAGTGATATCGTCGCCACCAGCCACACCACCAGTGTGGAAGGTTCTCATGGTAAGCTGTGTACCCGGTTCGCCGATAGACTGCGCCGCAATAATACCTACTGCTACGCCGAATTCTACCGGTTTGTTCTTGGATAAATCAAAGCCATAACATTTGCGGCAAACACCTTTTTGCATGCGGCATTGCAAGATACTGTGAACACGTACGGATTCAATCTTATGCTCATCAATTTCACGAGCAATTTTATCATCAATTGGCTCACCTTCTTTTACCAACACTTTATTACCAGCTTTAACTGTTTCAAGAACATAACGTCCCCAAACACGTTCTGATAATTTTTCACCCATTTCTTTGGACTGAGCAGCTGTAAATACTTCACCGGTTGTATCACCACAATCATCTTCAAAGACGATTACGTCTTGTGATACATCTACCAAACGACGGGTTAAATAACCAGCGTTGGCAGTACGAAGCGCAGTATCGGTCAAACCTTTTCTGGTACCGTGAGAGGAGATAAAGAATTCAAGCACTTCGAAACCTTCTTTGAAGTTGCCTTTTACCGGCAATTCGATGGTGTCTCCAGATGGAGAGGCCACCAAACCTTTCATACCGATAACCTGACCAAGTTGACCCCAACTACCACGAGCACCAGAGTCGATCATGGCAAATACCGGACCATCTTTACGAAGTGTTTGTTGGTTGTTAGCAACGATTCTTTCTTTGGTGCCTGCCCAGATTTCCAAAATCTTTATATGACGTTCGGACTGAGTAAGCAAACCTTCTTGATATTGTTCTTCTACTTGTGCTACCAACTTATCGGACTCAGCCAACATGGCAGGTTTTTCAACGATAGCTGGGAAGTCGTCCATACCCAAAGAGTATCCGGATTTAGTAACATAACGATAACCCAAGTTCTTTAATTCATCTAAGAAGAAAGCTACTTGCTGTTGATCGTTAGTTAATTCCAAACACAAACGAATAATTTGGCCTGATTTCTTGGCAGTTACAGTGTCGTTAAAGTATGGAAGTTGTGGTGGCAAAATTTTATTAAATAATATTCTACCAACTGAAGTTTCGATTCTTGGGTTAGTTCCTTCCACAAAACGACTCATGTCTGTAAAACGAACTTTAATTCTTTCTTGCAAAGCAATAACTCTGGAACGATAAGCCAAAATAGCTTCTTGCTCAGAACTGAAATACTTTGTTACTTCAGCGGTATCATCTGTTTCGTAGCGAGTTAAGTAATAACAACCAAGAGCAATATCCTGTTTAGGAGTAATTACCGGACTACCAGTAGCAGGCTTCAAGATATTTTTTTCTGCAGCCATTAGGTTGTCTGCTTCCCAACGAGCTTCGGCAGTAAGAGGTAAGTGAACAGCCATCTGGTCACCATCGAAGTCGGCGTTAAAAGCTGTACATACCAATGGGTGCAACTGAATAGCCTTACCTTCTATCAATCTTGGGTGGAAAGCTTGGATACCCAAACGGTGCAAAGTAGGAGCACGGTTCAAGAGTACGCGAGTTTTGGTAGTTAGGTCTTCTAAAATATCCCAAACTTCGTCGTGTTCGGCTTCTATATATTTGGAAGCACTGCGTACATTGTGAGCAAGTTCACGCTTGATTACTTCACTCATTATAAATGGTTTGAAAAGTTCCAAAGCCATGCGTTTTGGCAAACCACATTCATCAATGTTTAGGTTTGGACCTACAACGATAACCGAACGACCGGAGTAGTCTACGCGTTTACCAAGCAAGTTTTGACGAAAGCGTCCTTGTTTACCTTTCAAGATATCTGCCAAAGATCGCAACTGTCTCTTTTGTCCAGTAGAAGCAGTAACTGTTTTTGCTTGACGAGCATTGTTATCAATCAAAGCATCTACAGCTTCTTGCAACATGCGTTTTTCATTGCGGCAAATAACTTCTGGAGCGTCTAATTCCAATAGTCTGCGCAAACGGTTGTTGCGGTTAATTACGCGTCGGTATAAATCATTTAAATCTGAAGTAGCAAAACGTCCGCCATCAAGAGCAACCATTGGGCGTAAATCTGGAGGTATAACTGGAATAGCTTGCATTACCATCCATTCAGGACGAATGTTGTTTAAGAAGAAGCTCTTTAGAACTTTCTTGCGGCGAATTATGCGTTCTAATTTAGAACCTTTGGCTTTGGATTGTTCCTCTTCTAATTTCTTAACAGTATCTTCCATGTTAATGCGAGAAAGCAAATTGCGGATACCTTCGGCACCAATAGAGGCTTCGAACAAATGACCGTAGCGAAGAGATAATTCCTGATATTTATTTTCAGAAACAATCTTCATTACTTGCAATTCTTTTAATTCTTTGTCGGCTTGTTGGAAATCTTCGTCCAAAGCTTTGTGTTTTCTTTCTGTTTCTTCTTGGATTTTTTCCAAATCTTTGGCGCCTAGTTTTTTGTCATTAGCGCTCTTGATTTGATCTTGACCTTCTTTTTCAATTTGTTTTTTCTTGGATTTATATTCTTGGCGCAATAATTCGGAAGTCTTTTTCTTTTCTTCTTCGTTTACATGAGTAATAACAAAAGAAGCAAAGTAAATAACTTTTTCCAAAGATTGAGCGGACAAATCTAGAACCAAACCAATCTTGGAAGGCACAGATCGCAAGAACCAGATGTGAGCTACAGCAGTAGAAAGTTCGATATGACCCATGCGTTCACGGCGAACGGAAGAGTGAGTAACTTCTACTCCACATTTATCACAAACGATTCCTTTGTAACGGATTTTTTTATACTTACCACAGAAACATTCCCAGTCCTTTACTGGTCCAAAAATTTCTTCGGCAAACAAGCCGCCTTTTTCTGGTTTCTGAGTGCGGTAGTTGATAGTTTCCGGTTTATTTACTTCACCATAAGACCATCCTTTGATGACTTCTGGAGATGCGAGTTTGAGGCGAATGGCATCAAAGTCGGCTGGGAAAATATTATCATTCATATGATTATAAAATAGAAGAGATTATTTATTTATCAGAATGTTTCCCACTTTCGACTTCGACTTTTCCTTCTATCGCCGACCTTGCATCTTTTTCTTGTTGAGATTTTACTTCTTCCATTGGTCTATATTCACCGGATTCGGATTTCTTGAGCAATTCTACATCCAAGCCCAAGCCCTTTAATTCTCTTACCAAAACATTAAATGATTCTGGCAAGTTTACTCTGCTAATCGGCTCACCCTTAATAATAGCTTCGTAAGCTTTGGAGCGTCCTGGGACATCGTCGGATTTGATAGTCAAGATTTCTTGCAAAGTGTGAGCGGCACCATAAGCTTCCAGCGCCCAAACTTCCATTTCACCGAATCTCTGACCACCGAATTGAGCTTTACCACCCAAAGGCTGTTGGGTAATCAAACTATAAGGACCAGTGGATCTTTGGTGAATTTTATCTTCAACCATGTGGTTAAGTTTCAACATGTAGTTATAACCAACAGTTACTTTGTGGTCATAAGGTTCACCGGTACGGCCATCACAAAGAGTAACTTGTCCGCTTTCTGGCAGACCAGCTTTCTTTAATTCTTCTTTAATTTGAGCTTCATTAATACCATTTAAAACCGGAGTAGCTACTTTGTAACCCAAAGCATTGGCAGCTAGGCCCAAGTGAGTTTCTAGCAATTGACCCAAGTTCATACGAGAGATAACACCAAGTGGAGAAAGAATAATATCTACTGGAGTACCATCTTCCAAGAAAGGCATATCTTCGGCAGGAACTACTTTGGAGATAACACCTTTGTTACCGTGACGACCGGCCATCTTGTCACCAACCTGAATTTTTCTCATGTCGGCTACTCTTACTTGAACCTGTTTGATCACACCTGGCTGCAACTTGTCACCGTTTTCGGTAGAGAAAACTTTGATACCAGTCACACGACCATGTTCACCATGTTCTAAATATAGAGAAGAATCGCGTACGTCGCGAGCTTTTTCACCAAAGATAGCGCGGAGCAATCTTTCTTCAGCAGAAAGTTCTGTTTCACCTTTTGGAGTGATTTTACCTACCAAGATGTCGCCAGATTTTGCTTCGGCACCAATGCGAACGATACCTTCACTGTCCAAATTCTTTAATTTTTCTTCACTAACATTTGGAATATCGGAAGTAATTATTTCCGGACCAAGTTTGGTTTCGCGAACATCGATTGTGTAATCTTCTATATGAATAGAAGTGAAATTATCTCTTTGTACTACGCGCTCATTAACAACAATCGCATCTTCGTAGTTGTAGCCATCCCATACCATATAGGCTACCAACATGTTTTGTCCCAAAGATAATTCTCCATCTTTGATACCAGGACCATCGGTCATGCCTTGGCCTTTTTTAACTTTTTCTCCCAATTTTACAATTGGAGTTTGGTTAACGCAGGTAGAGTGGTTGGAGCGTATAAATTTACTTAAATAATAAGTATGTTTAACATCTTTTTTATCTGTTACCACAATATGGTTACCGTCTACTTCGGTAACTTCACCGTCTACTTCAGAAAGTATAACATATCCAGAATAGTAAGCAGCACTTTGTTCTATACCAGTACCAACAAGCGGCTGTTGTGGACGAATACATGGAACAGCCTGTCTTTGCATGTTTGTACCCATCAGTGCGCGAGTAGCATCGTCATGTTCCAAGAAAGGAACACAGGAAGTAGCAATAGAAATAATTTGATTGGAAGCAACGTCGATGTAGTCCAAATCTTTTGTTCTACCTACACCAGGGTTACCGCGAATACGAGTTGGCACAAATTCTTCCAAGAAATATCCGTTCTCGTCTACTTTGGTAGTAGCGGCAGCGGTATTTACTTTTTCTTCTTTGAAAGCGTTTAAGTAAATAATTTCGTTGGTTACGCGAGAGCGAACAGGAATTGTTTTTAATTTTGATTTTGCTAATTTAGTAGCAATATCTTTGGTAATTTTTGTTCCTTCTTTTACACCCTCAACTTCATCTAACAAAATTTCACCCTCAGTAAATTGAGGCTCATTAGGAACTTCTTTTAGAACTTTGCGGTAAGGAGTTTCGATAAACCCAAACTCGTTTACGCGCGCAAAACTGGAAAGGTGGTTTACCAAACCAATGTTCGGTCCTTCTGGAGTAGCAATCGGACAAATACGGCCATAGTGAGTAGTGTGCACATCGCGAACTTCGAAGCCAGCTCTATCTCTAGACAAACCTCCTGGACCCAAAGCACTTACACGGCGTTTGTGTTCTAATTCAGAAAGTGGATTGGTCTGATCCATGAACTGAGAAAGTTGAGAACTCATGAAGAATTCTCGGATTGCAGAAATAACTGGTCTAGCATTGATAAGTTTGTTTGGAGATAGAGCTTCCATTTCTTGAGTACTCATTCTATCTTTTACAATACGCTCCATGCGAGCCAAACCAACGCGGAATCTGTTTTGAGCAAGCTCACCAACAGCGCGAATACGGCGATTACCCAAGTGATCGATATCATCTGGTTCTTCTTGAGTAACATTTAAACGAATAACTTCTTTTAAAACTGCCAATAATTTTTCTGGAGACAAAACTCTATTTTCTTTTTTGTCGTAATCTTCATTTTTGTATCCCAAATCAAATTTGGTATTGAATTTATAAACACCAACTCTTCCCAAATCATAACGATCAAAGTTGAAGAACATGGCAAAAATTAAACTCTTGGCATTGTCGGCAGTAGCCAAATCTCCCGGACGAATTCTTTTGTATACTTCGATTAAACCTTCTTCTTGTGTTTTGGCTACATCTTTTTTGATTGTAGCGTCGATATAATCTACGCTTGGATGATTGTTTACATCTTTAAATGAACCCATTATTTTTTCGTCTGATTCAATACCAAAAGCGCGCAACAAAGAAGTAGCGGCCATTTTACGTTTGCGATCTACTTTGATCCAAACCACATTGTTCATGTCGGTTTCGATTTCTATCCAAGCACCACGATTTGGAATAATTTTTGCACCGTAATATCTGCGACCGCGAATATTTTCGGCAGTAAAGAATGCACCGGCAGAACGGATAAGCTGAGAAACAACTACACGTTCAATTCCGTTTACGATAAAAGTTCCGCGCTGTGTCATTAGCGGAATATCACCTAAATAAATTTCTTGAGATTTGGATTGATTGGTGCGTTTGTTTAGCAATCTGGCAGTAACGCGAAGAGGGGCTTCAAAAGTTAAATTTCTTTCTCGACAAACAACTTCGTCAAATTTTGGATCGTCTAAATAATAATTTTCTAAATATAGCTCCAAGTCTCTTCCGGTAAAATCGGTCATTGGAGAAACTTCTTCAAACAAATCTTTGATTCCGAATTTTAAAAACCAATCGTACGAACTTTTTTGCACATCAATCAGATCTGGTACCGGCATCGCATCGCGAACATTGGTAAAGAATTTGCGTTCGGTTGTCTTCAGAGCTTGGCGTTTAAAAATGGCCATAGGGAGTTTATTAAAACTTATTATTTTTAAATTATTAAATAATTTTTATTAATTTATTTTATGGTTTTTCCTAAATAGCCGGATACAAACAAAAAATGGCGCCTTGAGGGCGTTTTGTCCTTTTTTCTTAAAGTTTAGCTAAGATAAGCAAGGCCAACATGTAAAATTTTTTATTCCTTGCACGACTTTGCAATCCAGATGAAACCAGGATTGCTAGATTTGCGCTAATTTAAGCCAAAAAATCGTTTTCTCTCTCCACAGAAGTGTTAAGTATTTACATATTACGCTAAATATAAAGCATTGTCAAGAACTTAGTGAATTTTGAAGTTTGTCAAGAAAAAGGGGTGTTTTAGCTAATTTTAGATAAAATATCGATATAAGGAGTACCCCCAAACAAATTTAACTAGGGTTTATCCACAGATTATGCACTTTTGCTATAAAATACTAAGGTATTTTCCATACATGCTCGGAGGTTAAAGCAGGCTTTCACCTCCCTCACTTTGTATAAAAATAATGAGCCTGAAGCGCAATTTTGCACTCCAGGCCTTGAACAACGAACCTACTCCTTCTCTCGATACCAGATGGTTATCACCATAGATGTCCCATCATGCCTGTCAAAAGACACAGTCCGCTCAACAATATTTATTCCTCCTTCGCGCTCTGTCAACCATTGATTAACTTCCTTCTCCAGCTTCTCAGGGTTGCGAGCGTCATGACTAAAAAAAATCTTGACCTGCTCCGACTTCGGCCTGTTACGCATGGGTCCACCTTCCTTCATGCATGCTCCTTGCCTCCTGTTGTTTTGCAAAGGATTGAGCACATTAACATTTTCTATATGAAAAGTCAATGATATATTCTCCACCTTTTGCAATTAAAATATATAGAACTATTTACAAAACCATTTCTTTATGTTAATTAACTCCTCAAAGGAGTTTGGGCAATGAGTAAATCAGTAAAAACCAACAAGATTCAAACAACTACAAAGGCTACGCACGAACTAAAGCCTAGGGATATTGTCTACCCGAATAAGGAGTGGGAAGCATACACAGCTTCTGCTCAAGCAAGAATTCCTCTTGAACCCAACACTGGGTATGAAGTGCGCGAGTGGAATGGCAACTGGCTCGGACTGAAGCCTAAGCCCGGTATGGCTACTACCGTTGTGTGGGTCGATTGCAAAGACCGCAACAAGCCGGTGAAGGTGAACAAGTAACATCACCCACTCACCACCTTACTAACTAAGGGGTGGTGAAAATAAAAAGTCACCACCACAACAATTACATTCTAAATATTTTGGAACATAATTGCTGTGGTGGCTTTTTTATTTAATCAATTCAAACGCACAACCACTATACGGTTCGGGCGAACTTTGGAAACTAGCGGTGCAATTTATAGGTGAATTGGAGCGGTTCCTTGGCGGAATCCGCCCTATGTTTGAGTCGAGGCGAGTTTAGGGCGGAAGCGACAATGAGCCATAAATTATCCGATAGTTTCCACCGTGAGCGATTCTTGGTCACTTCTACTAAAGAAGTGACAAATAAAAGTTTTTTGGTTACACAAAAGGTGGATTAATAATTTTTTAAAACCTGGGGATAAAAGTGCTAAAAAATATAAAAGGTATTTAAAATAAATAAAACTGTATAGGGAAAAATAGATAAAAAAATGGGGATAACAAATTGTCTTGACAAGAAAATTATTCACGACTAAAATAGTGTCAACAAAATTTTTACGCAGCTTTTTCTTCATCAAGTTGCGCAAGAACTGATGTTACAACCGGATCGAATTTATTAAGCAAATCTCTCTCTTTTCTCTTGAACATTTCTTTGTTCAGAGAAAGTTTTCTAACTTTGATCCGTTAGTTAAAACATGCAATTCTTGTCGCAGCTTAATGCAGAAAAAACAACCCCGTCGCTTACAAACGGCGGGGTTTTGTTATATAAACGCTTTATTCTTTCCATAACCAATATTCTCCTATAACATCATCGATTATTTTTTCCGTATTTCCATGAGATAACAGACCAAGATATGAATGTAATGTTTCCGGTGTCGTATGTTCTTTAATTCTTCGCATCATTCTGTTTTTAGTGACGTGACGCAATATGTTATGATTAGAAAAATGTACCCAGCCGAGAAAGTCCATGCCCGAAGCAATCGTTTTCAAAAATAATTTGTTTGGATGTAACGATAATTTAAGATTTGTTTGTAAAAATTCTTGAATTTTTGGTATGGCCTCTTCTAAACGAAATTTATCCCGAGACAAAAATACAAAATCATCGGCGTAGCGAACATAATAATGCGATTTAAGTTTATGCTTCACCCATTGATCAAATTTGTTCATGTAAACATTTGCGAATAACTGTGAAGTTAAATTACCAAGTGGCAACCCAACTCGTTTGTCATTCCCGTCACAGCGGGAATCCAGTCGACAATTGTCTGGATTCCCATTTCGATGGGAATGACAATTTATATCCACAGTATGAAAACTCTCAATAATATTTTGTAAAAGCAGAATAATATCCTTGTCTGGTATATACTCGTTTAAAATATTTAATAAAATTTCATGATCAATACTAGCAAAGAATTTCCGTATATCGCATTTAAGCACCCAACAAGTACGGGTATAATTTCTACTCACTTTATTTGCCAAATCACGAAAACGGTTAATGGCTTTGTGCGTGCCTTTTTCGTTTCGACAAGAGTATGAATCGGCAATAAACGTACGGTCAAAAAATGGATATAAAATTCTATAGACTGCGTGATGTAATAATCTATCTCGTACCGTGGCTTTATGAATATGGCGACGCTTGGGGTCGTTGATATAAAAACTTTCGTAGGAGCCGTGAGAATAAACGTGATTGGCTAAATCTTCATGAAGTGATAAAATATTATCCATCAGATTCCGACTGAATACGATAACATCCTCTTTCTTTTTCTTTCCAATAATAAATTCCTGCCAGGCTAGGCAGAGATTTTCTATAGAAATAATATCATTATAAGTATGAACCAATTGAATTTTACTTCTACAGCTACTAATGCAACCCCCCCCCAACGGAATACTGACATTCCCATTCTCACTATACTCAAAGAGTGTTATTTGTTGTGACATAATTACTTTGTTAATTTGCCAAGATTAAGACGTTACACGCTTGGCATAAAGATAGATAATTTATTTACAGATTTGATTGCAGTGACACTCACGGCTCAATATGCTAAACGAGAACACAAACTTTCTCTTCTAACGCAAATAAACCAAAAACTTGATCATTTAAAATACTTTACAACGATACTTTGGGAAGCAAAAGGACTAGATTCAAATAAATATGCGCAGTTAACGCAAAAATTTTCTGAGGCGGGCACCATGCTCGGCGGATGGATAAAAAAACTCGAATCAGCATAAAAGCAAACTCCCGCCACAAGGACGAGAGAATGAAGAAACTAGCTGAGACCGAAGAACCATACGCTGCCGCCCCACTCGCAGCCCGCGTCGTCCAGGTTGAAGTTCCGGTTGTCGGGATTGCCATAGAGATAGGACACGTAGCGGTTCCCGTCCGGATTCACCCAGACGGCCCAATAAAACATACAAGATATCACCCGGAACACCACTCATTGAATACTCTTTGAGTTGAATCGTATTTGGAAATTTTATTTCCCTAATATCCTGTACCGAGTATCTTCATTTTTAGGACATACCATTGGCACGCTATCTGAACCCGTAAGTGCAGATATTCTGGCCTGTTGGTACATCCAGAATTCAACCGCCCAAAGCCGTAACCGTGGACTGTTTCGTTTACTATCCGAGATACAGCATACCACAAAAATGAAACGCGCGCACCGGTGAGGGTGCGCGCTGTGTTGCGATAACGAGCCAAAGGGACCGAGCGACCCGCGACACCGTTTTTAAAAGTGCCGAGAGTCCAAGGATCCTAGGGCTACTCGCTGAGACCGAAGAACCATACGCCGTCGCACCACTCGTTGCTCGCGCCGTGCAGGTGGAAGTCCCGGCGGCCGGGATAGCCACAGAGACAGGACACGTAGCGGTGCCCGCCCGGAGTCACCCAGACGGCATCGAGGTTGACAAGCCAGTTGAGCTCGCGCTGGAGCTCCGGATGCTGTTCGCCAACAGCGACGATATGCTCGAACCCGATCGGCTTGAGGTTCAGACGCGCACGGATGCGCTTGGCCCTGTCGATCGTCGCCGAACGACCCAGACAGAACGCGACCACCCTCGCCTTGTACGGCTCCGTCGCATCCTTGCGGGTGGTCAGGAACTGCCCGAACTTGGCCGTGGTGTAGTTCGTGTTGGCGTAATCGTACTTGCCGACCGCCGCCCACTCCTCGACCGTACGCTTCGGGTCGATCGTGACCTCAAGCACGCGTTGCTTGATCTGGCCGAGCGGGAACGAACCATCCCGCATGATAGAAAGCATCTGCTTGATGCTCTCGGGGTCATCGGCCCACTCCTGGGCGATTTCGACCGACAGATCGACGGGCATGTGCTGCGCCAGCATTCCGGCGAGCCCGAGCAACTGCGAACGCGATGCGATCTTCTCGTTGGACATGACGTACTCCTTGGCTACCTTTTGGTTCGGTTTTACCCGACCGCAGGCCGACCATAGGGTTGATGGACAGATAGGGAATAATTCCCCCAGCCTTCCTTGCAGATTATTTGGCTAAATAAGCTAAAAGGAAAGCTGGCAAAATTGTAAAAGAACAGCATATAATACCACAAAATAAGGGTTTTGTCAAGCTTAAAACGGCTCAAAAAAACATGTAACTCTTGTCGCAGCTTAATGCAGAAAAAACAAAAAATCCCCAGATTCGGGGATGTTTTGTTTGTCTCTATACAAAATATTTTTATATAAAGAAAAGGTCTCGACAAAGCCAGGATTAACTCCAAGCTACTGCCGAGAAGATAGCTTCTGTTGAAAGTAACAAGTGCGATGGTGCGTTGTTTCTTTTAGGCCAACGACCCTAATATACGAAATCATAGACCAGGTTGCTATTGTACTGGCAATAACCATCAGCCATAGAAAGTATAATACTATCTCCGCAACTTTGCCACTCGCTAAAACCGCAGCATGGACAAGAAACCCAAACAGAACAAAGGAAAAAAGAGTAACAGAGCAGAACACTACAAACTCGGTTTTGCTCATACGATGCCGAATATGCTTACAGCGAGATCTGCACCGTTTATTCTTGAAGCCCTTAAACGAGGTAACTTCTGTAGGACAAACTACCTTGTTTTCCCAATTCTCAAAATCCTCTGACCTAGGATACTTGTGAATTGAAACAACATTTGACCGATCGGGCATGACACCACCCCCATTGGTTGATTACTGAATCCTACCATTTGGATAAAAAAATGCAAACTTTGCAATTCACGTCAATTTATACCTTTATCCTAACAAAAAATTATGCTACAATAGCCAACAAAGCATACCAGTAAATATTAGGAGCTGTAATAATTTAAATAGGCCGGGCTTCAATGGACGTTGCCCGGCATGATTTCGTTAAATCATATGGGAAGACCAAGACTTCGTAAACCAACTATTTCGGAAAGAGTAAACCTAAATCCAGATATCAGCCGCGGTCTTGTCGCTATTTTGTTATTTATAATTGGCGGTTTGTCTGCTCTTAGCTTTTTTTCTTTGGCTGGAGTGGCCGGCCAATTTATAGACTCACTTCTTGCCATTACTTTTGGCCAAGTACGCTACATATTCCCTATCATCTTAATCTTGGTTGGCATTCTGATTGTAAAAGATCTGGAATACGAATACCGCGCCACTCATTGGCTCGGATCAATTTTATTTATTTTGGGATTCAACGCCATAGTGCATTTACAAAAACCGCCAGACGAAATGTTTGACTTGGCTACCCAAGGATATGGCGGTGGATTAATTGGCTATCTCCCTGCTTGGTTTCTAAACCAATATCTTGGTTATTGGGGTGCCACCATGCTTCTTGTTGCATTCCTGCTTATCGGTATTATATTTTTATTCAACACTTCCCTAGCCCAGATTGTAGACCTACACAAAAAATTCTTTTTACTACTCGGCTGGTTCGGACAAAAAATTATCGCTTTTTTTGCATCATTTAAAAAAGAATCCGTTGCTTTCCAAATAAAAGGCGACTACCAAGAAGATAGCGAAACAGAAATGAGCGAACAAGAAGCAGTGGAAGCAGAAGAAAAAAGAATTTTCCAACAACGCAGCTTGGCAAAATCAGCCGCAGAAGAAAATGAACCCGAAGAAGACACTGTTGAACCAGAAGAAGATTTTGTGGAAGAAAAAATGGAGATACAAAAACCACCCAAACCAATTATTCGCGACTTGCCCCCAATAGATTTGTTGTACACTTCCAAAACCAAACCAACTTCCGGAGATATAAAAGGCAACGCTACTCTTATTCACGACACCCTGCTCAACTTTGGTATAGAAGTAGATATGGGCGAAGTTCGCGTTGGTCCTACCGTTACCCAATATTCACTTAAGCCAGCCAAGGGTATCAAACTTACCCGAATTACTACTTTAGGTAATGACCTGTCTCTCGCTCTGGCCGCCCACCCAATACGTATAGAAGCGCCTATTCCAGGCCAATCTTTGGTTGGTATAGAAGTACCAAACCAAAAAGTAGCTATGGTAACTTTGCGCGAATTGTTAGAGAGTCCGGAATTCAAAAATCCAGATAGTCACCAGATGATGATTGCTCTTGGCAAAGACGTAGCCGGAAAAGTTTGGTTTGCCGATCTGCTCAAAATGCCACACTTGCTTATCGCTGGTTCCACCAACTCCGGTAAAACTGTTTGTATCAATACCGTTTTACTAAGTTTACTTTATCAAAACACCGCCGCCACTCTGCGCATGATTATGGTAGATCCAAAACGCGTAGAGCTTACTATGTACAATGGCATTCCTCACTTACTTACCCCGGTAATTACTGACGCGGCCAAAACTGTAAATGCTTTAAAGTGGTGTATTGGTGAAATGGATAGGCGCTTTACAGTTCTAGCCGACGCAGGCAAACGTGATATTGGTTCATATAATAAATCCGCCGCTGAACCAATGCCTTTTATAGTGTTTGTTATAGATGAATTGGCCGACCTTATGGCCATGGCAGCAAGCGAAGTAGAGGCTGGAATTATTCGCCTGGCGCAAATGGCGCGTGCAGTTGGTATTCATTTAATTGTTGCCACCCAGCGCCCAAGCATGGAAGTAATTACAGGTCTTATGAAAGCCAACATTCCTGGCCGCATTGCCTTTTCTGTTCCTTCGCTTGTTGATTCACGTACTATCTTGGATTCCTCTGGCGCAGAAAAATTATTGGGCCGAGGTGATATGTTATTTTTAAGCGCCGAAATGTCTCAACCAAAACGCATACAGGGCGCATTTGTTTCTGAAGAAGAAATGAAACGAGTAATAGATCATTTGAAAGGAGACGAACCTCCAGTCTACGATGATTCTATAACTTCCAAAAATAATAAAGTAGGCGAAACTATAAATATGTTTGGCGGATCAAATGACGATGTTGATCCACTATTTGATGAAGCCAAAAAAATTATAATAGAATCCGGCAAAGCTAGCGCCTCTCTTTTACAACGTCGCATGAGAGTGGGCTACGCTCGCGCAGCCAGACTATTGGATGAACTAGAAGAAGCTGGTATAGTAGGACCAGCCGATGGCGCCAAACCAAGAGAGTTATTTACCGAACATATGCGCCCAACTGAATCAGACGACATTCCAGAAAATGAACAGAGTCTAAACTCTGGTGGTGCACCAGTATTTGATGACCCAATTCCCGAAGAAGAAAAGGATATTTTATAAATTTACTACATCAACTTGTCATCCCGAGCGGAGCCGTAGCGAAGTCGAGGGATCCCTTAAACTCCGCTACAGCGAATATTATATTTAATAATAAATTCATAATGCAAGGGATTCTTCACTCCGTTCAGAATGACAGTTAAAAAAAATCTATGACCGTTTTCTGTATAAAAAATCTAGAACCATTAACCAGAGTAGGTGAACGTTTAAAAAAAACGCGCGAACAACAAAACCTAACTTTGGAAGATGTTTTTAAAAAAACTAGAATTCCTCTCAAATATTTAGAAGCCATTGAAGCGGCTCGTTTTAAAGAACTTCCTCAGGCCAAAGCACACCGTTTGGCATATGTACGCGAATATGCAGAAATGCTAAAGCTAAATCCGGCCAGCGTGCTTTATCAATTTTCTCAAGAATCAGATTTAAATAACTACTCCCCCGCTCACCCTCTTCGTGTGCTTAGATTTTGGCCTCTAAACTCTTTATCCAATATTTTTAGATACATCACTATAAGTGTTTTGGTAGTTGGTTTTGTTAGCTACCTTGTTTGGCAAGTAAACGGCGTCCTGCAACCACCCAAACTTTCTGTCTTTACTCCTGTAGACGGATCTATTTCCAATAAACCAGTTACTCTCGTTCAAGGTGAAACAGAAAAAGAAGTTCGCCTAACTGTAAATGGCAAAGAAGCAATGGCCAACAACCAGGGCAGATTCGAAGTTCCAATAGACTTGTCAAACGGATTAAATACCATTACTATATCAGCAATCAAAAAACACGGAAAAACCACTACTATAACCAGACATATAATAGTAAAATCACCTACCCTAACTATAAAAAACACAGAATCGAACTTTTGATAACTGGAAGTATGAATAAGGAATTATGAAAAACAACATACCGCCAAAAGGCAAATTCATGATTCTTAATTCTTAATTCTTAATTCAAAACAACCGTATGGCAAAAATATCCGAGGAGGTAAAGGAGAAATTGAAGGCAGCAGAAAGCGCTATAGAACAGATTAAAAGTAAGTTCGGAGATGGGGCTATAATGAAATTCGGAGAATCTAAAACCATGGAAGTGGATGCAGTACCTACCGGATGTTTATCCCTAGATATTGCTCTCGGAGTAGGCGGAGTACCACGCGGACGTATCATAGAAATTTACGGACCAGAAGCTAGTGGTAAGACCACTTTGGCACAACATATCGTAGCCGAAGTACAAAAATTGGGCGGCATTGCAGCCTTTGTAGATGCCGAACATGCTCTAGATCCAGACTATGCCAAAAAAATTGGCGTAAAAGTAGATGAATTATTAATCTCTCAACCAGATACCGGCGAACAAGCGCTGGATATAGTAGAAACTCTTGTGCGTTCCAATGCGGTAGATGTAATTGTTATAGACTCTGTGGCCGCTTTGGTTCCTAAAGCCGAAATCGAAGGCGACATGGGTGATTCTCATATGGGTTTGCAAGCTAGACTTATGAGTCAGGCTCTACGCAAACTTACCGGTATTATTAGTAAATCCAAAACTGTAGTAATCTTTATCAACCAGATCAGAATGAAAATCGGTATTGTCTTTGGAAATCCAGAAACAACTACTGGCGGCAATGCGCTTAAATTTTATTCTTCTATCCGCATCGAGGTTCGCCGTGCCGCTCAAATTAAACAGGGCGACAAGATTATCGGCAACCGCGTAAAAGCCAAAGTAGTAAAAAATAAAGTAGCTGCCCCTTTCCGTACTTGTGAATTTGACATCATGTACAACGAAGGTATTTCTGTATCTGGCGATGTGCTAGACAATGGCGTAGTTTACAAAGTAATAAATAAATCAGGAAACTCTTACAGCTACAAAGAAGAAAAATTGGGTGTGGGCCGAGAAACTGCCAAGAAATTCTTGAGAGAGAATTCTAAAGTAATGAAATCTGTCTCCAAAGATATTTGGGAAATAGTAGAACGAGGCGATGCTCCAGATGAAGAAGCCCCAGACGAAGGCGAAGTTCCTCCACCAACAGAGGAGTAATTATATTCAAAACAAAAAATAATCCTTACGGATTATTTTTTGTTTATGTATTAGATTATAGTTTGATCAATATTTTAATCCAATTTTTTTCTACTGAAATCTTTTATTAATCATCTTCGTTTTTAGAAACACTTTTTATTACCCCCATTTTTTTATCATCAAAAATAAATACAAACAACGCTAGCAAAGTAGAGAATGCGGCCAATATAAACAAATCCAAAGCAACTGCCATACCGATGGCCGAAACCATCCAAAGTCCGGCAGCAGTAGTTAGTCCCTCTACTCTATTTTCTTTATGCAAAATAGTACCTGCACCCAAAAAACCAATGCCCGTAACTACACCTGCTGCTACTCTGGCCGTATCTGTACCAAAGGCAGTTAGCGACAACACCGTAAATAAAGCCGAGCCACCGCTTACCAAAGCATAGGTTCTTATACCTGCCCATTTACCCATTTGTTGTCTCTGTCGCCCTAGCACTCCTCCCAAAAACATCGCTATCACTACTCGTGCTATTAATAATAATTCTCCCATATTTAAATTAAAGTAAATGAATTAAAAACTCATCTTAAGCCAAAATTATTATAGCACCAGTTGACTTCTTTGTTAACAACTGGTAGAATATTTTTACTTTTTTATGGGCCCTTAGCTCATTTGGTAGAGCACCGCGTTTGCAACGCGGGGGTGATCGGTTCAAGCCCGATAGGGTCCACAAGTTGCTACACAAGCCGCGGTAGCTCATCGGTAGAGCGCAGCCCTGAAGAGGCTGGCGTGGTCAGTTCGACTCTGACCCGCGGCACCAGGGAAAAACAACGGGGTATGGCTCAATTGGCTAGAGCATCTGGTTTGGGACCAGAGGATTGTGGGTTCAAGTCCCACTACCCCGACATAAAATAAAACTCATCTGCATAAGATGAGTTTTATTTTGAGGAAGTGGTAGAGCAAGCAAACTGCTTTGCTTGCGGTGGGACTTGAACGCCAGAGCGATGTTTAGCGACGCAGGCGAGCGAACACAACCGCGAGGCGGCCCGCCCGGATGAATCCGTTCGGACGGGTGGCTAAACAAAATGTTTGGAAAAACATTTTAGTCGAAGCCAAGGCCACTGCCCCGACAATCGGAGACTTTTAAATTTTTAAATTTCTTTTTTTCACCAAGTAGTTTGACGAAAATAAGAAATGGTGGGAATGGCGCACGTAGCACCACTCCCGTCGAACATCAGGCCTCTCTCAGCCTCCTCAGTCAGGCCACCTTCTCCTCGATGAAGACGTCGCCGTTCTCGAAGGGCTGCCAGTTGCCGGTACGGCACCTGATCGCCCGCTTGTAGCCGTTGCCCTCGATGTTGGAGATGAGGGTCTTGTCATTGGGGAACTCCTTCTTGAGCCTCGCGACCGTGTAGACCTTCCCGCCATAGTAGTAATTCGACGACTTGTCGAGCATACCACTGCTGACCGGAATCTCCTTGCCGTTCTCGATAGCCACGCCGACGATCTGGTCGTAGAACGAGAAGCAGAAAGCGCCCTGCGGAACCTCGACCTTGGATGGGTTGCGCTCAGCCACCTCCTTGGACGAGTCCTCGCTGAAGAACGAGCCGGAATACAGGAACTGGACGAAGTGCTTGCGAACGAGACGAGCTTTCATGGAACTCTCCGTGAAACGTGGGTGTGAATATTTCCGCAAAATCCTCAAGCTTGAGGTGCCAACTAGCGGATTCGTTGACCGTTGAATATAACACAAAAAATGGCCCCCGTCAAGATTATATTATTAAAAGAAGATTGATAATTCCCAATCTTTTAGGTATACTAAAGTAGTTATATATTACAAATATGTTTAGTATTCACAAAATTCACGATGGCCAAGCAAAAGCAATAGAGCTATCTAAGCAAAACATAAAAAATATAACTGGGGTTTGGATTAATCTGGTAGAGCCAACCGAAGAAGACGTAGCTGTGCTTGCCCCGCTAATCAAAATCCCAGACGAAGTAATCGCAGATGTACGCGATATAAACGAAGTGCCAAAACTAGACAAACTAGATGGTGTTTTTTATTTGCTTATACAAACACCACTAATTAGCACCACCTCAAACAAAGAAAGCGAGGGTACCGAAGTTAAATATTCTGTTACTCCTCTTGGTATATTGCTTACAGAGCAGTGCATAGTCACAATTAGCGCCAAGAAAAATGACGTTATCAAATATCTTGAATCAAAAATAAAAAATATTTCCAATAATCATATTATAGATACAGAGCGCCAGCCACAGTTTGTTACCAAGATGCTTTTGCTAACAGCCAAAATATATCTTCGCTACTTGCGTGATTTACACAACCGTTTACAAATTCCACTATCCGAACGCCGATTATCTGTAATGGACAAAGAGATCGTTGATTTATTAAATATCGAACAATCCCTTGTATACTTTGACGCTTCCCTTCGCTCCAACTATATCGTAGTAGAAAAAATTGCCCGCCGCCGCGGATTTATGGAAAGTGAAGACGACCAAGAACTACTTGATGACGCCACTCACGAAATGCGACAAGCATTAGAAGTAGCCAAGGTATATGGCCATATCGTAGAAGACATCCGCAGCGCGCTTAGCTCTCTTATTTCCAACAACCTTACCCGCACCGTTAACTGGCTTACCAAAATTACCCTTATTCTGATGATGCCAACCCTGGTGGGTACCCTTTACGGAATGAACGTACCGCTTCCCTTTGCCGATTCACCACACGCCTTTACAATCGTGGTCGGTATCAGCATATTTATTACTATCCTTGGCATATACTGGATACGCCGAAAAGAATATAACGGACGAATATAATTAAAATAAAAATTCCGCCTAGCTGGCGGTTTTTTGTTTACCTAATATTTTTTATATTAAAAAGCCTCACTTTACCATTCGCCTAGTTAGGCAAAAGCAAAGCGAGGACACTTATTGAAGAACGATACCAGTTCACTACTTGTCGTTGCACGCCAGGTAATCATCCCTGTCGTGCTTGTAGTCGAACAACAGACACGTGATACTCCAACGATCGCCGTCGTAATACAACTGTGCCATGTAGTCTTTTCCGTCCGAACCACGCAACAAGGTGCCTGGCAGCAAGATATAAATGAACTCGGGAAACTCTCCGAGCATACTGTCTTGGTTGTCACGCAAATAGAAACCGTCGGCGAGACTGCGGTTGCCCTTGAGCTCAACGGCTCGCTGACACACTTCGTTACCATGGATCTCGTACTGATCCTCCTTCAGACAAGGACGAGGCTTCAACCTTACCCCTTCTTGCAAGGTAAGACCAACATCTTTTACCACGAACATATCGTGATACTGCAAAAATCCTTCCAGCGTACCAAGTTCCAGCATCAAACTTCTCCCTTCCCCGACAAACCAGTCGGGACATTACGGTTTATTATACCTTCAATCCATTTCTAGCTTCTACCTAGTTAAAAACCAAAAAAGGAATGACGGTATATCCTATTATTATCGGATAACAACCAACTTTACTCCAAAATAGACACCTTGTCAAACCTATACCTATAGGCATATACTCAACACAGGCTATTACCTACTTAACCACTTTATGTTAGTTAAACCAATAAAAACCCGCATATTTAAAGAAGGAGAAAATCTATTTAATTTTGTTACCCACTATATAAAAAAGCTCCCAGAAAAATCTGTGGTAATAATAACTTCCAAAATAGTAGCTCTGGCCGAAAATCGTACAGCCATCATAAAAAACGAAAAAACTAGAGTAAAACTAATCCGCGCCGAGAGCGAATTTGCCATGCATACCAAATATACTTGGTTAACTATTAAAGACGGCATGGTAATGTCTTCGGCTGGGATAGATGAATCCAATGCAAATGGAAAAATAATTCTTTTGCCAAAAAATAGTTTTAAAGTGGCATCTGTTTTGCGCAAACAACTACAGAAAAAATTTAAAGTTAAAAACTTGGGCGTGCTTATTACCGATAGTCGGCTTATGCCTTTACGCTCTGGCGTTACTGGCGTAGCTCTTGGTTATGCTGGCTTTCGCGGAATAAAAAGCTATATCGGTACACCAGATATTTTTGGTCGTAAATTTCATTTCTCTCGCACGGATATTGCCGATAGTTTGGCTACAGCAGCAGTACTAGTAATGGGCGAAGGTAGAGAACGCCATCCGCTAGCTATTATTGAGCAACCACCTATTACCTTTTGTGAAAAAACAAATAGCAAAGAACTGCTTATAGATATTGCCGAAGATATGTATATGCCTCTATTTTCCAAAATGCCAAAACAAAAAGGCGGTAAAAAAATACACTAACTTCATTTGCATATTTACATATATAGTGTAAATTTAAACACAGACATTTAACGAGGAAACTCCTCCAAGGAGAGGTGTTATGAATCGTTCTGCCAAAATCATCTTGTTCTTTCTTTTTAGCCTACTACTCTCGCATCCTTACACGGCCAATGCGGCTGAACAAAAGGATCTGGTTAAGCTTATCAAACTAGTTCGCGAAGCTTCTCCCGACAGTGCCAAGCCAAGCTACTACTTGTCATACATGGGGATTGATTACACCATCTATATTAATCTCAAAGATGACGTGCCGGAAAGCGTAGATGTTATAGCCGAAACATTCTACCGCTCAAAAGAAGATTTCAAGACATATACAATCGGGGATAATAACCTAGATGGCGTGATTGATTACGCCGTTTATGAACAGGGCGGTAAAATCAAAGGAACGTTTGATAAACACAAAGAGACTGGTAAGGATACCCGGGTTAATTCTCAATCCTTGTACGATTCTGCAATTCGCCTCACCTTGCGCAGGCTCAATAAAAAATGACGTATAAAGGGGGTTAACACTTCGGCCAAGCCGAAGTGTTCTTTAATTATACAAAATATATAGTGTAATAAATGAACAAATATGTTAATCTAAAAAGAGCAGTACATTTACAATTCACAGCGCGAAAAGACGCGTAGAGGAGTACAGCATGCGCGCCAAAAAAATCGCCACAGCTCTAGTAATTATTTTGCTTGACCTTCTAATTTGTGTTCCTATCTGGTATGCAAACAGGAAGCATGCCCAAGACGGGATTAATCTAAATGAACCAATATATTTCGTGGTAGATTATAGTTTTTTCAAAGATTGCGATCACACGCCAGAGGATACTTGTCTCTCAGACAGACTGGTAATATTTACTGCAGGCATAGATGATTGGTTTAACCACTTTGCCGAAGTGTCTAGACCAAAGGCAGTAATTGTTTTTTCTGTAGATGATGTACCAGAAAATGCGGCAAACACACCTATTTACCTACAGATAGAGGATAACGGTTGTATCGTAGAAGGCAGTGTACGTAGAGCCTGCTACATGGGCGGAACACCCGCAAAAATTATTTTTGATAATCCAGAAAATATTGATGTGCCTACTTCTGCACACGAAATCGGCCATGCTCTAGGCCTAGACCATAGACCTAGCGACTCAATTATGTCCTATAGGGATAGAAATATTGTCCAACCAATAGATATCATTACCCTGTGCGAACAAAATAATACTTGCCCTCCTCACGACACGGTGTGGTGTAAGGGTAGCTTCTACAATAGCTGTCGCTGCCCATCCACCTCATTTGAGGCCAGTGAAGAAGGTCGCGTCTGTGAATAAACTGGCTTGGCCCATCTTTAATCATAAAAAAGATGGGCCTAAATTGTATAAAACCGTTATAGGGGCTTCGCCGCATATATTCTCATTCGCTCAAAAATAATTAAAAGCGTTTAATTATTTCATTCACTCATTTCGCATATTGACCTTTTATTTATTTTCCAATATAATTTAAGTACTACATAGAGTAGTATACTAATTTACATAAATAGTTCCCTGTATGGACCAAAACGAACAAAACCTAAGCAAAAGAGAACGCCAAGAATTAAAACATGAAGAAAAAGTGAACAGACAAATGGAGGAAAAAAACAAAAAAAGAATGACATCTATAATCCTCTGGTCTTTCATTACATTATTTGTTGGTGGCACTATCGCCGCCATGATATTTTTGGCTTCCAGAGAAAAAGGTCCGGAATTTGTTGGTGGATCTGTAAAAGCAGCCAATGAAACTGATTGGGTAAAAGGAGCACCACTAAAAGATGCGAAAATCACCGTCATAGAATATGCTGATTTTGAATGCCCAGCCTGCGGAGCCTACTACCCGACAATAAAAAAGTTAGCAGCTGATTTTAAAAATGTTTCCTTCGTTTACAGACATTTCCCATTACCACAACACAAAGGTGCCAGACCAGCTGCCCAAGCAGCCGAAGCAGCCGGAGAACAAGGTAAATTCTGGGAAATGCATGACCTAATATTTGAAAATCAAAGTATTTGGTCTCGCTCCACCTCTGCCGAAGAAGCATTTGCCGCCTATGCAGAAAGATTGGGATTAGATATGGCCAAATACAAAACGGATCTTACCTCTGCCAAAGCCAAAACAAAAATTAATACAGACTACCAAAGCGGCAGCAGCGAAGTAGACGGCACACCTAGCTTTTTCTTAAATAATAAAAAAATACAAAACCCAAGAAATTATGAAGAATTTAGAAGCATTCTCCAAGCAGCTGGTGGCACCCTCTAATCTTTTCCTTTTTGCCTTTTTAGGATTAGCGGCCATTGGTTTTGCCGACGCTACCTACCTAACGGTAAAATATTTTATAGGCGCGCCAGTTACCTGTGCCATCCTAAAAGGTTGCGAACAAGTAACTACTAGCCACTACTCTTTGTTTTTTGGACAACCTGTAGCGTTGGCAGGATCTCTTTATTACCTGTCTGTTTTATTACTTACCGCTATATACCTAGAGAGTAAAAACAGAACATTTTTCCTTCTCGCAAATATTCTTACTTTCTTTGGATTCTTAGTCTCCGCACGATTCGTATATCTACAAATATTTGTTATCAAAGCTTTGTGTATATACTGCATGGTTTCTGCTACTACCTCTACCCTACTATTTAGTATGAGCCTATTCTCGTTGAGAAAAAATAAAAATACCTCTCTGCAAGAACAAGAAATAGAATCGCCAAAATCAGAAGTATAAAATTAATCCAAACATAAAACAAAAAACCAAGTCTTGTGCTTGGTTTTTTGTTTTAACTAAGTTTATAATTATTACCTAATGGCTTTAGCCACCGCCTTGGCCACACCTTTATCAAACGGCTTTGGCAAAATATTTTCTCTGCTTGGTTTCTTTACATAGTTTGCCAAATTCTTGGCCGCTTTTACCAGCATCTCTTCTGTAATCTGAGTTACTTTATTATCCAACGCCCCTCTAAATATTCCCGGGAAGGCCAACACATTATTTATTTGATTAGGAAAGTCGGATCTGCCAGTACCAATAATAAATGCGCCACCTGCCCTAGCTTCATCTGGCATAATTTCCGGCACCGGATTGGCGAGCACCAAAATAATCGGCTTTGCATTCATACTCTTCACTTCGGCACGAGTTATGATATTTGGACCACTTACCCCAATAAATACATCCGTATTTTTCAACACACCCTTTAGACTAATATCCGGTACTGCGCTGGCGCCGGTAAGAATAGCCAAGTCCAACTTTGCATTATTTAAATCCCCTCTCTCTTTGTAAATTAAACCTTTGCTATCACAAACAGATACATTTTTAAAACCATAGTTCATCAAAATTTTGGCTACAGCTGTACCTGCTGCACCCGCGCCGCTAATTACTACTTTAGCCTTGCTTTTATCTAATCTTTTTATCTTTAACGCATTTATCATAGCAGCAAGCACCACCACCGCTGTACCGTGCTGATCGTCGTGCATTACCGGAATAGACATTTCCTTTTTTAATCTTTCTTCTATTTCAAAACATCTTGGCGCAGAGATATCTTCTAGATTTATACCACCAAATACCGGCGCCAAATATTTTACAGTTTTAATAATCTCTTCCGTATCCTGAGTATCCAAACAAATTGGAAACGCATCCACTCCCCCAAACTCTTTAAATAGCACAGCCTTACCTTCCATTACTGGAATAGCTGCTTCTGGGCCCAGATTTCCCAAACCCAAAATTGCCGAGCCATCAGAAATTACAGCTACGGTATTTTTCTTTATAGTATATTCACGCGCCAAACTTTTGTCTTTGCCAATTTCACGGCATACCTGCGCTACTCCTGGAGTATAAGCAAGAGAAAGATCTGCTTTATTTTTTATTGGTACTTTACTTTTCAATTCCAATTTTCCATGGAATTTTTTGTGGAGCTTGAGCGAGTCTTTATATACTTTATCCATACTATTTCAATTAAAATTTAAATCTTTTTCTTTTTAACAAACCCTCATTTCCACCTTTTGGAACCAAAAACCTTTTACTTGTCACTTCTTTAGTAGAAGTACGTTTTCCACCTTTTGTAACCAAAAGCTGGAGGGAAAAGTTTCCGAGCTGATGTCTCACTCCGCTACTGCCAATCGGCTCAGGTTCGCTCAGGTAGTCAATCAGCAAACTACCTTATGACTACCTGTGCCTTAAAGAAGGCACTGCTCACCCTCACCGTGGCCAGTAGCATCGCTCGCCATATGCTCGGATAGCGAGCCGTTGTCCGTCGATTGTCTAGGCGAACATTGGAAACTAGCGGTGCAATTTATAGGTGAATTGGAACGGTTCCTTGGCGGAATCCGCCCTATGCTTGAGCTCGCAAGCGAGTTTAGGGCGGAAGAGACAATGAGTCATAAATTATCCGATAGTTTCCACCGTGAGCGATTCTTTCCGCCGCTTTCTACTAAAGAAAGCGGCAAAGATGTTTTTGCTGACAAAATGGGGTGATGAGTTGTAGTTACAAAAGGTGGATTAATGTAAATCACAATATCTCAATAATTTTATTTTTACTCGTAAATCCTTTTTTTACCACCACCATTGATTGCGATACCTCAAAATATTTTGCCAAGGTTCTGCATATGCCTTTGTTGGCCAACCCATTTTGCGGTGGCTCTTTTACTGCCACTACAAAATGCGTATCATCTATCTTTTCTACTTTATCCTCGTATGAGTTCGGCTTCGCTTTTATATATATTTTCATACAAGATAAACACCGTCGTCATTAAAATCCAAAACAAAAACGCTAAGTCGTTTTTAAAATAAGGCACATCGACTAGCCCATGCACTACCAAAACAACAAGCGCAGACATAAGCCCAGCTCCAATTAATTTATTATTTTTTCTGATTCTATTTGCCAAACAAAAAACATAGGCAAGTACCCCCATAACTGCTAGCATGCCCACCAAACCGATCTCTGTCCAAAAATTAAGAAATATATTATGCGGATAGATAAGTCGCTCCATAACATACTTGTCATAGTACGGTTTTTGTATTTTTCTAAAAAACTGACGCACTCCTGTACCCAAAACAAAGTTTTTTGGAGATGCTTCCAAAAATGTCCAGGAGTAACCCCAAAGTCTTAGGCGATTCTGATTTGCTTGGTCTTGAAACAAGACTGCCTGTCGCATAGATGGCACCACCAAAGCAAACACTGCACCAGCCACAGCCAAAGCAATAGCCAATTTTTTATAATCTACAAAAAACAAAAATGTCAGCATTCCCGCACCCAAACCTATCCACGTACCCTGAGATTTGGTAAACGTTATGGCTAATACACAAAAAAGTGCTGTCGCAACAATCCCCAAATACGATGGACGTCGTAATAAACCTTTAATGTCTCGTCCATAAGAAGCTATTACTGCGACTATTAACATAAAAACAGGTGCCAGATACAAACCAACTGCATTGGGGGAACTAAAAAACGCAGTTACTCGTCGTGTGGCTGCAGCCGACCATTCTGGCGTAGCTATCCCCCAACCAGTAAACTTTTGCGCAACTGCAAAAACACTAATACTCAGGGTAGAAAAAGCCAAAGCCAAAAATAAATCTTTTGTTTTAAAAATTTCCTTTCTTCCAATTAAAATTAAAAAGAAAATCATTGGCTCCAAGAAAAACGCGCGCCACTCGCCCAGCGATGGTATGGGCATATCACTAACAAAAATACTCACTACAGAGGATATAAAAAATAAATCAAAGGCGACAAAGAACCAGATATGTTTTTTGGCTATAGCCCAAATTTTTGACCAATCTGTCCTACTATATTTGATAAGCCAAACCAAGAAAATCGCCCCAAAAGACAGTTCCAAAACTGTGGAAGGAAAAACTATCTTTTTAAAATAAAAAACATCAAAACGTATAAGATACGAAGGTAGTAAGAGGATAAAAGCAAAAATAGCCCAGCGAAAATTATGCAAAGCTACACAGGTAAAAAGTAAAAAATAAGCCACTGCCAAAATCAACATAAACCCATAAATAACTACCATACTATAACAAGAAAGCTTGCGACTGTCTACGAAACAAAAATCATTAAATATTGCCTTGTTGCCGTTGAAAAATAGCACCGAAACTGATATTCTATCAGTAACGAAAGCTCACCAAATGGGTATAGTTATATATAAGCAGTATGTTTCCACACTTTAAAAAGTTTGCTTTAATCCTAACGCTAATTGGCGTGGTTTTTTGTATAAAAGTTTATGCCCAAACCGACACAGAAACACGTAAGCAACTAGAAACAGAACTAACTGCAATAGAAAACCAAATTACTGAACTAGAAAAACAACTAAGCGTTACCAAAGGCGAAAAAAATACTCTGGCCAATAAAATCAAACAGCTTAAAAACGAAGAAGCCAGACTCCGTCTACAGATAAAATCTACCAATGTAAAAATAAACGATCTAGAAACCAAGCTAGTTAAAACTTCCAAAGCTATAGATGTAAACAAAGCAAAAATTGCCCACTTACGAATAGAGCTGGCCAAACTCTTGCGCATAATGCAACAAAAAGATAATGATTTATTTTTGCTTAATATTCTTGCAGAGAGCGGCCTAAACAAAGCTTTTATAGAAGCAACTAATTACGAAAAGTTGTCTACCTCTATAAATGACCTCGTACAAGAATCAAAGGGAATACAAAAAAAGCTAGGCCAGCAACAAGTAGACTTCGAAGACCAGCAAGATGACGCCGAAAAACTGCTTAGTGTTGTAAAAATTCAACAAAACGCTCTGGGCGGCAAACTCCAAGAGCAAAGCCAACTACTAGAGCAAACAAAGGGCTTGGAAACCACATTCCAAAACCTTCTCCAAGATAGCAAAAAACATGCAGCCCAAATACGAAGCCGCATCTACGAACTATTAGGCGTAGGCACCCAAATTACTTTTGGCCAAGCAGTAGAAATAGCGGAGTCCACAGACAAACAAACCGGCGTATCGGCTGCTTTTCTTCTTGCTATCCTTACTCAAGAATCAAACTTGGGCAAAAATGTCGGCACCTGCAATCGCCCAGGCGATCCACCTGAAAAAGGCTGGAAGGTAATTATGAAACCAACTCGCGACCAAGAGCCATTTGTAAAAATCGTAGAAGAACTTGGCCGTGATCCAGATGTTACTCCAGTATCCTGCCCTATGAAAAACAAAGACGGCTCCCAGCTTGGTTGGGGTGGCGCTATGGGTCCAGCTCAATTTATTCCTTCCACTTGGATAGGTTACAAAGACAAAGTTAGCGCCATTACAGGCAAAAAACCAGCCGATCCTTGGGATATCCGAGATGCATTTATGGGTGCCGCGCTATTATTAAAAAACAACGGTGCCGATGGCACACGTGATGGTGAATGGAAAGCAGCAATGCGCTACTTCTCCGGAGGAACCAATACTCGTTATCGTTTCTATGGCGACAACGTAATGGCTCAGGCCGATAAATACAAAAAAGATATTGCCGATTTGGCGCTCTAAAAACTACTTCTTCAATAATTTGTGTATATACTTCGCTAACACGTCTGTTTCTATATTTACTAGATCGCCTTTTTTGGTATTTAAAAAATTGGTATGAGAAATTGTGTAGCTAACAAGCGATACTGTAAACCAATCTCGACCAGTATCTACTACGGTTAAACTTATACCATCTACTGCCACCGAGCCTTTGTCGGCAATAAACTTCATAAATTTGGCCGGCAATTTTATTTTTATAACTCTAGAATCTTTCTTTGGTTTAATTTCTATCACCTTACCCACCGTATCTACATGCCCCTGCACAATATGACCATCTAACATGGTGCTCATATTCAAACTTGTTTCCAAATTTACCATTGTGCCTTTTTTAAAACTATTTACACTGGTTTTTTTCAAGGTCTCTGGCATCCACTCCACCAAAAAACTTGTTTTATCAAAACTTTTTACAGTTGAACAAACACCATTTATAGAAATGCTTTGCCCAAGTTCTACTGGCCAATCTTTTTCTTTAGTAACAGAAGCAAACAGGTTCTCACCTTTCTTATATAAATCTTTTATAACAGAAGTTTTCTTTATAATACCTGTAAACATACTTAAAACTTTAAGTTTTTAATATAATCAATATCCGCCACAATCTGCACCTTCAACTCTTCTTCGTTATCAAATTGTTTGGAATCTCTTACTTTTTCTCCTACATGAACTTTTAACGCCTGCCCGTATAAATCTCCTTCGAAATCCAAAATATGCACTTCAAATAGATCTCCTCCCGGATAAACAAATATCGCTCCCAAATACTCTTTGTCAGAAATAATTGTTTTGCCAGCATAAATTCCACCATCCATTTTTTCTAATAAAATAATATTGGCGGTCGGAAAACCCAATTCTCTACCCTTCTTTTTTCCTTCTATTACTATTCCAGATATTATCTTCATATAATTTGAAGCTGTCATCCTGAACGGAGTGAAGGATCCCTTTCGTTCGGACAAGAGGGATTCTTCGCTTTACTCAGAATGACAACTAAACCAGTTAATCCTTCTTTTTCTTTACACTGTGCCTAAAAATTGGAAAAGTATCTCGCATCTTTTTGATAAAAGCACATTTCCAATTACAAAATGCTTGACCGTTCTTACTCAAACATTTTTCACAACAAATAAAGTGATCATGACAACTTGGCTGGAAGCAATTTACAAAGTGTTCGCTACTCACCCCGCATTTTCGGCATTTCCCTACTACCACAGGCTCTTTATCAGGAGTATTAAAACCCATAGTTACTCGCCCATCAAAAACATAAAGCTTCCCCAAAAAATCTTCGTTTGGATACTTTTCCATATAAGACACAATTCCGTTGTGGAGTTGATAAACATCCTTGAAGCCGTGTTTAACCAAAAACCCAGAGGCTTTCTCACAACGAACTCCTCCGGTACAAACCGTAACCACTGTTTTATCTTTTAGGTGCGCAAGCGTTGGCAAAATTTTTGGCAAATCACGGAAGTTTTTTAGTGGCGGTAAAATAGAATCTTTAAAAAATCCAACTGAATGCTCGTAGTCATTGCGCATGTCTACAATATAAAATTCTTTATCGCTGTGAATCCATTTGTGCAATTCTTCGACTGGCAAATATTTACCAGTCATCACATTTGGATTTACATCATCTTCTCCCAAATGAGCACTTACAATTTCGGTACGAGACTTTACAGACAGTTTAGGAAAAGCGTTACCGGTACCTTCACTTCTTTTAAAATTCATGTCGGCAAACCTGGCGTCCTTGGTTATTTCATCTATATATTTTTGAGTGTTCTCTTTTAACCCCTCTACCGTTCCGTTTATACCTTCTTCAGTAATTATTATTCGCCCCTTAAATCCTAACTTCTCACAAAGCAACCTGTGTTTTTCTGCAAACTCATCCGGATCGGAAATGTGCACGTATTTATAATATAAAAGTATTTCGTAATTATTCATAAATTATAATATTGTAAAAAATAATAATATGAGAACTCCCAAACCAATACGGTAATAACCAAACGCTTTGAAATTATTATTCTGAATATAATTTAACAAAAATTTAATTACAGCTAGGGCGGTAAAAAACGCTGCCATAAAACCAACACCTAAAATTATAACTTCGCTGATACCAATACTGGCATTATACTTAAGCAAACTATATGCCGTAGCGGCCAGCATTGTAGGTATTGCCAAGAAAAAAGAAAACTCTACCGCCACCACTCTGCTTGCACCCAAGAGCATTGCCCCGATAATTGTGGCGGCTGCGCGTGATGTGCCTGGCACCATAGCCAAACATTGGAATAGACCGATTAAAAAAGCAGTGCGATAAGAAATTTCCGAAGTAAACTTTACCGGTGTAGCAACCCTTCTTTTTTCTATGACAATTAATACCACACCACCCAAAATTAAAGCAACAGCGACTACCAATGGATTAAATAATTTTTCTTCTATAAAACTTCCAAACAATGCTCCCAAAACTAATGCCGGCAACACGGCCAAAATTGTCTTGTACCAGATATGTAAACTAAGCACATTTAATGTAGTAGACTTGCTTGCTTCATCTTTACCGAATGGCCAAAGCTTTTTCCAAAATACTACTATTACAGCTAAAATCGCGCCGAGCTGGATTACCACATCAAACATAACTGTAAATGATGGCGCAAAACTTAGCCATTTATTTACTATAATAAGATGACCGGTAGAAGAAATGGGCAGAAACTCGGTAATGCCCTCTACCAAACCTAAGGTTATAGCTTTTATAATATCTAAAAACATATAAATGATATGAGTATATATAACATAGAAAGGCACCAAAAACAATAGTTGAGTGTTGGATTAAGGGGTTGACAAAAGGGCTTTTTTGTGGTATATTGTTTGGTTGCTATATGCAACATTTTCTTTACAATTTATCACTAAAACACGGTTTTTCCCTGCTTTAGATGCCTTAATTAGGGCCTCCAAAACAGGGAGAAATCCCATTTTTTCCATAGGTGACCCTGTTTCAGGGTTACCAACACGACGTTTCGACCGCCAAGGAGACTGCTATGATCACCATGAGCCAGGACTCGTACAAGCTCACCCCCTCGCACGCGCGCACCATGCGCCAGACCTTCACGACGAAGGCCATCACCGAGACCGGCGCCTTGTACGCGCTCGAGAACTACAGCTACTTCCTCTGCATGGGTGGCAAGCGCCCGTTCCTGCACAACGAGCGGAGCGGGATCGTCTGCCCGATGTGCCCCGAGGTCGCGGCGAAGATCGAGCTGAACTTCGGCATCCGGCAGAAGGCATGCTCGCCCTACTGGGAGCGGCAGGAGCTGCGCAACATGCGGCACTGGCTCCTGGTGGGTCACCGGCTGGACAAGGCCCAGAAGAAGCGCAACGCGCAGCCGATGGAGACCATCAAGATCACCGCCGGCGAGACCACGGTCTCCCTCCAGTACCCGGGCAGCTTGCCCGCCCTCCAGGGGAAGGTCATGGAGAACGACCCCGCCACCGACGAGTTCAACGCCACCAACATGGCGATGACCCCCGTCATCTGGAAGGTCAGCGGCGGCATGCTGATCGCCCTGGTGTTCCTCGATGGTGCCAAGAAGAAGAGCGCCACCGTCTACCACATCGACAAGGACGGCAACGTCACCATCGCCCGCAACGGCTCCTGCGCCCAGAAGTACACGCAGGCCGAGCTGGACCAGAAGGGGTGGCAGTCCAGCGAGCTCGGCCACGAGCGCTTCGCCCGGATCTTCGCCCTGCTGACGAACCCCAAGTTCGAGCAGTCCAGCATCATGGCCGCCGTGGCCTAGAACGCCACCCGACACAGTTGTCGGCGCGCTCTAACAGATACATTCATGGAGGAGCGCGCATTAGTTAAGCTAAACAATTGGCTCCACTAATGCCTCCTCCATGAAATTACAAATTTAAAAAACAATTCCTAACGGAGTTGTTTTTTATTTATATATTTATCCACACTTGACATATACCCCCCTGGGGGTATATGCTTAATTTAGATATGATAAATAAAAAACTAAAAATTAAACTTACATCCATTTTTACCTCTGTAATTTTTATTGGGGTAGTTATTTTTGGGCTTATCTTTATGATGGATATGAGCATGGACACTAACCAATACATGACTAGTAAATGCCCCTTTTCTCTACCAGGTAATGAGTTTTGCCCTACAAACACTTTAGCGGTAACGATACACCATATTTCTGCTTACCAAACTTTTTCTAATATTCTTTTCTCAAAAAGTATTTTACTAGTAATGTTACTAACTATTACGTTCTCAATTCTTTTTTGGTTATTTGGCAGACAGATGCTCTTAAAACTAAATTTGTACTTATCTTTTTTGGCCAAACATCGCATAAAACAATGGCCGCCTTCATGTAAACTAAATAACATAACCAAGTGGCTGGCACTTTTTGAAAACAGCCCTTCTTTTTCATATAAGACATAGCTGCTTGCTTTATAAAAAGCTATGTCTTTCAAATCCCCGCTAAGGGATTTTTTTATATTGCTAATTTTACTTATTCATTTATTTATAGAGGCTAAGGCCCATATAATCTCATTCGCTCATAAATAATCCACTCGAAAATAATTGAGCAAGCTCATTATTTTCTCCTACATTATTTAATTCACTCACTTCGATTATGAAAGAAAAAATAAAAAACCTAATACAGAGTGTTAAGCTGCTAGAAAAACGGGCGCTTACAATAGCATCTGTTTCAATCTTGCTAGTTATAGCTACCGGGGTCTTTGCTTTCTATTCTATAAGCAAAAGCGCATCAGCAAATATAGCAGATAGTAAATCTGCTAGTAGCAACCTAATTACAGACAGCCCAGTAGTAGCCATAGTTGGAAAAGAGGATTTTTCAATTACTGGCACCTCAAACAATTCATGGCCCGGAGAAATTATTTCTCTTAATAATTTACAGGTGCAACCCGATCGTGAGGGAACTATCTCTAGGTGGTATGTGCGTATTGGCGAGCGCGTCACCGCAGGTCAAATTATCGGAAAACTTTCACGACCGCCACAAACACCGGAGATGGTAAGCATGCTCTCGGAAAAATCTCAGATGTTATCCGAAGCACGTACGAGCGTAGAGGCTCTACGCACTTATACAGCCAAAAGAATTGCACAACTGCAAAAGCTTCGTATAGATACAGAAAGCTCAAATAAACAAAAAATAGGCTTAATCGGATCAAACACGTCCGCAAGCGGAAATATTTTGCTATCTTCAATTGAATCAAAAAAGAAATTGGCGCAAGTGGTTTTGAATGGATCAATCACAAAAACTTTTTCGATGATGTATGGCCAAAGTAGAATTCCCTCCGCCGGATTATTTTTTAGCATCCCACTTAAACCTACATTCGGAATCTTAGATCAAAATTTGCGTAATAATTTCCCCAACATTACTTACAAGGCATTGTTTGATCTAAAAGAAATAGAGCGCTCGGGATCTCTATACTTTGATAGCGCAATTAAACTTGCAAACGCATCTATTGCTGATATGGAAACATTAATGGAAGCCGATCTGGAAACACTCAAAAAAATGCTGGTTGAAGATCAGTCAGAATTTGTCGCCATGCTTGGTGAAATTAAAAGCATGGAACTGGAAAGTGTTAATACACAAAGAGAATCCATTGATACCTTGGCTGAGATAGACGCAATGATTGCCGAGTTAGAAAAAGAATTAGCCATGTCGGAAGGAGATGTCGTCGCCAATGAAACAGCTTATGCGAGTGTTAGGGGCTCAATCAGCGGCGGCTACTCCATAGTTGCGCCAAATAGCGGTGTCATATCTAGTATTATGAAAAAACCAGGTGAGTTTGTGGGTCCGGGCATGCCAGTAGCTACTGTAACTGCAAATGATAATGGCAATGAACTAGTAAGAATAAGCATGCCAAATAATATACAAAAACCAAAAATCGGAGAGCTGCTTTCTATCGTTCGTCCCGGTTTTGGAACCGATATAAAAAAGGTACGGCTTGTAGGCGTGGGTAGTTCTCTTGATGATGGTTCATATATGGCTGATGCTATTTTTATAGAATCAACAAAATGGCCCGTGGGATCCTCTATAAGAGTACTTTCTCCTTCTAGCTCTGCTGTTGAGTTAATTAAATATTCCTCAATTCTTTGGAACGAAAAAGGAACACCGGTAGTATGGGCAATATCAGAAGCCGATAGAATATTTGCGCAAGAAATAACCATTGGCCGCACTCTCGGAGCTGTGGTGGAAGTATATGCCGGACTTAAGAATGGTGACCGTTATATACAAAATCCCACACCGGAAATAAAAGAAAATATGTTTCTTGATGATCTTATAAAAACTGCTCCAAAAGAGGGCGCCGGTTCTACTCCTGCTAAGTCGGGCAAGGATAAAGATATGGGTGGAATGGAAATGTAATTAAAGTTATATGTTTAACAAGATAATATCTTGGGCTCTAGGAAATAAAATTACCGTACTTGTTCTGGCCGGAATTATGACGATAACAGGTCTATGGAGCGTGGCCACAATGAAAGTGGATATTCTTCCAGATATAAATAAACCAACCGTTACCATCTTTGCGGAAAGTCCAGGCATGGCGGCCGAAGAAGTGGAGCGGCTCATTCTTAATCCAATAGAAGCGGCAGTTGCGGGCGCGCCAGGAGTTGATCGCATACGAAGCAGCGCTTCATTCGCGCAAGCCACCGTTAATATGGAGTTTGCTTGGGGGAGCGATACATTGCGAAACAGACAAGTAGTGCAAGAACGTTTAACACAAGCAGTGTTGCCATTTGGTGTAAGGCCAACTCTTGGTCCGGCAACATCTCTTTTGGGCGAAATCGCCTGGATTGGAATAACAGCATCCGATGCAAAAATTACTCCGATGGAACTACGAACGCTTGCAGATTGGACCATTCGTCCCGCGCTGCTCAAAATGCCAGGAGTCGCAAATGTGTTTGTCATGGGCGGTGATGTGCGTGAGTGGCAGATAAATATTAATGCCGAACGCATGCGTCGTTATGGAATCATGATTGATGATGTTCGCAAAAGTGTGGAAAACACTTTGACGAATAAAAGCGGTGGTCTTCTTACTGAGAACGAAAAAGAATATGTAATCCGTATTCTTACCGCACCAACTGAAGCTTCGCAATTGGAAGATATTTCTATCGGACGCAATATTATGGATGGACGCCCACTTCGACTTGGTGATATTGCATCGGTTGTGGAAGGAGCGAGTATTATTCGCGGCAGCGGAGCAATTGATGGTAAAGAGGGTGTCATTTTACGCATCATTCGCCAGCCAGATGCGCAAACTCTTGCTGTTACGGATGCAATCAATAAAACATTCAACTCCCTTTCGGCCAGTCTTCCTAACGGAGTAGAGCTTCATCCAGATCTTTTCCGCCAAGAAAATTTCATTCGCGCCGGATTAAGCAATGTAGAGCGAGCACTTCTAGACGGTACTGTCCTTGTCATTTTAGTTCTCATTATATTTCTAATGAATATGAGAATGACGATGATTACGCTAACAGCAATTCCTCTATCTATTTTAGCCACAGCTATCATATTTAAAGCTTTTGATCTTTCGGTAAATGTGATGACCTTGGGCGGTATCGCGGTGGCAGTGGGAGAACTTGTTGATGATGCAATTGTTGATGTGGAAAATATTTTTCGTCGTCTACGTTTGTGGATGCTGGGTGGTAAAAAAGAAAATCGCGAACATGTTGTTTTACTGGCTTCACAAGAAGTTCGTAATTCAATCGTATATGCAACAATACTTGTCGCGGTAGTATTTTTACCCATATTCTTTATGCCAGGAATTGAAGGGCGTTTGCTTATAGCTCTTGGTTCTGCCTATCTTGTATCTCTTTTTGCATCCATGGCAATATCACTTACAGTAACACCGGTTTTGTCCGCACTACTGCTAAATGACAAGTCACTAGCCAAGCATGAAAAGGAGACTAAAGTTGTACAAAAAATTAAGGAGTATATAACGCCTTGGATTAACTGGTGCATCATTAATGTAAAAATCATTACTGGTGTTACAATTGTTGCGCTTTTTCTTACCGTAGGCATGTATTTCTTTGCCGGTAAAGAGGGAATTCCGCCATTTAACGAAGGATCAATGGTGGCTATGGTTTTCTTACCGCCAGGTACGGCGCTTTCTACAACGAATGATTATATGGCCAAGCTTGAAAAGGCTATTCTGCAAGTAGAAGGAGTGCGCCAAGTAAGTAATATTGCTGGACGAGCATCGGCTGACCCTCATGGAGGCAGTGCAAATTCAAGCGAAGTTCAGATTGCACTTAAACCAGAATTTGAGGGTGAGCGCGATCAAATTCTCGAGGATATTCAAGCGGTGCTTGACCGGTTTGGCGGCGCAGACTTTAGTTTGGGGCAGCCAATTACACACCGTGTTGAAATGCTACTATCGGGCGTACGATCGCCGATTGTAGTAAAAATATTTGGTGATGATCCGGAAAATATGGAACATGCGGCCAAACAAGTATTAGCCGAACTGCAAAAACAACCGGGGATTGATAATCCACGCATTCAGCAAAATACCATTGTACCGGAATTTCGTATTTATGTTGATAGAAATCGTTTAGCCGAATATGCATTATCTCCCGGCGAAGTTGCCAATGATTTGGCAATGGGAATTATGGGAGATAATTTAGGACAAGTCCGTCTAGGCCCCGCTTCGGTTGATGTTATCGCACGCTATGACGCGGAATCAAAAGGCACAATGGCATCATTACGGGATTTATCGCTTCCTTTTATGGGTGCGCCGTCGTTGGGAAGCGTAGGAGATATTCTGGTTGAAGGCGGCCGCAATAGCCAAAACCATGAAGGAGGAAAACGAGTATTAGTAGTTTCTGCCAATTATCAGGGCACAGATGTGGTTGGGGCTGTTGGCAGAGCCAAAACTGCACTTGAGTCCCAAAAACTACCTACCGGAATAACTCTTTCTTTTGAAGGTAATTATAAAAGCCAAAAAGAAAATTCCCAGCGACTGGCACTAGTGTTTATTATCGGGATGATTATGATATTTGGCGTGTTGTACCATGCTTTTAGATCAATTCCAATTGTACTTTTGGTAATGACCAATATCCCCACAGTGTTAATAGGCGGAATGATTGGCGTCTGGCTAACCGGCGGATCCGTAAGTCTAGCGCACTTGGTTGGTTTTATTTCACTTGCTGGAATTGTTTCTAGAAATGGAATCATGCTAATTGGACGCAGTTTAGCACTAGTACAAAAAGAAGGATTACCATTTGAGCCAGAAACAATCGTAAAAGCCACCCTCGATCGTGTAGTGCCAGTACTTATGACATCGCTTGTAGCTGCACTTGCGCTTATCCCACTTATCATTTCCGGTGGAGAACCGGGCAAAGAAATGCTTAACCCATTGGCAGTTGTAATATTTGGGGGACTTATTTCTTCTACTATCATTTCTTTATTCTTAACACCTGCATTATTCTATCGTTTCGGCAAAAAAACTGCATTGCAAAATCAAAATAAAGAAACAGGGGCATCCGGGTTTTAATAACAAGATTCAAACTTACTAATTAATCCATAAAATATGTAATATAATTACACTCAACAATCGGAAGTTAAATATTTAATACATATATTCACACATATGAAACTATCAAAATTAATGCACGTTGCAAGTGTCGTAGTAGGAACTACCGGAATCATAACATTTACAACGGCAATTCTTGGCGGAGGCGATAATCTCGTTTTTGGAATTACAAAAATAGATGCCCTGCTTTGCTCTGGCATTCTTATCCTAATCGCTATTTGGCTTGCAGTCAGCACGATTCATCATATGATGCTTGAAAAGCAAGGAAAAATTATTTAATTAACTTATCTTAAATATACTAAGGTATATACTTATTCGCTCATATAAAGTTAAAAACATTTAACTTTATATTCACTCATTTCACATATGAAAACTACAACATTCACCATCGGAATAATTATTGCCCTCGCTGTTGGCGGAGGCATTGGTTATTCATCTGGAAAAAATATAAATAATAATAGCGCTCAAACCAAAGAGCTGCAGGATTCAATTGCCATGATGAAAGAACAATCAGCCTCTATTCAAACAATGGCTACTATGATGAAAACAGGCGGCTCAATGATGCAAGAAATGGGAATGGAATTAAAAAATGATGGGGCTGTTTCCAAAGGAAAAGATATGGAAATGATGGGAGAAAAATATATGAAAGAAAATATAAAAGCATCAGAAAGCAGCGGGACAATGAAAAATATGATGAGTAAATAATAATTTTTACGAAATACGATAATAGGATGAGATTATTTATAAATAATCTCATCCTATTATAAAGACTTGTTAACAATACCCCCATAGGGTATCATATGGTATATTATAAAAATATATGCATAATAAAAATAAACCCAAAATAATGCGCCGCCTTAAACTAATAGAAGGTCAAATTCGTGGCCTGCAAAAAATGGTTGCGGGCGATATTTACTGTATAGATGTAATTACTCAAACCTCAGCAGCTAAACAAGCCCTCTCAAATGTAGAAGATTTACTCTTAGAAAACCACTTGGGTGGTTGTATTATAAACCAAATAAAATCCGGCCAAACCGACAAAGCCAAACAAGAAATTCTTAAGGTGTATAAATTAAAACGTAAATAAAAAATATATGCAAAGCCAGACCTATCGGGTAAAAGGAATGCATTGCGCCTCTTGCGCCGGCATTATAGAAAAAACTTTCAAAAAAACCGAAGGAGTACACTCGGCCGAAGTAAACTATGGTACCGAAACAACCAAAATTTCTTTTGATGAAAATAAAACTAGCGCCCACGATCTTTCCAAAAAAATAGAACACCTCGGATATACGCTTTCTATACCTGAAAATGAAGAAATGAGCATGCCAATCAAACATAAAGACATGTCAGCCGAAGAAATGGGAATGTCTGCAGATGAGCACGCTGCCCACTTGGGATTGAACCAATCAAAAAAAGAAAAGCTAGCCGAAATAGCCAACATGCAAACTATGGTTTTAATTTCTATACCGCTAACCATACTAAGCGCTTTTATCATGAGTTGGGATATTTTTTCCGAACTAAAATATATTGCCGCACCCAACGAAACGCTAATGGAATTTTTTCATCACTTACTACCTCTGATTGCTACTTACATGTTATTTGTAGTAGGAAAGCCGTACCTCTTGGGATTTTATAGGTTCTTACGCTATGGCAAAGCCAACATGGACACTTTGATTGGTATTGGCACTTCAGTAGCTTTTTTATATAGTTTTGCTGTAACTGCTTTCGAAAAAGGATTAAGCCCTTATATAAATGTTGAGAATACTTATTATGATGTGACTATCATAGTTATAGCATTTATAGCTTTTGGTAAATATTTGGAAGCAAAATCAAAAATAAAAACCGGAGATGCAATAGAAAAACTTCTTAACTTGCAGGCCAAAACAGCTTTGGTTATTCGCGACGGTAAAGAAATAGAAGTACCCGTAAACAATGTAAAACACGGTGATTTAATTATTGTAAAACCGGGTACAAAAATCCCGGTAGATGGCACTATTACCGAAGGCGCTTCTTTTGTAGACGAATCAATGGTAACAGGCGAGCCAATGCCTGCGCAAAAAAAAGTTGGCGACAATGTAGTGTCGGGCACTATAAATACAAGCGGGTCATTTACTTTTAAAGCTACCAAAGTAGGATCCGAAACTCTACTAGCTCAAATAATAAAAATGGTAGAAGATGCGCAAGGAAGCAAAGCACCTATTCAAGCTCTGGCCGACAAAATATCTAGCGTCTTTGTTCCTATAGTTCTTGTTATTTCTGTCTTATCCTTGGGTGCTTGGCTTATATTTGGTACTGGCCCACTTGGATTTTCTCAAGCATTATCATACGGTTTAGTATCTTTTGTCGGCGTACTTGTTATCGCTTGCCCTTGTGCACTTGGACTGGCTACACCGACCGCTATTATAGTTGGAGTAGGCAAAGGCGCGCGCGCTGGAATTTTAATAAAAGATGCGGCTACCTTGGAAAAGCTTCACAAAGTAAACACTGTAGTTGTAGATAAAACCGGCACAATTACTATCGGCAAACCAACGTTGGTTGATATTCAAAATTTATCAGACCTAAAAGATGCCGAGCTTGTTTCTATTCTGGCATCACTCGAAAAAAAATCAGAACACCCAATTGCGCACGCAATTGTAAATTACACAACAGAAAAAAATATTGACACCAAAGATGTTCACGATTTTGAAGGACTTCAAGGCAAGGGGGTTACAGGTTTGGTAGACGAAATACAATATTTTGCCGGCAACACAAAACTTATCCAAGATCTTGGCATAACTTTTGATTCTACAAAAATTGAACAATTTACTGCCCAAGGAAAAACTCCGGTAATTTTGGCTACCAAAGAAAAAGTGCTCGGATTTGTAATGGTGGCTGATGAAATAAAAGCAGAATCAAAACAAGCAGTAAATGATCTTCATAAATTAGGAATTAAAGTGGTAATGGTTACAGGTGATGACCAAAGAGCCGCCAACTATATTGCCTCTCTAGTTGATATTGATGATGTAATGGCACATGTTTTGCCACAAGACAAACTGATAAAAATAAAAGAGCTACAAACACAAGGCAAAGTGGTAGCTATGGCCGGAGATGGAGTAAACGATGCGCCAGCACTGGCTCAAGCCGACGTAGGCATTGCCATGGGCACAGGCACAGATGTGGCCATAGAATCTGCCGGCATCACTCTGCTTGGCGGAGATATATCCAAACTAGTCAAAGCAATCAAACTTTCCAAAATGACAATGCGCGGAATAAAACAAAATCTTTTCTGGGCGTTTATATACAATATAGTTGGCATACCACTGGCCGCTGGAGTATTCTACCCACTGTTTGGCTGGTTGCTCAACCCTATTTTTGCCGGATTAGCTATGGCTTTATCTAGTGTATCAGTAGTAGGAAATTCTTTACGAATTAAAACTAAAAAACTTTAGGTTGACAAACATAATTATTGCTACTACACTATGTAGTAGATAAATCGATTTAAAAATTAACTTTAACTGTCATTCTGAGCAAAGCGAAGAATCCCTCTCATTTGGGTGTAAGGGATCCTTCACTCCGTTCAGGATGACAAAACAATATGCAAACATATAAATTTCATGTAAACGGTATGCACTGCAACTCGTGCGTAGTGCTTACAGAAAGCGAGCTAGGCGATTTGCCTCAAGTTAAACAAGTAAAGGCTTGCTTACCAGATTTAAGCGTAGAGGTTACCGGAGAATTTGGCGAAAAAACAAATGAACAAATCGCTGCAGAACTATCTACGACTCTACAACCGCACGGATATACTTTATCTTTAGAAAAAGAAACCAAAATAATTAACTGGTCTGATTTTTATAAAGCTATACCAATTGCGGCTGGATTTATAGTTGTATTTATTGCCCTACAAAAAATGGGGATCGTAAACCTAGTTACCGCTTCCGAAGTTAGTTATGGCACAGCTTTTGTAATAGGCTTAATCGCTTCTGTTTCTACCTGTATGGCTATAGTGGGCGGACTAGTGTTGTCTATGTCAGCCAACTTTGCCAAAGAAGGAGACAAAACCAAACCACAAATACTTTTTCATGTGGGCCGCTTGGCTTCATTTTTTATTCTAGGCGGGGTGGTGGGCGCGCTTGGCTCTACTTTTCAACTAGGTATCGCCGGCACATTTATACTCAACCTGCTAGTAGCATCTGTGCTTTTAATTCTAGGTATTAATCTTTTGGATATTTTTCCTTGGGTAAAAAAACTTCAACCGGCAATGCCTACTTTTATTGGCAAGCGCGTACATAGTCTAAAAAATATAAACCACACTCTTACACCGATGCTGGTGGGTGTGGCTACATTTTTCTTGCCTTGTGGGTTTACTCAATCAATGCAAATTTATACACTTACTACCGGCAACTTCTGGACTGGCGCATTCATAATGTTTACTTTTGCTTTGGGCACTTTGCCAGTTTTGGCACTGCTCAGCTTTAGCTCGCTTGGCATCCACAAAAAAGCGCAGTCTGGAATATTTTTCAAAACTGCCGGCTTAGTAGTAATATTTTTTGGTATTTTTAATTTAATAAATAGCTTGGTGGGATTTGGCCTCATTCCACCATTATTTAATTTTTAATATAGGGGCTGAAGCCACATACATACTCGTTCGTTCGAAAATACTTTAGTAAGCTAAATATTTTACTCACTCACTTCGCATATGAAAAAAACTTTTATTGCCATTTTTATCTTCGTGGCTGCCGTAATTACCGGCGCTATACTATTTTCTGGCGGAGAAAAAGATACCGGTCCTAGCGCCAATAATATAAAAATCAAAGACGGCAAACAGATTATAACTATAAACGCCAAGGGTGGATATACTCCACGAATTACCAATGCCAAAGCCGATATGCCCACGGTAATAAAGATAGATACCAGAGGAACTTTCGATTGCTCTTCATCTCTCGTAATCCCAGCACTAAATTATAGAAAAAATTTACCACCTTCCGGAGAGACTTTGGTAGATGTGCCCGCGCAAAAGGCCGGCACCAGCATTCGCGGAATGTGCTCTATGGGAATGTTTAGTTTTAATATAAATTTCAATTAAAATTACCAAACAAAAAATCGGCCATACGGTCGATTTTTTGTTTGAAGAATTATAATTTTTCTTTTGGAACAAATTTTAGAGAAAGAGAGTTTACACAATGACGAGTGTCTTTGGGTGTATATTTTTCTCCGGTAAACACATGGCCCAAATGTCCGCCACAGGTAGCACAGGTAATTTCGGTACGACTTCCATCGGCATCCATAGTCTTTTTTACTGCTCCGGATATCTCTTGATCAAAACTTGGCCAACCACAACCAGAATGAAATTTACTATCCGAAGTATATAATGGCGTATTACAACGGCGACAAAGATATGTCCCTTCTACAAAAAAATCTTCGTACTCGCCCGTAAATGGCGCTTCGGTACCTTTATGCTCAATAACTCTTTCCTCTTCTGGAGTTAATTGGTTGAGTTGCATATTTAAACTTTAATTTTGTATGTTTTACCAACTTCTTTGGCAAATTTTTGAGAGAGTTTAATTACTTCTTTGTTGGTTGTCTTGGTTGTACCCGGCTTCCATCTTGTACCGATGTTGAGTACAGTCAGAGTAGTATCTGGAAGATAATTAGAGCTTGGCCAAATAGAAATCTTGTCCGGAACAACCGAAGTAAGAGATTCACAAGTGCTTAGCGCTTTACTGTTAATGCCGGCAATTTTAATTTTTCCTTTTGCCAAAATTTTGGCAGCCAAAATTTTATCTACCACCAATCTGCAATTACCATATTCGTCTGGTGGTACAACCAGAATATTTTTATCTCTGTTAGGGAAAATTTCGGCAATGGTACTTACATCTACATCTTCTCTGTTTGAGTTTGCTTCCAAACGTCCTTCGGATTCCAAAAAGTGAGCAATTGGCAAATGTTGAGCAGATCTAAACTGGGACCCGCAAGAAGTGTCTGGGATAATATCTGTAATAGAAAGTATTTTTTCTACTTGTACCCATTTTCTAGAACAAAAAACCAAAACCCATTTTAGAACTTCCGGACCATACAAAAGAAAAGCTGGCTTATCGGTATATTTAACACGATAGATATAATCTTCTTTGGCATTGTTCTGGGTAGTTTTACTATTTCTAGGGGCGCTGTTTAGAGAAACTGGAAGTGACTCTGGTATTTTTAAACCTAATTTTAGCATTGTGTTGTTGGCATTTTTTACTGCATCTGGCGAAAGGTCGGCACAGCCAGCAAAAGCTATATGACAAGGTGAATCTCCGGCCGAGATAATAGAAACATCAACACCAAGCCTGCGGTATTGTTTGGCAATACGCACGTTGGAATCTACCCCATTTCCGTGGGGCACGCCAATATCTGTAACATGAAAAAGTTTTTTGTTTACCACATTTTTACATTAAAAACACTTCGCCATACACTACCACCAAATACAGAAAAAAGCAACCCCTGCAGGGTTCTTTTCTATAGTAAAAATCACTATTTTAGCCTGCAGTTAGCCCAATCTTGCGAAGCTCTGTTCTAATCTGTTTATGGTCGGGGACTGCTTGGGCTACCAAACTCCAAAACTTTCGCGAGTGGTTAAACTGCGCCAAATGGCACAGCTCGTGCACGATTATATAATCCACCAACTTTTCAGGCAGAAGCGCTATTTTGTAATTAAAGTTAATATTCCCCTTCTTGGAACAGCTACCCCAGCGAGTCTTTGTATTTTTTATAGAAATATTCTTCCAGCTATGCCCATAAAACTTATTAAAGTATCCCATCTTGTCTCTGGCAATTTTTCTGGCTACCGCTTTGTATTTTATATAATCAATCCTGGAACTTTTTATTTTTACTGGCTTGGGCAGAGAAATCAGTTTATCTATTTTTTCTAGCACCCATTTGGATTTACGAATAATAAACCGCTCTATGGCGGGCAAGCTCAAGTGCCGAGGGGCGGTGACGATAAAATCACCGCCATTATAGACAGCCAATCGTAGATGTCTAGCTCGCCTGCTTATACGAAGAGTATAATTTATAATTCTTTTACCCAACTCTATCCTGTTTTGCATATTCGAAATGAGTGAGTATAAAGTTAAAAATATTTAACTTTATACGAACGAATGAGTATGTATACGACAAAGCCCTTATACTTAAAACCCAAGCTTTTCATTCACAAAAATAACTTTCACTTTTCTGCCCATCATTGGATTTTCGCCTTTAAAGATTACAATTTTATTGTCGGCCGTGCCGGAACCATATGCCTCTTGCGCACGTTTGTCTTCGAGCGGCTTTACATATTCTTCCAAACGACTAAGAGCGTCGGCTAGGGTTGGCATAATCTTTTGTGCTCCCACGACAAAAATAACATTAGGAGAAGTAAAAACAATATGAGGTAATTGACTACCTGTGTTAGAAGCAATAAGTAATTCGCCGGTTTGGGCTACCGCATGCACGCTAGCTACATAATAATCCGACAATACTGCTTGTTTGCGCAGCATTGCTTGTTTGGCTGGATCTGTTTCGGCCAAAATTCCTTCGTGAAGATTGTTCCAACCATGAGTGCCGGATTTTAGATGTTCCACAAAACCAATTTGCTCTAGCGTACGAGAAGCGCCATTCATTATCGATGCACCAGCCGGAACCAATTCTTTTACTTTTGCTAGTGCGTCTGCGCCACTCTCTACTGCAAACGCTTCTATATTTTTTTTACCAAGCGCTTCTATAGTTTGTTGTAAGGCCTCTTTAGTTGCTAATTCATTATATTGCATATACGAAATGAGTGAGTTAAATAATCAAACTTGTTTTATTATTTACGAGCGAATGAGTATATATGTGGCTTTAGCCCCTATATACATTTTTATAATTAATAATAATTCTACCATTCTAAATTTTATCTACACTACATAGTACCTTCCCATTCTTTATAGAATCTATCTAAATACTCTGCCATAAATTTATGGCGGCTTTGGGCAATCTCCTTTGCTGTCTCGGTATTTAATAAATCTTTTAATAAGAGCAGTTTTTCATAAAAATGATTGACTGTTGTACCTTCGCTTTTTATATACTCCTCTTTAGTTGTATGTATAACTGGTTTTATATTCGGATCATACATTACTCTATTTTTATGTCCGCCATATGCAAATGCTCGCGCAATACCAATTGCACCAAGAGCATCAATTCTATCAGCGTCTTGCACAGCTTTACCTTCAAGTGTAGATGGCTCTGTTTTTACACCCACACCTTTAAAACTTACTTCTGAGATAATCTTACTTACTGCTTCAATTATTTCTTGGGATGCTTCATTCTTTGCCAAAATCTCTTCGGCCACGCGCGGACCAACCGTATCGTCACCATCATGAAATTTCCAATCAGCAATATCATGCAAAAGCGCGCCTAATTCTACAATGAGTAAATTTGCTTTTTCTTGCTCGCCAATTCGCTTGGCCATTTGCCAAACACGATATACATGCCACCAGTCATGGCCGGAGCCTTCGCCTTCCATTTTTAATTTCACTTCGGCAACTATTTTTGAGATTAGAATATTTTCTTCCATACATTTTACAGTTTATCAAACAAAAGTTTAAATATTTTTCGCTGGAACTGGGCAAATAGCGGACTCTCTATTAGGCTGGCAGTTTCGGAACGAAAATCTATAAACGCTACTTTGTCTCCATAAATTAATTGGGAAATATCATAGTCAAACAAATCGTACTTTGGTGGAACCACCTTGATAATACGGCCAAGACGTTCTTTTTTCTGTTGCTTGGTCACTTCGTTGGTAATTATCAGGCGTTCTACCTCGGCGCTATCTCGAAAACGATCATAGTATTCTTGAGGTAAATATTTACGGACTGCATGGTAGTTGCGTGGTGATTCGTATCGATAAAAAATATCGCCTTTTTTGCATGTGGCTACCAAATCTTTGTAGATATGACGAATTCCCTTTTCACCTTCAAAATAACTAACAGTCGGACGGCTCTCTGTATTGGAATATAGTTTGAGCAGTTGTGGCATCTGTCCGCAAACTTCGCTTTTCAAGTTATCTATTAATTTTTCCAGATGTCGTGGCGACTCAGCCATATATACCACTCTGCTTCCGTGTCGAGTTTCTGTAACCAAACCTTTGTCTATTAAACCTGGAAGGTATTTATATACCTGTGGGCGATACAAACCACTAGCTTCGGCAAGCGCCGAAACAGACAAAGACCCTTTTGTTACCAAAGCTTCGTATAGAGCACTTTCTATTGTAGATAGACCGAGTTTTATTAGTAATTCTTTCACACTGTATATAAAAAGATACACTTATATTTATAGTATAAACCTCTTTAAACAAAGGGTCAATAGCCCAGATTAAAAATGCATAGATACACTTTAGTATCTATTTTGATACATAATTTTTATTTCCTTGTTATATTACTTTCAGACAGTTCATTAACAACCAACCCAAACCAAGGAAAAACAAAATGCTCCCCCTCAATCTTGTAATTGTTCGCCACGGCGAATCCGAAGGTAACATTGCCAACAGGCGTTCGCGCAAAGGAGACAACTCCGACTTCACGCCAGAATTTCTAAACAGGCACAGCACTAAACTGCGACTCACTGACAAAGGCAAAGTGCAGGCCAAAATGGCTGGCGACTGGCTAAAAAGCCAAGGACTAGACCGATTTGACGGCTACTACGTGTCGGAATATACACGAGCCGTAGAAACGGCTGCACTGCTGGATCTGCCAGATGCAGATTGGAATATGGACTTCCAGCTTCGCGAACGCGATCATGGCCAAGTGGATATGCTTGCCAACAGTACGCGGAAAGAACAGTTCCAAAGGTATATGCGGCTGCGCCAACAGCATCTACTCTACGCGCCTTGGCCCGATGGAGAATCCATTCCAGAGATTTGCGATCGACTTCGCACCAATATTCTCAGCACACTACATCGCGAGATGGCAGACAAGCAGGTGATTATTGTCTCGCACGGCGGCCTGATGCAGGCCTTTCGCATTATCTTGGAGCACATGACCGCAGATACCTACCATACGGTGGAAAGCGAAAACCAGAAATGGTTCAAAATCGGCAATTGCCAAGTAATCCACTACACGCGTGTAAACCCAAACGACCCGATGGAAGTTTTGCCACACCTTGGCTGGGTTAGGTCGGTAAATCCGTACGACCCGACGTTTGCCGGACACGACTGGCAACCAATCGTGCGGAAGAAATATACCAATGCCGAACTTCTGGCGCTGGCAGAGCGCTCAAAGCGGCTGGTGAATGAGTAGGTCTATACGAGGCTTTAGCACGGCCTCGTTACTATTTATTTGATAAAAATTCAACTACAATAAAAAGGAGAAGTGACGGTATTCCGACAACAAGGGCATAGCTGACATTTCCTATAAAATAATAATTGATGGCAAAACCAACTCCGGCACTCGACAAAAATTTAAAAATTTCGATCCAAATTAAAGTTTTTTGTTTATTTTCTAAAACTGCATTTCTTTTTTCGTGCTGAAATTTTTCAGCACGCATCTTCTCCAGCTCATCCTGTGTTTTTTTTAGTGATTTTTTAAGCGTATCATTTTGACCTGAAAGCATCTTAAAAGCAGCCGTGGTCTTTTGCTCCCTTGGTGTTAAATCATTCTTATTTTTTCCATTATTATTCCCCGACATATTATTTAAAAAATAAACTTATCGGGTCTTTTTCTGACCAAGAAAAAGTTTTTAATGGCTTAAAAGGAATAAATCCTGTAAAAGGACGGAATGGTTCAAATTCTACAAATCCCGGAAAGGGTTTAAACTGCTTAAAGGGAAAAAATGGTGCTGGGAAATCACTTGCGTTTTCCCCAAACCCAACACAATGTCCATTTTGATCTCTCATTATTCCATTTTCAAACCATCCACAATATTCCCCTGAGTAATTAAACAAATTACTTTCTTTTATAAATCCAATACTTTTGCCCGTGAACGAAACAAGCCTGCCATCTTCTAGCAACCTTAACATTGGCGTTCCATACCTATTATAAATTACATCAATCTCTTCCATGATTTGTTAAGTTAAATATTCTTAAATATTTGTTTATAATATTAGATATATTAAAGCAAAGTGTTCAAATAAAAACACTTAATATATAATTTTAACCTTGCATTTGCTTAAGAGCTCGCAAAACAGTAGCGGCAACAAAATCTTTACGTGCCTCTGCCAATACTGGCAGTGCCGCAAGTACGGACGCGTTTTTAGTAGGAAGCAACTCCACCTTTCCTCCATTATAATCTGTAAGTTGTGTTAAAAATTCATCAAGCCATGAAGGCGTTACAGTTAATACTTGGTCAAAATCAATTTCAATAGGTGTATCAGGATTAAGTTGTGGGCGAATAGCATTAAAAGCTTCCAGGCCTGCTGGTCGAGAAACAAGTACGTTGCCAAATTTTTTAAGTTGGATGGTTTGCATATTTAATATGTTTAAAATTGTATAACAGCATATGTTCCGCGAACATTTCCATCAGTCATCGTTATTCGCATCGGTCCGGGATGAATGGGTATGGTAACGAGCCCGATACCCGAACGGAATAAAAGACCGATTTCTTTTGACTCTGTCACTTTACGAACCACTTTGAGTCCGTTGCCACGCTTTTCCGGATTTCTTCCAGAAACAATTTCTGTAAAAGCTACATTAAGAGCTTCTATATCCGTTGCAAGATTGGGTCTGACTTGCTGAAGTGTTGTTTTCACACCACGTCCTCGGTCTGCAATTACTATAATTCGCTTATCTATGTTGTATCCATAAAACACACCCGCAAGATCCGGCCAATTACCAACATTGTGAGCAAAAGAATTATCACCAATTTCCCCAGCAACAAGGGTTAGAAGAGATGCTAAATCTTCTGACACTCCTCCAGCCTTCTGAAGTTCGGCACCCATCCTGGCCACTCGACTTGTAAAACGATCTGGTCGCTCACAGTAATATTCGCTAGGAAGTTCTGGTGGTAAAGCACTTGTAGCCCATGCTAAAGCCAATACTTTTAAATCAAGGGAAAAAATTTTGAGGTCTTTTAATAAATAAAAGCGCTGATTCCCTCTACTTCGCTCGGCACGAAGTTTGCCAGATTTTTCCCAGTTTCGCATGGTTTGCTCCGATACTCCCAGTATCTTTGCAGCTTCGCCTATTCGTAATTTTATTTCATTCATATGAAAATATTATACCACAAAAACCTATAAAAGTCAAGGTTAATTTATAACTTTTAGTATAAAACCTATAAAGATTAAAGATATTTTATAAGTTTACTATATAAACCTATAAAATACTATTAAAAAGCGGGGGGGGGTGGGATTTTGCTTCGACTAAAATTTTCTTCCGAAAATTTTGTCTAGCCACCCGTCCGAACGGATTCATCCGGGCGGGCCGCCTCGCGGTTTAGCTCGCTCGCCTGCGTCGCCAAACATCGCTCCGGCGTTCAAACCCCACTCGCGACCAAAGCAGTTTGGTCTCTCCTCTTCCTCGCTTCATTTCATTACGCTGCGGAGAGGGTGGGATTTGAACCCACGAGGCCTTGCGGCCTACCGCTTTTCGAGAGCGGTACTTTCAACCACTCAGACACCTCTCCATTGAAAATCAATTCTAACTAAAACTAATCGTTTTGTCTATTACCAAAGCCCCTTACTTAGCAGAAGAAGCTTTCCAAAGCGTATCAAAATTATTTTTAAAATTATCGGCCAAATGCTTGTTGGTAATCTGAATACCTACGAAGTTATTTTTTTCCATGGACATTATGGCAATAGTGTCTCCCATAATGTACTGGGCAAACTGCTGAATAGCGTTTTGAATAGGCAAAAATCTATATTCAAAAGCTTTTTGAGATTGATAAAATTTAGCTTTGCTCTTTTCTAGTTTTGACGAATTTACCAATAGCTTTGTCTTCATCTTCTTTTCTGCTGCCCATCGTTTTACTGTATCGTTCCAATCTTGTTTAAAAACAAACTCCCATTCTGACTGCCACACGAACTCGTCTCGCAAAAGATAACGTGTGGAGTTCTTTGGAGCCTGGCGCATCATAGACAAATATATTTTCTTTAGCCCTTCCTGTCCTTCAAAAAATATAATCTGTGGTATTTGCATATCAGATCGTCCAAAAAACTTGGCCGTATCTTTTAGAGACTCCACTAATTTAAATTTTTTATCCAACGCTTCTTTTTCTTTCTTTAATAATTGCTCAAGGGCTGTTTGGTCCTGGACTGTAAACTGCTTCACATTATTTTTGTAAGTTGTGCCTACTAATCCTTTGGCTATAAGACTGCTAAGCGTTGTATATACACTACTGCGAGAAAGACTACATTTTTTTGCTATAAAAGTAGCGCTTGCCGGAGAAGCACTTAAAAGGACACCATACACCAGGGACTCGTATTCCCCCAGCCCAAGGCTTTTTAATTGTGTAGTTAACTGTTCCATATGATTGTTGTCGTAATTGTACGACAGATTGAACAAAAATGCAAGAAGGTAGATACTAGCAGCAAAGCGCACCTTAACAACAAGGAAAAATTCCATGGAAGCCTACAAGATGAAATGTAATAGCTGTGGCCGGGCTCGTAATTGGGTTGGCTACAAGACTGGTTTGGGCAAGACTCCCGAACAGCTTCAAGAAATGCGCAAAGAAGAAACTACTTGCAAATTCTGTGGTTCTAAAAATGTGGAATGTGACTTAGATAGAGAGTCAGAAACAGGCCAAGATTTTGGCGAGATGGATAACTTCGCTGCATCAATTATCTTGTCTATTATTGGTCAAAGGAAAAAATAACATGCTCAACCTTCTACACCAAGCCGAACTTGTTCTTCCTGCCCTGCTTCGCGATGAAGCGAGGTGGAAAAATGTATTTATTGATTACCACCACCCCTTCGTGGAGCGCCTGTGGTGCGAGTGGCAAGGGAATCGTATTTACCTCCACCGCATTCACCCATGCGAACCAGAAGAAGCTCTGTTTCACACCCACCCCTGGCCTTCGGCAATGAAGGTTTTGGATGGCAGCTACGAGATGGGTATCGGATACGGCTCGGAGACCTCTGATATGCCTATAGCGGCGCGCATAATTCTCGTGGCTGGGTCGGAATATGAAATGACGGAGCCAAATGGAGCGCACTATGTGCGTCCGCTAAACGGCCCAAGCACATCGCTTATGATTTCTGGCAAACCATGGGGAGGAAATTCACCAAAGAGCAACAAGCCACTCTCCGCGCTTCCACTACATAAACAAAAAGAGCTCTTTGATTTCTTTCAATCTATTTATAAGTGAAGAAGATGCTCCTACATATTGCCATGTGGGAGTTTTTTATTATAAATTTATTTGTTATCCAAACTAGCCCAAAGATACAAAGAGGCACACGTACGATACGGCTGCCATTTCGCCGAGAGCTGTTTTAGTTTTGCTGGCGAGGGGTCTTTGCGCAAACCATAAACTTTTTTTACCCCATTACGCAAACCCAAATCCCCAAAAGAAAATACATCTGGCCGGCCAAGAGAAAAAATAAGAAACATTTCTGCAGTCCACTTACCAATCCCTTTTACCTTTACCAACATCTCTACTATTTCTTCGTCTGTTTTTTTATTTATATGTTTAAAATCTAGCGAGCCATCTTCAAAACCAGCGGCAATGTTTTTTATATAAGATGCTTTGGAACCAGACACTCCTACTGTTCGCAACTCAATATCGCTTTTTGCCAACACTTGTGCTGGTGTTGGAAACTTGTTCCCAGGAAACAAACCTTGAAAGCGTTTAAAGATTGTTGCCGCTGCTTTGCCCGACAGTTGCTGACTAATTATTGCGTCGGTAAGAGATTCAAAATAATTTTTACTTGGTCGCAAAACAGAAGGCTGTACTTTGCCAAATAATTTGGCCAGCACCGGATCTGATTTTTTTAAAAATTTCATTGCTTCTGAAAATTCAGACATGCTAATCAAGTTTATCTTTTACACTCAGCCAAAACTCTTTATCTTTTTTGTGTGTTAGCAAATTTACAACCTCTTCTCTGGCGACCCATCTAGCTTCTGGATTATCCGGATCTATTGGCTGTAATTTCATCTGGTCGGTACGAAATAAAAACATTGTTATATATTTTATTTCTGATTTGTCTTCTTCATCTACATTTTTGCCTATTTTGTATCTACTATAGGTTCCCAATTCCCCTAAATATTCTAAGTGGGTAATGCCGGTTTCTTCTTCTATTTCTCGTTTAGCTGCAACCAAAACTTCTTCCCCTTCTTCTATGTGCCCCTTTGGAAAAGACCAAGAATTACCATTTTGGTTTACAACCAAAATTACCCCATCTTTGTTTAACACTATTCCACCAGCGGTTTTGGACTCCAACATACAATTTTATAGTTAATTTACCCCTTAAATCATACTATTCTGACGTGGTTTTGTCTATCAGCACCCCCCCTCTTGACTCTAACGTTGCGTAATAGTTTAGACTTGTGGTATGGTGTGTATGTAAGCCAACATACAGGGTCGACGCCTATCAATTTCAAATCTACAATATGTCTTATTCTGTGCAACAATTAGCCAATTTAGCCAAAGTAAGCGTCCGGACCCTCCATTACTATGATCAGGTGGGTCTGCTTAGCCCTGCCCGAACACAAGGTAATGGCTATAGACACTATGAAGAACCGGAATTGCTAAGATTACAGCAAATCCTGTTTTTCCGGGAATTAGACTTTTCTATAGAGAAAATAAAGCGGATTTTATCCTCCCCTCGCTTTGATATGAAAACAGCCCTAAATGACCAAAGGGGCCTAATCCAACTAAAGCGAAACCGGCTAGACGGACTAATAAACACCATAGATAAGACTATTAAAAAAATTAACAAAGAAACCACTATGCAAGACGAGGAACTATACGGTAATTTCTCCAAAGAAGAGATAGGGGCTAAAGCCGCATATATTCTCACTCGCTCATAAGTAACCAAAACATTTGATTACTTATTTCACTCATTTCAAATATGGAAATATATACCGAAGAAGCCAAACAACGCTGGGGCCATACCGAGGCCTTTAAGCAATCCCAAGAACGAGTAAAACAGATGGGCAAAGCTGGGCTGGCCAAAGTACTAGAAGAAGCTGGCGCGCTAACCCAAGAAATTGCAGCCGCAATGAAAAATGGGTTAGCTCCAAAAAGCGAAGAAGTACAAAAATTAATTACCAGACACTACGACGGCCTGCGCGCATTTTATGAACCAAACTTACAAATGTACCGTGGCATGGCCAAAATGTATGTGGACGACCCGCGATTCAAAGCCAACTACGAAAATGTGGCTGTGGGTCTGGCCGAATATATGCGAGATGGAATGCTACACTATGCAAATACGCAGGAAGCAAACAAATCTTAACAAAACAAAAAACGGGGCTATACGCTCCGTTTTTTAATTTAAAAATTTTATTTACCTTTCTCTATAATCTCTACTGCTCTTTTTATAGAAACAAATCCATACGACCACAGAATCGGCAACCAAATTGGCATTACTCCTAGCAAACTTTGGCGAGTAAAAGTTTCTACGCCGGTAGTGACAAATAGATATTCAAACATTGTCATTGCAAAAAATCCAAACACCAAAGCTACTGTATCGTGTTTTCTTTTCCTTACTGCCATGTCTGCCAAAATAATCAAGATATAAATACCGGCCAAAATATAATCATCGCTCACCCAATTGATTATGCTTATCATGAGCATGATAACTACCAAGCTTGCAGCTACTCGAAAAAAGTTCCTCATATGTTGGCTTTAACCCCTATAATTTAATTAAACTAAACTAATCCGCCCAGTAATATACCAACAATATAGGCGGCACCAGCGGCAAAACCACCAAGCAAAAGCATTTCCGTACCAGCTTTGTACCATGGCTGACGAGTAAAATATATTTTTAAAGTTCCAAGGATAAATAAAGTTATACCAGTAAGAACACAGGCGGTAATAAATGTATGCTCTGCAAAAAATGGAATGAATCGAGCGACTGCATAAATTAAAACGGGGATAGAGCCAAAGAAAATAAATGAACCAAAAGTAACCATTGCATTTTTGATTGCAGATTCTTGGTTTTCTATCATTCCCAATTCTTCTACCATCATAATATCTACCCAGGCTTTTTCGTTTTTAGACAAGGCTTCTACTGCGATTTTGGCATCTACCTCAGCAATACCTTTTCCTACATACAATTCTACCATCTCTCTTTTTTCTCCATCTGGATAATTGCGCACTTCCCAAGTTTCGCGCACGCGCTCGGCAGCTGCATATTCGTTTTCGGCTTTACTGCCCAGATAATCACCAAAAGCCATAGAAATACCATCGGCAATAAGATTGGCCACGCCCAAAATAATTACTACGCTAGAAGACAAATTGGCGCCTGCCACACCAGCTACTACGGCAAAGGTGGTGACGATTCCGTCTAACCCGCCGTAAACAAAACTTTTTAGATATTGCCCATGCCCTGTTTGGTGCTCTTCAGGCGCACTATCGCCATCGTGGGCTTTACGACTTGCTTCCGGATCATTCTTGCGAAAGGCATCTCGAGCTTTTTCTAGATTTCTAGTTAACATAATAAAAAATTATTGGACGTTTACAATATATTTATAAGTTTTAAACCCAAGCACCGAACCCACAACCGGAGCAACTGTATACAAAATTGTAGCAGAATTTAGGGCAAAAGCTACAGCCGGATTAAGTATGCCCGCCGCACCAACCAAGGATGCGATGAGTACACCCAACAAAAGCGAACCGCCTATCACCAACCCAGACATTTGCTCTTTGGCCTGACCATATACAACTGAAGCAATACCAAAACAAAAGAAAAACGTGCCTAGCCCTTCTGCCAAGAACACCCTACTATTAAATGGCGAGGCAGTCATTGGACTGGTGATAACAAAAATTTTGGATACCAGAATGGCGGCCAAAGCTCCCAAGAGCTGGGCTAAAATATAACGAACTGCCTCTATAGAAGATATTTTTTTGATCGACAATAACCCCAAAGTAACTGCCGGATTAATGTGGCAGCCGGAAACTGGACCAATAGTATAAACAAATAAACCCAAAGTAAGCGCGGCAATAAGAGGCACGGCGATTGGCAAACCTCCGCCAGATGCCACAGCGGACAAAACGACAAACGACAAGGCAAATGTTCCAACAAGCTCTGCGAGATATTTTTTGTACATATGTTTATATAAGGATTAATCTAAGAATAGTATAACATAAAAAATAAAACAGGCCAGCTTAACGGCCTGTTTTATTTTATTGAAATTTTTATTTACTTGAGCAATTAACCATCCATTGCACGCCAAATTTATCTGTAAAAGCGCCATAATAATCTCCCCAAAACATATCTTGAAGCTCCATTGTCACTTTGCCACCTTCGGACAAAGTATCAAACAATCTTTTTGTTTCTTCTCTAGTATCTGGGTGCAAGCTAATATGTACGTTATTTCCTTGCATAACTTTAAAGCCCATAGATTCTGGAGCGTCTGTACCCATAAGCATATGTCCACCCAAAATCGGCAAAGATACATGCATCACCAAATTTTTGTCTTCTTCGGCCATAGGCGGCATACCCGGTTGTGGTGGCACAGCACCCATACGATTTATACCTCCTTCAAACTCTCCGCCGAATACGGATTTATAAAAATTAAAAGCTTCTTCGGTATTACGAACGAAATTTAGATAGGTACTAACTTTTGACATAAACATTTAAATTAATTAAATTTTCTATTTCAGCTGCAATTCGTTCTGCAGAAAGGATACTTGAATCAAATGTCGGGGCATTAAAATTTTTATTCTCTTGATAACGCGTAAATATCTTCATCATACCTTGCATATCGGTAATAGAGATTTTTGTACCCATTCTAATAGAGTCTTCAACTCTTTTTTTGAACCTCTCTTCTAGCGCAGGTAGAGGCGCTTCCAAATTAACTTCGATAAATTTTACACCTTTGCGCTGTGCCAGCTCGGCAAATCGCTCACGAGTTGTTTTTAGCGTAACGGCGTCGGCAACTATAGAAAAACCCTTATCAAAAGCGGATTCTGCCAATGGTAGGACTATATCTGTCACAACAGCAAGATGTTTATCGGAAGAATAATTAGACACTAACCATTTTATTGTATCATAAGAGGCTAGAAAAAGTTTTTCATGCCGAGCAAGAAGTAGATCAACTACCGTACTTTTTCCAGAACAAATTGGCCCATTTAACACTAAGATGAATTGGTTCATAGATTTTTTAGCTGCTAAACAACATGTTTTTCAGCCCAAATATTAGTCCCGTTATTTGTTCCGTAAAAAGCCTCTTTCTTACTCAAAATATTTTTGGCAGTAACAAATCGTTTTTGTTTTTTTGCCATTTCCTCATCAAAATTAGCCTCGGCAGTGTATATGCTAGGGAACTTCCCGGAAGTCGTATTGGTAGGATTGGTAGGGTCGTAAATATACACCTTATCTCCTTGCCGAATAATAATAAAACTATGCTCCTCGGAAAATTCCCATTCTTTATCCCAAAGCACATCACCACTGAAGTAAGTCGAGGGAACGCCTTCTTGCTGTAAATAAGCTTGGGCTAGCGCGGCAATTTCTGCGCATTCAGCAGCGTTAACGCTAAAAATTTTGCTCAGATTAACTTCTTTACCCTTGTCTCCATAAATTTTTCGTCGCGCTTCTGCTCTTTCAGGGTTACTAGGATAATTTGCCTCAAACTTTTTAGTAAAAGCAAAAAGTGTAGCAAATAACTTCTCATCTATTTCTATTCCTTGTGAGTCAAGCCACTCTCTCAATTTAGGAAGGTTATAATTATCTACTAATTCGTGAGTTTGGTCGAAAAATTGTTTAAAATTTTCAAAATCACCAGTAACTTTTATGTTAACCTCATCAGAAAAAACACTCTCACCACCAACAGGTATACGATCTCCTTCATTAAATTTTAAGATTTCAAAACAATGCCCAAAAAGCTGTTTTGTTTTTTCTACTTTTTTAGTTTCCGAAGACAAAACTTTATCCTCCGGATTAAAATTTTTTCCATTTTCAATACCCATAAAGTTATCGGGTTAGCTTTTTGCTATTAACACCGCTAGAGAAAAGGGGTGGAATTTGCCCCGTCGCCCCGCTATGGGGAATACTAAGGTATTTTCTTCATTCGCTCGGGAAAGAAGATAAATTTTCTTTCCTCTCGCTCAACTTGAAAATAAACTTCTCATCCCTCTACATTTGGCGGAAGGGGTGGGATTCGAACCCACGGTACCTTTCGATACGACAGTTTTCAAGACTGTTGCCTTAAACCGCTCGGCCACCCTTCCAATTTTATTGTAAACGCAGATCCCTCGTCGGTAAAAGCCTCGCTCGGGATGACAAAAATAATACCGATAGACTAACATAAAAATTGCCAATAATCAAGAGCTAACCTATGGCTTTTTAACCAATTTTTCAGACATCTTTTTTAGCCAACTTACCAACGCCAACCCCTTGGCCTTACCCAAAAACGCCAACAATAGCCCTATCACTCCACCAACCGTAACCATAAGATACTTTTCGCCTGGACTAGTTGTAGATTTAGCTGTTTCTTCGTCTTGTGAGCTATCTGGCATACCCAAAGACTCTAAATCTTCGTTGGATCTTGGCCAAATCTGCCATTCGTCTTTAACATTTTCTAAAATACCTACCACTTTTACGCCCTCTCCTTCTTTCAACCTTTGCTTATCAATTTTGGCGCCCTGTTTAAAATATACTTTTATCTCGGCTACACCATTATCTACATACATAAAGGTAGATTTTATCTCTGTAATCTGTCCCTCTACCCACACTAACGCACCGGCTCCACTTTCTTCTATTTCATCCAAATTTAATTCTGTACTGGTAACACGATTATGAATAGATAAAATATCTACACTCTGGCTGTTTTTAATATTTATTCTTTTTATGCCGTTTGCTTCCGAAACTGCACCTTGTATTTCCACGCTATCGCCTACAGCCAACGGCGGAAAGTCTTTTTTGTTCTGATATATTTGTATTCCAGCGTTGTCATTATTTAAATAAAAATACTGGCTACCAAACACACCCGGCAAAACCGAAACAACGCCCTTTAGCTTTGCATACTGACCTTTTACCGCCCCGCGCGCATCGGCAATTTTTGTAATAAGTGGCCTGCTAGATTTACCTACAATCTTGGCAATGTTTGTAATTTTTTCTCCTGCCACTAAACCAGCGGGGTTTGAGCTTGTGCCCGGACTTGGGTTAGTCCATACCCACTGATTATTTACCAGCGAATAACTCTGCCCTGCTTGGGGCTTATCATACTTTACCAAATCCACCACTGATTTATCTTTGTTTAATAACTCTACTTTACCAGCAGTGTTTACCAAACTAATTTTAGTTACTGCTTTATAAAAAACCAAAACACCGCTCGGGTTTACTATCGTATTTTCCGGAAAAATATATTTTTTATCTTGCACCTTTATCGACCAGCCAGACAAATTTACCTGTCCTATTGAATTATTTTTTATCTCAACAAATTCTCTACTGTCGTCGCCGTCTGGGTTTGGTAAAATTTCCGAAATAACTACTTCCGCATTTTGACTTAAACCTCTGCCAACTGTAATTTCTATATTTTTCTGCTCGCCATAACCACTAGTGCTAGTGGCAAATACAATTACATTATAAATTCCCGAAGTAGCAAAACTGGTTGTAACTACTGGACCAAATAATTTACTACCACCAATATCCCATACAAAAGAAATTATTCCTCCTCGAGGGTCGGCTGTGTCTTCTGCGCTAATCATTACCTGCTCATTTATCTCGGCTGTAGTTGGTGCCACAATATCCCAAACAAAAATAGACGGTATTTTCTTGGTAATTTTGGCCGTGGTAGAGCTAATTTTTTGACCTTCCTCTTCTTGATTTTCACTCACAATAACATTTGGCTTCCCAGGAGAAATAGTGTCCGTTACCACCCAATCAACTTCACTGTCTGTGTCTACACCGTCTGCTTTTCGCGCCAAAGACTGCCCTTCATCTGGGGTAAGTTCGTCTTCATAATCTATCCTATCTACCACCACTCCACGCGCATCTTTTAAAATCACACTATCACCCGAATTGTTCAAAAAACTTCTAGTTTGCAAATCTACAAACAGCCAACCATTTGGCCCAACTGCTCCCACTAATTTTTTACAAGTAGAAGTGGTGTTGCGCGCATCACAGACTATGGCGTCAGTTATATCTACAGACACCTGAGAAGTGTTATATAATTCCACCCATTCATTTTCACTCTCTGGATCTACGACCAATTCATTTATTTTTAACGCTGCCAAATTCTGATATTGCAAAACAGATGAACCATTAATTTGAGACGAGGCTTGTTGCGTGTTTTGCGAAGCTGCTGGCGCTGGCGAAAATATTGGAGTTGAAGATGCTTGCACACTAGCAAAATAATTTACTGCACCCACTGTATTGCCACTAATATGTTCTGCCCAGTTAGAGCTGGTATAATCTGCCAAAAAAGAACTACGTCTTTGCAAAGAAAAACTAGATGCCGAAATATATGTAAATTTTTCTACAACATTTCCAGTATCGTCTATCAAACCAATCTCTTCTCCACTTTCATTTAATACAAAAGAAGAATCAAAAACCGAACCAATAAAATTTGGATAATCCAAAATAAATTGCGCCGCATCTTGGGTAACTACGGCATATTCACCAACCGACACAACTGAATCAGTTGTAGTAGTTAATTTATGATTTTGCGAAGTGGCGTTTTCTTCCCACAATTTCCAATCCCTAATATCTACCGGCTCACTTCCTTTATTCCAAATTTCTATCCATTCATGACCAGAGGCTTCATATGCGCCAATTTCGTTTATAATAACATCTGTGTTTGCGCCAAAAACCTGATAAGAAACAAAAAAACTGCCGAGCAGTATTAAATTAATTAATAAATATTTTTTCCAATCCATAAGCTGAAATCTTATAATTTCAACTTACCCTATCATAAAGAAAAAATTTTGAAAATAGCCCGATTTATGGCTGCTCATTATACAACCACTCGCAATTTTTGCTGCGAGCAATATCGGCCGGCGTTACTTCTTCCAAAAAGAATTTATTTATATCTTTAGCCTTAAACACAACTGAGTCTTTTTTGTTTTCCGGCAAAACATTATAAAAAGCCTTCTGAATAAAAGCACTACAAATAAAAGCACCCTCGTTGCAAACAGGGTGATATATTTTCTTGCCCAAAAATCTAGTACCCAAATACCCCAAAAACAAACCAAATAGCCGACCATAGTCATATGGCAGATCCACGTTGTTTAGAACATAAGACAAAACCATCCCGCGTGTTTTGCTCGAAAGGCCAGGTATTCTTTTTACGCCCAAATCATAGAAATCTAGCCTGTTTGTATATTTTTGAAGGCGGTGAATCTCTATTCCAGATCTTTCGGCGCTAATTACCAAGGTATTGCTAAAGTGTTTGTCCGGCACAGAAAAAACAATAGAGACATGACTCCAATAACTGTTGGTGGCATCTCGTATGCTACGAGAGAGCCATGATTTTTCTTGAGATAAAATAATATCTGCTACTTGCAGTTTTGGCTCTATCTTTGCCCAAGACTCTTCTCGTATTTTTCTCAGTTCTTTCTTTCTCATACCCTTTTGTTATATACCCAAACAGTCTTGTCACTATTTGCGATATCGGCAGGCGTGGTTAAATCTTCTAACTCCAAAGGAGACAGGTGGTCGGTTCTAAAAATAAACTTTTCTCTTTCGTCCCAATTAGAAGCTTCATAAAAAGATTTTTGCACAAACCCGCTACTACAAAATCTTTGCTGCGCCAAAAACGCTAAACTAAATTTTTTGGAAAATGCTGCCAAAATCATTCCGATAAGTGAGGCTTTGTAATATGGCGCATCTACATTCATAAGCATAAATGCCGTAACTCTTCTACGCGTAGGAGCATCCAAATTTGGCACGCGTTTTATGGCTATATCATACTTGCTTGGATCGCGTAAATATTTTTCTAGCTTGTGGATTTCGATGCCACGCGGATAAGAGGCTTCGATTATCTGGTTATAATACTGACCTTTTTCAACATCTTTTGTAAACAAAACCAGCGCCACATGATCCCAGTAGCTATGCATAATCTTTCGCAGCAAATACCTAATAAAGCTGCGGTGGTGATGAACAAAGATTATGTCTGCTTCTTTTAGTTCCGGCAACACACCTCTAATTTTTTCTAATGGAAAGGCCAAATATTTTTCTGGCCCAGCAGCCTTTGGCATAAAAAAAGTTTACTTTTCTACAAAAAGTAAATAAAGGTAATTAAAAATTAACAGGTTACCTAAATATTATACCAAACTACAGAAATTAAGGATACTTTTTCTTATTTAACATCTATCAAATCGTGCGCTCCGCTCTCGCGCGCACCAGCCGAAGTTATCTGCATAAAATCAACATTGTTTTGCAAATCAGAAATAGTTCGTGAATTGGTATAACTCATTCCGGATTTAACTCCGCCTACCAACTGCCCTATTAATTCTGCTACCGGCCCTTTGTACAGCACCACCGACTCTACACCTTCTGGCACTACTTCATTTAAATTTTTGCCTTCTTGGCTAACCGCTTGCCTGCGTTGAGCTACGGCAAAGCTAGCACTGCCACGGCATACCTTATATTTTTTATCACCTCTGTTCATTATTTGCCCCGGACTTTCTTTGGTACCAGCAAGCAACCCACCCAACATTACTGTGTCTGCGCCCGCACCAATGGCTTTTACAATATCTCCGGATTTTTGTATTCCACCATCAGCAATTACTGGCACACCATACTGCTTGGCCACTTCGGCTACAGACAACACCGCAGTTAATTGCGGCACACCACAACCAGTTACTAGCCTGGTGATACAAATCGTACCGGGGCCTACACCCACCTTTAGTGCATCCACTCCGGCTTCACACAAATCTCTGGCGGCCTCGGCAGTAGCAATATTGCCTGCGATAATTTGCACATCGCCGCACACTTCTCGTATTTTTTTAATAGCATTAAACATCATTTCCGAATGACCATGAGCAATGTCTACTACTAACACATCAACTCCGGCTTTTACCAAAGCTTGAGCTCTTTCTAAATAATCTCCGTGCACACCAACCGACCCACCCACTATCAATCGCCCATCAGAATCTACATTGGCCAAAGGATATTCAATTAAATTTTTAATATCATCTGCAGTAATTAAACCAACTATATTGTCATTTTCATCTACCAACGGCAGCTTCTCTATTTTATTTTGGATCATTTTTTCTTTGGCCTGAACAAAGCTGGTATTTCTATCTCCTACTACTAATTTTTCTCGCGGAGTCATGGTTTGCTCCACTGTCTGACTGTCATCTTTTACAAAAACAAAATCTCTTTTAGATAAAATGCCTTTTAATTTTTTGTTACTGTCTGCTACTAACAAACCACTTACTCCGTGAGCGGCTATAAACTTTTTGGCTTCACCAATGGTGGCACTAGCTTCTATGGTATATGGATCAGCCACAATAAAGTTTTGCGCGCGCTTTACTCGTTTTATTTCCTCTACGTTATCCTCTATACTCATGAACCGGTGGATAAAAGAAATACCACCCAATCGCGCCAAAGCAATTGCCATTTCTGATTCAGAAACAGTGTCCATATTGGCACTAACAATTGGAATATTTAAATTTATTTTTTTCGTTAATCTAGTTTTGGTGTTGGCTTCACTGCGAGATGTAAGCGATGAGCGTTTTGGAATAATTAATACATCGTCGTAGGTAAGAGCCAAAGGAATATTGCGCATACGATTGAGTAAAAATGATTAAAAAAACCCACATTGAAGTATATCCCCCACCAAAATAATAATCAAATAAGAAATATGGTTTACCTATATTACAATTATATAGTTTTACATATAATTTCATTCACTCGGAAATAGTTTGGTAAACCAACTATTTCCTCATTCATTTACAAGCAAAGTGAGCGAAAAGTACATTTATGTACTTTTCCGAGCGTGCGAGTAAATATGGTTTACCTATATTTCAATTATAAAAATGCCGCCCTATCCCGAAGGGATTAAGGCGGCCGGCCAACAAAAAGGTCTAATAAACTGGTGCTGGCACTCATACTGCCGGCTTGAACTTGTGACGAGAGAAGACTCTCTGATTTTTTAGCCAATTGTGAGGAATAAGGCTCTCACAAAAGGTAACAATCCAGCCAGAGTTCTCACACCAGGTTAGATTCAAAATCCAAGACGATTCGTGCGTTCCCTGAAGAAAAAAGATATTCCCATGATTACTAGATAGTGCGCAGTTCTCTCTATCCTCAGCATGGCCCAACAGCAGGGCATATACCTCTGGAACGGTAACAAAGGCATCTTGATCCCCTGGGCCACCAACAGCCTTGAACATGTCTTTGGTGCTAGTGAACTCCTTCGCCAATACATGGCATTCCAGTAGCACAACTCCATGCTCTACTAAATAAGGAACCATACCAAAGTACCAAAGGAACCGGTCAACTACCCAATTAAACCTGATGGGTGTACTGGGACCGCACCCAACAACAAACTTATCCTTTACGGAAAATATTTGTCCGGGAAGAAACAAACCAACTACTCGCGTAGAAGCAAACACCCTGGAAACACTCCAAGTTTCCATAAATCCCCCTCTTTGTGATTTGCGTAAGGTATTGTTATAAGAAAAATTGTATTTTGTCAATTATAAACACCTGAAAAGTGGATAACTAATCTTTTTTTGTATACACAAGTCTATACAACTGTGGATAAGCCTGGGTATAACTCACTTACAATGTGGATAAGAAATAATAATTTTGTTTATGATTAGCCAAAAAAGCATTTGTGTATACTAGTGTATACAAACGTGTTGACAAAACACTAAAAATAGTGTATACTTACTTATGTAGTTCATTCTACAATTTATCTAGTCTGCTCCTAAGCAGATAATGACTCTCAAACTGTAAAAGAGAAAGCGGGTATGCAACTGTTATCTGTAGAAAACAGAGAAACAATGGCACGCCCAACTTCTTCCCGGGCAACCCTAATTAGTCGAGACCTTCGGGTCAAGACACCAGGGCTCTACCCACAAGCGGTTGAGGTCAATTTTAATACTACCCAAGGTAGGTAGAGTACATGTTCCCCGTAAAGGGGAAAGTACCTCCCCTTAGTAGTATCAACGTAAAGGCGATCCGCCTCTGTACCAATGCAAATTGATTTAGAGGGTGATCGCCTTTTTTAATATTCGAAGTGAATGAGTGAAACAGTTGGTTTGCCAAACTATTTCCGAGTGAATGAGAATATATGCGGCGAAGCCCCCTATTGCCAATATACTTGCTTGAAATTGAAAAAGGCTGTTTAATCCCTACACACGGAGGTCCAACATGCGCCACCGGATCAATCTTGCTCTTTCTACCATCGTTTTCGCCTTTCTGGCTCTAGGATGTGCACGCCAGCCTATGGCGCAAAGGCTTATTTTCAATATTCCTGGACCAGACGTGCCTTTGCATGCCACCGAATGGGAGCTATACGAACACCATTTCCAGAGCGAGACCACCCCAAGCGAAGCGTCGTTTAAGCTGCAAAGCCTTGGCTATAGGCTTCTGACTCCAGATGAAGAACATCTAGCCAGAGCATTTGCCTTTGAGCAGTGCCATCTCATAGCTCTGTCTTTGGGGCTAATCTACCTTGACCACCCGATAATCGTTTTGGTTAAGCGAGAACATACAAACACACCATATATCTTCGGATTTGACCAGGGATTAGCGCCCAGACCAATGCGTCAATTCTACGAACATGCAAAGCTTGGCGAGGAGTATGGGTGGCTAGTAATGCGCCAGAAACCACTACTTGATTAAAACCTTTGGGTTTAGGCCTAAATATCGGCCATACCTGAGGGTTTCTTTATTTTAGATAACATTATTGACACCCCGCCAAATCGTTGATAAAATACGATCTTAATCCGTAGGGGGTGGCCTAGCCTAGGCTATTTCCTTTACCCTCAAATATAAGGTATTATATAAATATTAAGTTAGACCTATATGACAAAGATAAAATCACCTTATTCTGCAGAATTACTCAAAAAAATAGAGGCTCTGCTTTTGGAAGAAAAAGCCAGACTAGACAGAGAAATGGCTAAATTTTCTAAAAATAATGCCGCGGATGGAGATACTGCCTTCCCTGATTATGGTGACAAAGAAGATGAAAACGCTGCCGAGGTAGCAGACTATGTAGTAAATCTATCGCTAGAAGAAAACCTAGAGAAATCTTTGCGCGACACCAACCAATCTTTGGAACGATTGAAAAAGGGAGATTATGGTATCTGTAAATACTGCAAAAAACCAATCGAAGAAAAACGTCTTCTCGCTCGCCCAACTTCTAGTTCCTGCATGAGCTGCAAAAAAACCATTACTCAAGAAGTATAAACTCATCACGACAAAAGATATGTCCATCAAAAAAGCCCACTTGATTATTTTACTCAGTGGGCTTTTTTTGCTCTCTGACCAATTTTTGAAATGGCTCTCTATCCACAAATGGAATGCTTCATATTTGCTCTGGAACCGTGTGGGCTGGGAACCGTTTGCCAATACCGGTGTCGCCTTTAGTTTGCCCATACCAAACCAGGTCACTATTTTTATTACCCTACCAATAATATTTTTGGTCGCTTATCTACTTATTACCGAATTAAAAAAACCTGCGGGTGATTTTCGTTTACTCCTAGCTTGGTCTGCAATTTTTTGCGGTGCTACTTCCAATTTTGTAGATAGATTATTTTATTCCTACGTACGAGACTATTTTATAATCGGCACAGCTATCATAAACTTGGCAGATATAATGATTGTTTTCGGATTGGGGATTTATATGTTAAGATTGTTTGGATTGAAAAAAGTGTAAAAGAGTAAATTATGTTTCTTAAATTAAATTCGGCCGCTGCGGTTGGCCTAGATTGTTTGCCTATAGATGTAGAAGTAGATATAAACAAGGGACAAAGCGCTTTCAATATTGTGGGGTTGCCAGACACTTCTATCCACGAAGCCAAAGATCGCATACATTCGGCACTCAAAAATTCTGGCTTTAATTATCCATTCAACTTTCGCATTCTAGTTAATCTTGCTCCGGCCGACTTGCACAAAGAAGGCCCTGCTTATGATTTACCAATGGCGCTGGGAGTAATAATAATTAGCAATGATTTACAAATAAATTTGGACGACGCGCTGCTGGTGGGCGAACTAGCACTAGACGGAACACTGCGCCATACCAACGGCATCTTGCCTATTACAATTTTTGCCAAAAAAATAGGACTAACAAGAATTTTCTTACCCGAAGCCGATGCGCCGGAAGCCGCTTTGGTAGACGGCATAGAAATTTATCCGGTTAAAAATTTAAAACAATTGGTAGACCATTTGGTTGGCCCAGAAACTATAACCCCATACGATAGACCAGAAAACTGGAACGAGTTTAGCGCGCCCCAATACGAACTGGATATGTCTATGATAAAGGGGCAAGAATTTGTAAAACGCGCGCTAGAGATTGCAGCTAGCGGTGCTCACAACATACTTATGAGTGGACCACCTGGATCTGGTAAAACATTACTGGCTCGTAGCTTTCCATCTATATTACCCAAACTTACTGCCGACGAAGCACTAGAAGTAACGAAAATTTATTCTGTAGCCGGACTACTATCCAGTGGATTTGTAAAAGAACGGCCGTTTAGGTCTCCTCATCACACGGCTTCAGGTGTATCGCTTGTGGGTGGTGGTAAATATCCACGACCGGGAGAAATTTCTCTTGCTCATCGCGGGGTTTTATTTTTAGACGAATTTCCAGAATTCCCTAGATCTGTACTAGAAAGTTTGCGCCAACCGTTAGAAGACGGCGTGATTACAATTTCTAGAATCCAAAGCGTGTTAATGTTTCCCGCCAGATTTATTTTGGTAGCCAGCCAAAATCCTTGCCCTTGCGGACTACTCAGCGACCCAGACAGACAATGTATTTGTGGACCCGCCCAAATTGCGCGCTACCAAAAAAGAATTAGTGGGCCGCTTCTAGACCGCATAGATTTGCATGTAGAAGTACCGCGCGTACAATTTGAAAAGTTATCTTCCGACACACTAGGTGAAAAATCAGAGAGCATTCGCCAAAGGGTAGAAGATGCCAGAGAAATCCAAACTACAAGATTTAAAGATTTTAATACTCATGCCAACAGCGAAATGCGCAATACGGAAATAAAAGAATTTTGTAAACTAGATGATGCATCTATAGATCTGCTACGTGCGGCGGTTACCCAAATGCATTTGTCTGCTCGCGCCTATAATCGTATTCTTAAATTAAGCCGTACGATTGCCGATTTGGGAAAGAGTGATAATATACAACTAGGACATGTGGCGGAAGCATTACAATTTAGAGCTAAAATAGAATAATATAAATATATGCCAGAAAACGAAAGTGGTTTTAACCCTTCTACCAAGGAAACCGACATTGCCCCAAAAGAAGGCGACATTAAAATTGTAAACGGTAAAACATATCATTACGAAAAATCACGCTACACCCTAAGGCAGTTTTATTCTCATTCCACCCCAGAAATGGGTGCCGGACCAGGCTGGGATTTTAAAACTGAACTCCTAGACAATGATTGGGCAATGAAAAATTTTGGAAGAACTTTTTCTATTGATGAAGTTTTTAATCCAAGAGCTCTGCCTGATTTACCTATATATCATTGGAAAATGATACAGGATAAGATGGATAAAAAATAAATAACTTGTCAAAATTTATAGTTCTGCTACAATTCTAGCACTTAAAAATTTAATAAAAATTGTATGCAAAAAATTTCATCTCTAGCGATACTTCTAGCAGTTGTTATGCTAGCTGGCGCCGGTTGCGCAAAGACAACCCCAACACCAACTACCGAAACTAAAACAGATAAATATAGCGAGTCAACACAGGTAGAAGTAACCAGCGAAACACCAGTGCCAGCAGAATTGGCTACCACAACAAAAGAAGCTACAAAATCTAATTCAGATAAGCCACTAGACTTATCGCAATATAAAACACCTATTATGATAATCGACAAAAACAAAACCTACACCGCCAAAATGAAAACAACTGCCGGAGAAATGGAAATATCTCTAAATGCAGCCGCCACTCCAAACACCGTAAACAATTTCGTTTTCTTGGCCAAGAAAAATTTCTACGACAATGTAATCTTCCACAGAATAATTAAAGGATTTATGATCCAAGGCGGCGACCCAGAAGGAACTGGCCGTGGTGGACCTGGTTATACTATTAAAGATGAAAGTTTTGAAGGAGATTATACTCGTGGTACTCTAGCTATGGCTCGAACCGCTGCTCCAAATTCAGCCGGCAGTCAGTTCTTTATTATGCATGCCGACGTTCCTCTACAAAAAGATTATGTAATTTTTGGAAAAGTAACCAAAGGACTAGATGTAGTAGACAAGATTGCCACAGCTCCAACTACTATGGGTGCAGACGGTGCAATGTCTAGCCCAGTAAGTCCAGTTAAAATTCTTTCACTAGAGATTATAGAAAAATAAACCATTTTCCACCTTTTGAAACCAAAAGCTGGAGGGAAAAGTTTCCGAGCTGATGTCTCGCTCTGCTACTGCCAATCGGTTCGGGTTTACTCAGGCAGTCAATCAGCAAACTACCCTATGACTACCTGTGCCTTAAAAAAGGCACCGCCCCCCCCTCACCGTGGCCAGTAGCATCACTCACCATGTGCTCGGATAGCGAATCGTTGTCCGTCGATTGTCCAGGCGAACTTTGGAAAGGTGAAGTTAAAATTTAGAGATGAGTTTGAGTGTTCCTTCGCAGGAAATTTTCAATGTTTGAGACAGCTTTTTGCGAATAAAAAGCTGTTGAGTTTTGAAAATTAAAGAAAATGAGTCCTAAATTTCCTGAACCTTTCCACCGTGAGCGATTCTTGCCCACTTCTACTAAAGAAGTGGGGAGAGATTATTGAAAAGAAATAAAACAAAAAAGGCCCATCTCTGGGGCCTTTTTTGTTTTAAAATTCTTACTTAACTTTGGCAACAGCCTTTTTTGGATAGAAGATTAATACTTCTACACGCTTTACACCAAATTTCATAGCTTCAGCGCGAGTAGTGTCTAACCAGATATCCATACGGCCTAAGCCATAACGGCGATTCATACGATCTTCTACTACGAAGACCTTATCACCATAAAGCTCAGGAATTACGATTTGAGTACCAAATGGTAAACCGTTGGCCGCAATCATGCCGTCGTGCACTCTTTTACCGCTAGCAGCGATAAACGGAGTATCATCGGTTTGGCCAGGGGTACTGGTATAGGCTGTAATTACAGCATCCAATACCTTATCCGGAGCTAACCCACCAGCAGCAGAAGCCAATTTTTTTGGCATCTTAGCCACTTCTGGGGCTTTTATCCCGGTAAAGGCCATTTTTTGTGTAGAGTTAGCCATTTCTTGCTCAATATCAGCTTTTACGATAGATGGCAAGGCTAAATTGCTAAGTAAAGCCATAAATATTGGCAAGTTTACTGCAACTTTCAAGGCTTTTGTGGTCAAATTTGGCTTATTTAAGCTCATATTCTTAATTAATTTAAAAGTATCCCTTACAGGATACCCTCATGAATTAACGTCTAAATATATCACAAATCGCCCTTTTTGTCAACCCTTCCAACCCAACCTAACAGACTGGTAAATTTTCGCTCATTGGTATAAAATATCCCTAACAAACATGAATTCATAATGCACACAACATGATGCAAGTGAATAATGCTGTGTGAATCATGTATCATGAAACAAATATGCCAATCCCCCAACTAAACCAAAGAAGGCACTACGGACACCTGCCAGACTACGAACCGTTGTCGCCCAAAGAAAAAAAGAAGAAATTCTTCAAAATCATACTAACAACTATCGCTATTGGCTTTAGCGCTTGTTTTATTTTGGGCACTATTGCTGTGGCCTGGATAAGTCGAGACCTACCAGACCCAAACAAGCTAAACGAACGCCAAGTATCCCAGAGCACCAAAATCTACGACCGCACAGGCGAACATCTGCTTTATGAAGTTTACCAAAACCAAAAACGAACTCTGGTAGAAATGGATCAGATCTCTGACTATGCCAAAAAAGCTACTGTGGCCGTGGAAGACAAAAATTTCTATGAACATAGCGGTATCCGAATCCAAAGCATTCTCCGCGCCAGATTTTATAGTCTTATTGGCCGCAGAGCCGGTTCGGGCGGAGGTTCTACACTTACCCAACAGTTAATTAAAAATACTATTGTTGGAGATGCGCGAACTGGTTTTGCCGGTTATTTTAGAAAAATCAAAGAGGCCATTCTCGCTATTCGTTTGGAGAAAAAATATACCAAAGAACAAATCTTAAAATTATATTTAAATGAAATCCCATACGGCTCTACCAACTATGGTATAGAAGCAGCCAGCCAGGCATACTTTAAAAAAACCGCCAAAGAAATAACTCTTGCCGAAGCTGCAACACTAGCTGCGATTCCAAAAGCTCCAAGCCGATACTTAAAAGATTTGGATGCTCTACGAGATAGACGCGATGTTGTGTTAGCTCTAATGTATGACCAAGGCATGATAACCGAAGAACAAAAGAATGAAGCCCAAGGCGTAGCTTTGCGATTATTCAAAAGTGCTGGCCCAATGGAAGCCCCACACTTTGTACTTTATGTAAAACAATTGTTGGCCGACCAGTTTGGCGAAAGAGCAATAGACGAAGGCGGACTCAAAATAATTACTTCGCTTGATTTTGAAAAACAACAAATCGCCGAAAAGATTGTAAAAGAAATTGGTGACAAAAATCTAAAAGATGCCAACGCCAACAACGCTGCGCTGGTAGCACTAGATCCAAAGACTGCGCAGATACTGGCAATGGTTGGTTCGCGTGATTATAACAACGATGAAATAAACGGCCAATTTGATGTAGCCACTCTTGGCAAACGCCAACCTGGTTCTTCTTTTAAACCATTTGTTTATACTTTTGCTTTTGAAAAAGGATATACGCCAGATACAGTAATCTACGACGTGATTACCAACTTTGATGCGCGCGCCGGTGAAGATTACACTCCAAAAAATTATGATGGTAAAGAACACGGACTGGTTACTATTCGCAAATCTTTGCAAGGCTCACTAAATATTCCAGCAGTTAAAGCTCTTTATCTGGTTGGCACAAAAGACACAATAGATTTTGCTAAACGATTTGGCTACAGCACTTTTACTGGTGATTATGGCTTGAGTTTGGTGCTCGGTGGCGGAGAAGTAAACCTGTTAGAACACACCAATGGCTATGCCACTCTGGCAAACAACGGCATATACCACCAACCAGTTAGTATTTTGAGAGTAACTAGCAATGCCGGCGAGACTTTGTATGAATGGGAAGAAAACGAAGGTACAGAAGCAATCACACCAGAAATTGCAGCCACTACTGCCGACGTTTTATCCGATGACGTAGCCCGTTCTTGGATCTTTGGTGCAAATGGAAACTTAACTTTGCCTGGCCGACCAGTAGCAGCAAAAACCGGTACTACCAACGATAACAAAGATGCTTGGACTCTGGGCTATACACCATCTCTAGCTACCGGTGTTTGGGTTGGAAATACAATCCCCACACCTATGAAAGCTGGTGGTAATGCCTTGGCTGGTACAATCTGGAACAAGTTTATGAGAGAAGCGCTAAAGGGAACGCCTGTAGAAAACTTCCCAACTCCGCCACCAAACGATGCTACCAAACCAGTTCTTCGTGGTGGCAACGACGGCATTGTGCTAAATATAAATTCCGAGACTGGCAAAATCGCCAACTCTTCTACTCCAGAAAGTTTGATTGTCCAGCGTACATATCTACCTCCACACGATATTCTTCATTACGTAGATAGATCCGATCCTCGTGGGCCAGTGCCGGCATATCCTGCCGATGATCCTCAATACGAAAATTGGGAAAAGGCCTTGAAAGTTTGGATGGATAAACAACTAGGCTCTTCTTTTGCTGAACCGCCAACCGAATACGAAGGCACACACTCTTCGGAGCTTTCTCCTACTATAGAATTTGTTTCGCCAGTAGAGGGCGCCATTCTTACTTCCAGACAAATGGAAATACAAGTTACTGCTGTGGCTCCGCGCGGAGTAACCAAAGTAAAATACCAAATAGACGGCCATTCAATTGGCGAGTCGACAGAAGTACCATTTAATCTCTCCTACTACGCCAAAACGCTTCTCAAAGGCCCACACATGCTTTCTGTGGTGGCAGTAGACGATGCTGGCAACAGTTCTCAAAAAAATATTACCTTTGCAATGCAAGCAGAATATGATGCGCCAGATTTTGAGTGGTTTGATGGCGAATCGGTGACGCTCACCGCCAGCGATTTCCCGCGCGTGATTAGCCTGACACCTTTCCGCTGGGATGATATGAAAAAGATAGATATATATTTAACTGTTGGCGACAAAGCACCGAAGTTGATTTATAACTTTAATCATCGAGAAGATACACTTGCAAATGGCGCCCTAACATTTACCTGGAAAAATTCTCCAGGTGTAGGCGAACATTCTTTAAAGGCCGTGCTGACGGATAATGCGGGGAAGACTACGGAGAAGATTTTGAATGTGGTGGTGGAATAAAAAAAGACAGCCATAAACGGCTGCCCAACCTTCCCCCTTACACAACACACAGATTAACACCGACGTTTCTTCTGTTTTGCTTTTTTCGGCTTAGAAGAAGCGAGTTTGTTCTGCTCCGATCGTGGAAGCTTGTTCAACACTCGAAGCATACTCTGTATTACAAACCATATTTTCTCACTAACAACTCTCCGCCAAACATTTTCACTACCCCTACTTATACGTCTAAGGGGGCCGACCGTGGTAAGAATTTTATTTTCACGACCATAATGCCGAACCAGCTTGTTATAATCCGTATCATCAATCTCGTATCTTTTCATTCTCTACCTCCCTCTAATTACAGAGTTGGAAATATAATTCCACACATCAACCAGTGTTTCCAAAAACACTGTGTTTTCCTTGAAATAAGCCAACGAAGCATCGCGCCGATTGTCGCGGTTTGTAGTAAGCATACAATGCTCTGAGGTAACTACCGTAATACCTCGCTCAACAGCATCGCGAATCGTTGCCATCACACAATCATCCCTGTCATAACCAATAACCATGAGATGTTGGCAATTCTCCGTCTTTAGCCTTTCTGCCAAACTAGATCGAAAAGCACTGAGCTGGCCTTTTTCGTAGCGGTTTACTTTTGGTATATACCACTGTAAAGAAAAGCAAGTTTGCTCCTCACCATCCGTCCACCCATCATAGTATTCGGCTGCGTAAATTGGAATGGAAAGTTGGTGCGCAATGCGCGTAGTATCAATAACTGCATTGAATCCGGCACGAACAGATCCATGCGGATAATGAAGTTTCATTAGCCTGTTTGGATCAAGGCTATTTCGCAAGTAGCTTCCCGGCCACTTATTATCAAAGTCTATCTCATAGCCTCGTTCCTGTGCTTTTAGCACCTCTTCCCAATCTTCTGACACATCAACAACAAGCAACGAGAGTGGCTCACCCATTTCAACCTCCATGCTTTACAAAAATAATTTAAACATACCCACCCTATTTCGTCAATCTATATAATAAAAAACCGCAGCTTATTACCGCGGTTTTTTATTATATATTTTACTGTCGTATCGGCATCACAATATAAACAAAGCTTTGATCGCCTTTTGGCGCAAGTACACATGGGCTATCGGCATTAATTACTTTGAGCACTGCATTTTCTGTATCTATATTAGCCAAGCCGTCTAGCACATAACGGTGGTTAAGAAGGGTATTATTTTTCTCTCCTTTTATTTCTGCTTGTAGTTCGGATTTGTGTTCGCCGGTTTGGGTAGACACAGAAGAAACCGTAACTACACCACTGGTTGGATCAAAATCAAAACTTACAGCGTTTATACCGATAGTGGTAAACAAACTAGCTGCTTTTATTTCTTTGGTAATTTGATTGGTAGAAAATTCGGCTGAAGTTTTGAACTCTTTTGGAATAATTTGAGTGTAATCTGGATACTGGCCATCTACCAGACGAGATACCAACTCTACGTCGTTACAACGCAAGATTACTTGATTCTCTGTAACTAACAGTCGTACATTCCTTTCATTCTCTAACCCTTTGGACAAAATCAAAATATGACTTATCTCCTGAGCTGTGCGAGCTGGCATAATCACTCTGGATTTTTCTTCGCCTTGGATTAGTTTTATCTTCTTCTCTGCCAGTCTATAGCTGTCTGTGGCGGCCATTGTTAGGCTTCCTTGATCTTCGTTGAAATTAAACAGCACACCCGCTAATTCCGGCCTTATTTCGTTTTTGGATGCAGCCTGGAACACTTGCCCCAAACCACTTTTGAATGCTTCTATATCTACTACATAACCTTTACCTTCACCTACTACCGGCACAACAGGAAACTCGTCGGCTGGGGCGCCTTTTATGCGTGTAGAAGACCTTCCACATACAACTTCTAACTCGTTGTCTTTTAAAGACAACTCTACTTTTTCTTCCGACAATAGGTTTACAAAATCGTTTAGAGTTCGGGCAGGCACGGTAAATGTACCTGGTACCTCTACTTTGGCACGAAGGTTGGAAGTTATAGCCAATTCTAGGTTGGTGGCCATAAACTCTACCTTTTGTTCGCTAGCCTTAATTAAAACATTACCCAAGATTGGCAGGTTAATGTTTTTGCCAGCGACTCCAATTACTAGAGCCAACGATTTTGATAGGTTCTCCTTTGTGCAGAAAAATTTCATAAAATTTAACTAGTGGGTAAACTTTTAGTTGTCTATTATTATATCGTTATATATTTATATATAAATTCCAATCGTTACTATATAGCAGTGGATAAAGTGTATAAGTCAGAATTCTTGTTTATCCAAACGGGTTTTTAGATTTTTGTGTTGTGGGTAAGTTGTTGGTGTTTGACTAATAAGGTGTGGGGATAAAATATTATTTTGTAATTGGTTGTGAATAAGTTGTAAGTAGTGTGTATAAGTGGTGCAAATATTTGGTAGTTATACATCGGTTATCCACTGATTATTAACTGTGGATTTGTCATCCTGAGCACCCCTCGGGGCATAAACTCCGTCGAGGGATCCCTTATACCTGGTAGTTGCAAATACTAAGTTTAAGGGATTCCTCCACTCGCCTAAAGGCTCGGTCGGAATGACAACTAGGTAATGTTTATATAAAGCTTTTGTTTTATTAGCTCTACTTCTTGTTTTAGTTTTAGGTCTTGTTCTATCTCTGTGCTTATTTTGTTGTCGGCATGCATAGCGGTTGTATGATCTCTTCCGCCAAGCTCGTTGCCAATAGCCGGATAAGACATGTTAAGTTCTTTGCGCATTAGGTGCATGATAATTTGGCGAGGGTGAGAGAATTTCTTTTCTCGGCTTTGGCCAAGTAGATCGGAAGTATTGATTGTAAAGAATTCACTGGCCGCGTCTATAATCTGTTGAGGGGTAATAGATTTGTATGCCGAACGCATTTCGGTGTTGGCTAGTAGTGCCTTTACCGATTCCATAGTAGGTTCCATGTTTTTTAGCTGGTGAACCGCGATAATTTTGTTTAGTGCGCCCTCTAGTTCGCGGATGTTGCGGTGGATAGTGGTGGCCACCAATTGCAAAATGTCTTGGTTAAGATGAAAGTTCTTTTCTACGCTTTTTTTCTGCAGAATAGCTATTCTAGTTTCTAGTTCTGGTGGAGCCACATCTACAATCATACCCCATTCAAAACGGGATTTTAGGCGGTCTTCTAGGGCAGGAATAGCTTTTGGTGGTCGGTCAGAAGTCATTACTACTTGTTTGTTTTGTTGGTGTAATTCGTTGAAGGTGTGGAAGAAAGATTCTTGGGTTTTGTCTTTGCCAGAGATAAATTGAATATCGTCTATAAGAAGTACGTCTATATTGCGGTATCTGTTTTGAAAGTTTTTGGCATTGCCGTCTCGAACAGAAGAGATATAGTCGTTAGAGAACTTTTCGGCGCTGGCATACATGATATTTATATTTGGTCTGGCTTTGAGTAGATGGTTGCCGATAGCTTGTACCAAGTGGGTTTTGCCTAAACCTACGCCACCGTAGATAAATAGTGGGTTGTAGGCTTCGCCTGGTTTGTTTACTACGGCTTGAGCGGCTGCATAAGCAAGTTCGGATCCACCGCCAACTACGAAAGTTTCAAAAACATATTTTGGATTTAAGCCAAACTCACCCACTCTTGGAGGGGCAGACACTTCGGAAGAAGTAAAAACAGGAGAAAGCACAGGTGTTTCTTGGGAAACATTTTCTGTTTTGGTTTCTACAACAGCGCTTTCTGGAACAATGTTTTTTATATTATATATCTTGTATTCTAGTCGTTTGATTGGTTTTTCGGTTACTCTCTCTAGAGAAGTTACAATCATGTGGTGGTATTTTTTCTCTAGCCAGGCACGGTTGAAGTCATTGGGTACGCACAATACAGCGCAATTGTCTTGGTAGGATAGGATATCTGTATTCTTAAACCAGGTAACAAAGTTTGGTTTAGAGATGGTAAGTTCCAATTCTGCCAAAACAGCTTGCCATATTTCGTGGTTGGACATATTTTTAGAACCTTTATTATTTAACTTTTTAATCTTAACATAATAAAGCTAGGTGTCCAATAGTTAGCCAAAAACAGGTGGGGGAAAGACTGGGGACAAGGTGTGGATAGATTGTTTTTGGGGATAAAACTCACTTACCTTGACAAAACACGGGTAATTATGTACAATTGGTTTTGTAATTATTAGCTGTCTTATATATGGCAACAAAGCGAACTTATCAACCTAAAAAACGCAAGAGAGCAAAATCCCACGGTTTCCGTGCTCGTATGAAAACCAAGGGAGGACGCGCAGTTCTTAGCCGCAGACGTGCAAAAGGCAGAAAGAAACTAACAGTTTCCAACGAACGCAAAGGCAAGAGAACAAGAAAAACCTGGTAATTAAACATAAAACCCCCTTCAAAGGCGGGTTTTATGTTTAATTACCATTAATTTATCTTTGCCAAACAGCCTCTCGCCATCTGTGGATGACTCGGGCATTCAGATCTCGTCCCGACGCGAGTCGTGACTGCGATGTGTTGTCAAAGACAAATCAACGGTAATTTGTTATACTATTTTATAATATGCTCCAACAAGACAATCGTTTACGAAAACTTAGAGATTTTAACTTGGTACTAAAGCATGGCTATTGGGCAAATGGCCAGTTTTTGGATATAAAAGTACTAGAATTAGCCAAAAATACAAAGTTCTTCCCAGAAAAAGAAGATCCAATTAATTTCCAAAATCAGCTAAAGCTAGCCATTTCTACAGGGTTAAAGGTGCATAAAAGTGCAGTAAAGCGAAATAGGGTGCGAAGGCAGATAAGAGAGGTAATAAGGCTTCTACTCAAAGATGGGGTTATAAAAAACGGCTACTATATACTTGTGGTAGCCAAAAAGGATGTTTTGAACAAAGATTATGCAGCCATTAGCCAAGAAGTAAAAGTTTTATTAAGTAAGGCGAAGGTTTTGAAAGCATAACATTTATTTTATATTGTAGATCCCTCGTCGCTACGGCTCGCTCGGGATGACATCCAAAGTTTGCTTAATATGAAAATACTAAAGGTATTTTCTATACACGCTCAGAAATAAAAATAAATTTTTGTTTCCTTCACTTTGTATGAAAATAAAAAAAATCCTTGATTTTCTCTTATTCTTGCCAAGAACGCCGCTCTTATTTTTGATAAAAATATACCAAAAAACAATTTCTCCAGATCATGGGCTGTTTAAATCTCAATTCCCCTATGGCTATTGCAGGTTTACGCCCACCTGTAGTGAGTATGGATATGAAATAATAAGAAAACGAGGTTTAGTGGTGGGTGTTGCACTAGCGGCCTGGCGAATATTGCGCTGTAATCCGTGGAGTAAGGGTGGAATAGATAACCCTTAAAACAAAAATACACCTATTAAGCGGTGTATTTTTGTTTTTCGTTATTAATTATTGAGAAAGTACCGTGCTGCTGTCTGGATTTGTTTGTGTGCCAGGTGGTCTTGGAGGTGTAGAGGTAGTAGGTGGTAAGTTTCCTGGGTCAAAAGTATCTACTCCTGTATCTTGTCTTGGGATTGTAGAAGTAGAAGTTGATGGAGGCGTAGTAGTGCTAGGTGGATTGGAGTGGTCTGTATCAGAGGTGTCTGGTGTGGCGGGAACGGCTGGGTTAGGAGAGGCGCCATTATTTTCTTCGGAACTTGGTTGGGTTATGTTTGGCTCAGTTGCACCGCTATTATTTGTGGTTGGTACGGGGATTTTATTTTCTGGTTTAGTTTTTGAGTACCAGACAAAAGCAGCACCACCCAAAACAACTAATAAAACTAGAACGCCAACGATTAGTTTTGTTTTGCTTGTAGATGGGGCTGTGTTTAACATGTTTTCATCCATAATTTATTATTATTTAATATAAATATTTTTTACGACCGTTTATTTATCCCTAATCTTTTTTAGTAGTTTTAAGTCTTGTACGATTTCGTCATCTTCGGTTTCTGCTATAAAGTTTTTATCTTTTAATCTTTTATCACCTAAGATTGTTTTAAATCCAGCCAATCCTATTTGGCCCTTGCCGATATGTTCGTGACGATCTCGGTGAGATCCAAGTTCTGGTTTGGAATCATTGCAATGAAACATTTTTAATCTATCCAGGCCAATTTCTTTATCAAATTTTTTTAGAGTTTCATCAAATGCTTTGGGCGTGCGGCAATCGTAGCCGCTAGCAAATGCATGTTGGGTATCGTAGCAGACACCGATATTATATTTTTCTATTTTTTTGTGATGTAAGGCAGCGCCTACCTCTTCAAATGTGTCCCCAAGGATATTACCGGCACCAGCAGAGATTTCTATTAGAAATTGGGTTGTGCCCTTATATCCCTTCATTACTTTTTCTAAACCCTCTATTAATTGTTTATAACCTTCTTTTTGGCCCACATCTTTGTAGCTGCCCAAATGAGTCATTATGTATTTTGCGCCCAGCATTGTGCCACGCTCTAGTTCTTCTCGTAATACAGCCACAGAGCCATGTTTGATGCGTGGATTGGTAGAAGCAAAGTTTATAAAATACGGCGCATGAATATACCATTCTTTTTGGTTATGCTTTTCGCAGTTTTCTTTAAATTGTTTGGCAATGTTTTTGTCTAGTGGAGCTACCCAACCACCGCGAGGGGAACGAGAAAACATTTGGAATACTTCACAGCCAATAGCAGCCGCGTTTATAGGGGCGTTGAATAATCCGCCAGCAATGGATACATGTGCGCCAAAAAGCATATAGTTTATTTAGTAGTGTCATTATAGTATTTAAAAATCCTATAGTCAAAATTATATCATACGATTGACAAAAAGCCGTTTTGGAGTGTATAATCTACTATCTGCAAATTCGCAGATAACAACATGGGGGATTCCGGATGCCGAAGACTGTCGAATGTGTTCTTTGTGAGAGGGAGATCGAGACCGACGACGAGGACGTTGCCGTCTGTGATGACTGTGCGAAAGTTGACCCCGAAGCTGCCTTGGAGGCCAAGGTGGATGTTCAGCTTCGGGCGTTGCCGTTGTCGCCGTGGCTCGAGGATGGGTTCTTGTTCGACACCGATCGGTTGGGGGACCGAGAGATGCGACTGAGCCAAGACGACTGAGCTCGTCTGTAGTAAGGGGGAGGGTGCGCGCTCTGTCGGAGATTTTCTCTGGCAGGGCGCTTTTTAAAATACTGATTGCTTAAAAAATAAAACAATCCTTGTTGCAGGACTGTTTTATTTTAGAGAATATGAGATTTAGGATTTTTTATCTGTAATTTTTTCCTTTAGCCAACTCATTACTTTTCTGTTTTGAATTGTTAGAGCTAGAGTATCAATTACTTCTGGTTTTTTTAGATTTTCTTCTACATTTTTATTATCTGGGTATGCGGCTTTGATTTGTTTTATTTCATCATCAATTTCGGACTTCTCGGCTTTGATATTGTTGTCTAGCGCAATCTGGCGAGAGATAAGAGCGGCCTTTACTCTGCGCATCGCTTGTTCGGTAAAGTCCTTGTAAATATCTTCTTCACTTTTCTTTAAGTCTTTTAAGTATTTTTCCATCTCTATGCCTTGAGCTTCTAGACTTCGGCGAAGTTCTTGGAAGATTTTATTTTTTTCGGTATTGATTAGAACGTCTGGAATTTCGGAGATTTCACTAGCTTCTATCATTTGATCCAAGATTTCTATTTCTATTTTTTGTTCATCTTTGTGTTTCTGCTCAGCCGCCATGTTTTCTTTTATAATATTTTTTAATTTTTCTATACTTTCTTGGCCCAAAGATTTGGCAAATTCTTCATTTATTTCTGGATATTGTAATTCAAACACATCGTGTACTTTTGTTTTGAATTCAATATCTTTGCCAGCCAAATGTTTTTGGTAGTGATCCTTTGGAAATTTGAGAGTAAATTCTTTGGTTTCATCTTTTTGTAAGCCAATTAATTGTTCTGCTAGTCCTGGAATATAGTGAGGTTCGCCCAAGTATACTTGGTGGTTTGGAGCTTGTCCGCCTTCTACTGGTACTTTGTCCAAGAACATTTCTAGGTTAATTACCATTTTATCTTCTTTGGTAGCTGGACCAGATTTTAGAATTTCTCTGGTTTGCATCTTTTTTAAATCGTTCAAAGTTTTATCTACTTCTTCGTCGGTAATTTCTTTGGCTTGATGTTTTACTTTTACAGTTGCCAAATCACCCAATTTAATTTTTGGGAGCAGGGCTACAGTAGCAGTAAAGGCCAAATCATTGCCTGGAGCAATTTTGGTAATAGTAATTTGGGGCATGCCAACAGTATCTAAAGCAGCTTCTTTGGCAGCCAAAAAGAAATTTCTTTCTACTATGCTTTGCATTGCTTCTTCTATGATTCGGATTTCACCCACCTGTTGTTTTACGGTTTCATAAGGGGCTTTGCCTGGGCGAAAGCCAGCAATAGCGGCGCGTTCGGAAATGCGAACAGCAGCCTCTTCTAAATGTTTTTTGTAATCCTTTGGTTCTACGGTAATGGTTAGTTCTACTTGGGATTTTTCTAGATTTTTTAGTGTATATTGCATAACTTTTTTAAAATATTTAACGAGGTAATACTAGTTTAAAATTAGCGAAATGTCAACCCCTGTCTTAGTGGTTATATTTATAAAAAACGCCGGCTGTTTTAGTAGCCAGCGAACTATACGTGTATCTGTTAGGGGTGGGCTTAGGGGGCAAAGTCCTTGATAATTAAGTCGCCACTACGACGACCATAACCATATTTTACTTTATATACCGTGCCAATGGGAGAGTGGCAAGTGCTTTCGGTAACGTGAAGAGCGGCTTGTTGGGCGTCTATGCGCATCCATAACCACCATTCTTCGGGGTGACTTATTACCATAGGTGTTTTACCCACTATGGTAACCTGTATCCATGGAGCTTTGTATGTACAGCCTGTTACGGTAGCTTCTCCGGTCGAGGTTTTTATTCCAACACAGTCGTAGCATTGTATGCCGGCATAGCCAAGCATAGCTACTAGTATTAGAATGACAATTCCCGTTAGAATTTTCAGGGACCATTCCATTTCAGACTCCTTATGTGGAGGAGAAAAATTTTTGAATTAAAATAACACTATCATAATAAAGCGGTTTTGTCAATGTAGCTTAATGGTAAAATTATATTTTTTAATTTAATAATTATTGCAAGTTTTTTCAAAAAAGTATTGACATAATAGTAAAAAAGTATAATACTATTATCTATCTGTTTTTTCATTGCTTTGAAGTTTTCGAAGCGATGCAGACATCAACAGAGAAGGAGTCGAGCCATGTACATGGGCGACCGACCTGTCGCAGCGCCTCTGACCTGCCCTCCTCAAGTTCTCGTTCTAGAAGAATCGGATTTCCCGCGCGATGGTATTAGCAGTCTTTTGCTAAGGGCTAGAGAATCTAGTGTGGTTGGCCGCTTCGGCAAGATTTTTTGGGTAATACCCCCAGATGACCCCAACCATGTTCTTAAGTTCGATGAACTCGAGTTACGCAAATGGCTTGTGAGCCTAAATGATGCTGCCCATGCAACCAAGGAGAATTCCTGACTCTGTTTCTATCCGCCGACCACTGCCTATAAAGCAGCCGGTTCGGCGGTATTTTTTTATTACAAAAAATTTAAAAACAGCCTTTGTAAAAGCTGCTTTATATGAACCACGAATTATTTTATCTGTTCAACATGCTTCATGGTGGTACACACTGAACGCAGGGCAAAGTCTAGCTATTTTCTCCGTGTTGATAACAATATTTGTGGGAGCATGATACAGACGATAGCGGATATTACTGCCACTATTGCAGTAGGTACGGGTGTCCATTTTGCATGCTCTGCTATGAGCCAAATAAGTGCCGAGGCGGCAAACGCTCCACCAAAAGCTAATACTTTTGATATTGTTCGAAGAGAGATTTTCATCGTATTCCTCCTGATCATGCAGTTTACTGTAAAATAATTTGAAGGTCAAATAGGATTGAGACTTTTGTAAACAAAAAACCACTCGCACTACTTTAAGCCCCAAATTATTTAGGATCTAAAGTAGAGGTACGAATGGTCGTTGTTGTGTGCGACCCCCTCTACTGGTCGCACTGGCCTTGAATTGTAGCCTATGGAACGGCATCTAGCCCTTTGACTTGGCTGCGATTAAGTCTATATTCCTCGTAGCTTGGCCCACACTCCTTTGGAAGGAAGATGAGAAGCTCGACGAGACGCATTCCGAAGCCTACCGTAATTCTTCCACCGTACTCTTTAGAGATGATTCCTTCCGGAAGCATCCAGCTGTAGGTGAGTTTATTGATTGACGTCCAGTTTGTGCCTAACCCTTGTTGGTTGCCATTGTCGTCGTTGCTTGCGCACCAGGCGAATTTCACGACGAGAAAGTCCCTTATAATCCTAACACTTTCTATTTCGCCGCAGTATGCACAAAAGTTCTTATGATCCATGATTTCAAGTTGTCCGCCAACGAACGGGGTCAGCATGGACTCGGTGAGTTGCAGAATTTGCACAGTATCCTCCTAACCTTGGGTTAGATAAAATAATACTATATTATTTAATAGTTTTGTCAATATGTTTAAGTTTGTTTTAGATCAATAATCCAACAATCAGCAACGCAACAATGTTTGCAACTTTAATCATTGGGTTGATAGCAGGGCCGGCAGTATCTTTGTATGGATCACCAACGGTGTCGCCAGTTACAGCTGCTTGATGAGCAAAAGATCCTTTGCCACCGTAGTTTCCTTTTTCAATATATTTTTTGGCGTTGTCCCAAGCACCACCACCAGTAGTCATAGAGATTGCTACGAATAATCCAGTAATAATTGTACCAAGTAATAATCCACCCAAAGCTTCTACGCCCAACAACCAGCCAACTAATACTGGAGCAAGAACTGGAATTACAGCTGGAAGAACCATTTGATTGATCGCGCCTTTAGTAACAATATCTACAGCTTTGCCGTAGTCTGGCTTGTTTGTACGTTCCATAATTCCTGGAATTTCTCGGAACTGTCTGCGAACTTCTTCTACTACTTGGCTAGCTACTTTACCAACGGATTCCATAAGCATAGAACCGAATAAGTATGGCAGTAAACCACCGATAAATAATCCGGCCAAAACTTTTGGATCGTTGATTAAGAACTGTACGCTTTCTGGAAGTTTGTGTGTGTAATCGGCAAACAGAACCAGAGATGCCAAAGCTGCACTAGCAATTGCGTAGCCTTTGGTAACAGCCTTTGTAGTATTTCCTACAGCATCTAATTTATCTGTGATTTCTCTTACGTGTTCTGGGAGTTCGCTCATCTCTGCAATACCGCCAGCATTGTCTGTAATAGGGCCGTAAGCATCAATTGTAACAATTATACCTGCTAGAGAAAGCATACTCATTGCAGCTACTGCTACGCCGTATAAACCAGCAAGCCAGTATGTAGAAAGAATGGCAGCTACGATAAATAATACTGGCCAAGCAGTAGATTTCATAGAAACGGCTAAACCGGCAATTACGTTTGTGCCGTGACCAGTTTCACTTGCTTTGGCAATTTGTTTTACCGGAGCGTATTCGGTAGAAGTGTAGTATTCAGTAATCCAAACCATAATAGCAGCAAGTACTAAACCAACCACAGAAGAAGCATAAATTTTGTTTACATCGTATCCAGCCAAGTCGCTCATAAGCCATTTGGTGACAGGATAAAAAGCTACTAGTGCAAGCAAGCCAGATGCAGCCAAGCCTTTGTATAAAGCTTGCATGATGTTTTGTTTTTTGCCCAAGCGAATAAAGAATGTACCGGCAATAGAAGCAAGGATAGACACCCCACCCAAAACTAGAGGATAAATAACAGCTTTTTCATTGCCTACAAATAGTAAGCCGCTAAGCACCATAGTAGCGATAGCAGTTACAGCGTAAGTTTCAAATAAGTCGGCAGCCATACCAGCGCAGTCTCCTACGTTGTCACCAACATTATCGGCAATAACAGCTGGGTTGCGTGGATCATCTTCTGGAATACCTTTTTCTACTTTACCAACAAGATCGGCACCCACATCGGCTGCTTTGGTAAATATACCGCCACCGATTCTAGCAAATACAGAAATCAAACTTCCGCCAAATGCCAAACCAACCAAAGCAGATAAATCTTTTGTAATTAAATAAAAACCAGCTACGCCTAGTAGGCCAAGACCAACTACCATAAGACCGGTGATGGACCCGCCGCGCACAGCTACGTTTAGTGCCTCTACCATGCCTTTTTTGGCAGCTTCTGCAGTTTTGATATTGGCTCTTACAGATACGTTCATACCAATAATACCGGCTAATCCGGAAAGCACTGCGCCCACCAAGAAACCAATAGCAGTTAACCAGTTAACTCCAAAACCCATAAGGACAAAAACTGCTAGAGCCACTACCGCGATAGTTCTATATTGTCTGCCAAGATAAGCGTTTGCTCCTTCTTGGATAGCTTTGGCAATTGCCTTCATGCGATCATCTCCGGCTGGTTGTTTGTTTATCCAGGCAATTAAAATTACCCCATAAACTATTGCCAAAACTGCTGGCAATATGGCGTAGAGAAAGACGGACATATGTTGAGAATTAATACTTAAATTAGCTAATTAGAGCGGTTGTTTACCCTAATGTGGTAGGGTCCAACCGGGTTGTTTTAATCATTATGATATGTTAATATAGCTCCCAAGTCAACCCCTGTTAAATTGTGCTGAAAGCACACCGGCTAAGCCGGATTTAATGGGGTCAACCCCGTAAGTCCCCAGCTAAATGGGCTAATTTGTATGCGCTATAAAATACTGTTAAAAACCCTGAAAGTATTGATATATACAAAGAGGTTTTTTTGGTGGTTTGGCACCCAAATTTTTTTTGTTTTGGGCAAGGCTGCCGCTCCTGGTTGGCGAGTTATTGGGCTTGTTCATTATAAATTGGACTACCTGATGCGAAAGATATCGGGTGTAGCCGGGCTAGATGGTCAGTTGGTAAAACGAGACAATTTACAGATTATAATTTTTATTATTTTGTTTGTAGTAGCTTTACCTCAAACAAAACTTTATGCCAAAAAAGATGTGAGTTTGCCAGGTCAAAAGACTGTGGCTTATTCTCTTACTCCAAATGACGAAGATTATAGCGTAGAAGAAGTAACGGCTAGTGTGGCAACAGATTTTGAAAATACCGCTAACCCAGCTTGGAAAACTGGTGTGTTAAGTCAGGATCAGTTTACCCATAATAGTTTTGAGACTATAGAATTAGGCACGGTAGTGGCTGGTGGCACAGCTTTGTCTAAGCCAACAATTTTGTCTGGCACCATTGTAAATGGTGTTAGAGAAAAGACCGTTGATTATATGGTAGAGCCGGGAGATTCGTTGGGTAGTATTGCTGCAAGATTCCAGATTAGTATAAATACAATTCTTTGGGAAAATAATCTTGGAATTAATTCTTATTTACACCCTGGCGATAAGCTTCGTATTTTGCCAATCACCGGTCTTAATCACACTATAAAGAAAGGTGATAATTTGAAAAAGATTGCTGCGCTATATAGCGCAAGTATTGATGAGATCGTGAAGTTTAACAAGTTAAAAGCCGATGGTTCCGATCTTGTTTCTGGAGAAAAGATTTTGATTCCAAATGGTGTGCGAGCTGCACAAAAATCTACAGTTGTGCCTCCACGTAATGTGGCAAGAGTTGCAACGCCGCCTTCATCAAAACAACTACCAACTGTTTCTGGTTATGTTTGGCCAACTGCGGCTAGAGTTATTACTCAGTACTTTACTTGGAAACATCACGGTATCGATGTGGCTGGTGGTACGTTCTCTACACCGAACTACGCTTCCAAAGCTGGTGTGGTAGAAAAATCACAATGTGGTTGGAATTCTGGTTATGGTTGTGTGGTAATTATTGATCATGGAGGAGGAATCAAGACGTTGTATGGGCATAACTCTCGTCTACTTGTAAATGCGGGAGATTATGTAGATGCAGGTCAAACTATTGCGTTGATGGGCAATACCGGAAATGTACGTGGACGAACTGGTATTCATTTGCACTTTGAAGTTTGGATAAATGGTGTTCGCAGTAATCCGTTCAGGTTTGTAAAGTAGTATGGATTGAGTAGGTTGTATTGAAAAAAATAAGGAAAGGTGTTATTGTTTGTTTACTTTAATGGGGACGCTAGGCGTTCCCAAGACGGTACCGTGGCCAAGTGGTAAGGCGAGGGTCTGCAAAACCCTTATTCGCCGGTTCAAATCCGGCCGGTACCTCAAACTACATGCTTTATTTTTAACCTTTGTCATTGACCCTGTTAAATAACTTTTGCTCAAGCAAAGTTGTCGCTCAAGTGACAATTAGCAGGGTTGACAAAAAGGTGTTTTTGTTATACTAAAGATAGCAAGGTGATCTTGAACAGGAGGCGGACTGTGGAAAGCACGCGTAAAGAAATGCTGCTGAGAAAACTTCGTCAACTTGAGAGTGAGAGAGACGAATTGAAGCGTTGTCTTGAAAATGAGAAGGGCGAATCGAAACGTCTCTATTTAGATCAATTGGCCAGTTCTGTTTTAGTTCCGGAGAGTAATCCACGAGGCGGTTGGATTGGTAAGCTTTTTTCGAGATGGTTGGAGAAGCGCAAGGCCAAAAGAGTCGATCACTTGAGGAAAAAGTTGGTGGAAAAACTGTCGTGGGTGCAGGAGGATATCGTGGATTGCAAAATAAATATTGCAGTTGCAATAGCAGATGAGTTCAGCGCAAAAAAGGCCCGCCTATCTAGCAGTAAAGAGCAGTAGTAGGCTGCAGCTCGCCTTAGTGCAAGCTTTGCCGGTTAGCTGCCATTACGGACGGTTTCCTTACGCTGTCGCTAAAGCTTTAGCGGTACGCAGTCGGGGGCCGTCTTTTTCTTTTAAATTAGCCAAAAAATGACATTATACCCTTGACAAAAGGGTCGTTTTGGTGTATAATGTGCGTACTCTGGATCGTGTCTACTAATTGAGAAAATGGGGGAAAATGATCATGGTGTATTTGCTGCACAAGCCGTGTCTGGAGAATCAGCAAGTCGCGGAGCGTCGCAGCCACCAGGCCTACTGGTGGGAGTGGCGACTCGGCAAGAAGGTGCCTAACTGGGCACTGCAGGCGCTGGAGATCGTCGCGCTCGCGATGGTCTGCGGTCTTGTCCTGTTCTGTCTGTTCTCCTCGTCGCGCTAGCGACAAGGGGGCGGCAGTCCAAGGCTCGGACGGCTCTGATTGCAATCGCTAAACGTTAGCGACATGCGATCGGCAGCCGTCTTTTTAATTTTATTAAAAAGGGTTGACCCTATTAAATTCTGCTTTGCAGACCCTGTTTAGCAGGGATTTAACAGGGTTGACCGATTACTTGCTTTAAGGTATATTTTTCTGTTACTTTACATGTATAGAAGTACCTTCGGTTATTTTATTAATTTCCATTTTGATAGAATAATCGAGGGGTCTCAGTATGAAACATTCAAAGCAGATCCAGAGGAGTATGAGATGATCTCAGTCGCCAGTGCACAGGGGGATAGTGTGCATCCGAAACTTCCACGATGCGTGCGTGAGGAGTGTGACGAGGGCAGTTTCCACAGCACAGGCAAAGTTACGGGTAGTAAGTTTATTACCCATCACTATACCTGCGCAAATTGCCAAGCTCATTTGGAATATAGGCACTACGGTGCTCTAGGCCTGCTAGTTTGGATCGGCGATCCATATATTCGTAGGCTTGGCCAGCGTGCCAACGAGTTCTTCAGAGAAGTGCAGACCAACATCGAGAACAGCGTCGCCAGGCTGCCAGCAGTTCCCGAAGGGCTACACGTTTACGTTCAGGAGAGCAAGGGCTGGAGAAAGCTCCAGTAAAACCATAGCTCAATAGTCTGAGCAAGGCGGAAGTTTCCGCCAAGTTCGGCACACGCCGCCACTCCGTAGCAATACGGGTGGTTTTTTTCTTGCTCAAAATTTATATGCAATGTAAAATAGCCCAATAAATATATTGTGTATGCAAAGAATTGTAGTTTTTGATGGCAACGCTATTATCCATCGTGCTTATCACGCTATACCGCCACTTACCACCAAAGATGGTGTAATGGTAAATGCTGTTTATGGGTTTACTTCCATGCTTCTTAAAGTTTGGAAAGATCTAAAGCCAGACTGTATTGCCGTTACCTTTGATATGGCCGGGCCCACGTTTCGACACGTGCAGTATAAAGAATACAAGGCCACGCGTGTAAAAGCCGATCAGGCGTTGTACGACCAGATACCACTTGTGCACGAAGTGGTAGAATCTTTTGGTTTGCCAATTTATGAAAAAAAAGGCTATGAAGCAGACGATGTGATTGGTACAATCGCTAAACATTTTGAAAATAAAAAAGATGTAGAGGTATATATTGTGACTGGTGATATGGATACGCTGCAGTTGGTGCGTGACAATGTAAAAGTTTATACTCTGCGAAAAGGCATAAGCGATATTGTGATTTATGACCCAAAGGGAGTAAAAGAAAGATTCGGTTTTGGGCCAGAAAAAATGATTGATTACAAAGCTTTGCGTGGAGATACTTCGGACAATATTCCTGGTGTGCCAGGCATTGGAGAAAAAACAGCTTTGGAATTAATTTTAAAATTTGATAATCTAGAAAATATATACAAACAATTAAAGAATAAAGAAAAAATAAGTAAAGAATTAAAGCCGGGCGTAATAACCAAACTGGTGGAAGGAGAAGACAGCGCCAAGATGAGTAAAGAATTATCTACCATAGATTGCGCTGTGCCGGATTTAAAATTTGATTTTAAACACTGTAAAATAAAAGAGTTTGATAAAGAAAAAATAAGCAGCCTGTTTCAACGCTTTGAATTTGTGTCTTTGCTTAAACGTGTGCCGGGTTTTTCTGCAGAAGAAAGCGCCAAAACCGACACAGACAAAAAGCACAAGAGCGAAACGAAAATGGTTTTTGCCGAGGTGGAAAACGAGGCGCAGTTAGACAGTTTGGTAAAGGCAATAGAAAAAAATAAATCATTTGCTTGTCGAGCAGTGTTAAGCGCCAAAGAAGCTTTGGATAGTGAGCTGCAAGGATTGGTGTTTGGTTTAGAAGATAAAACTTTTTTTGTAGATAAAAAATTGATTGCCAAAACCGCCGTACTTTTTGAAAATAAAAGTTTAGAATTGGTTGGGCACGATATAAAAGAAATGGTAAAGGCTCTAAAGTATAATTTTGAAATAGAGGTAAAAAATAATTTGTTTGATGTAATGGTGGCTTCGTACCTGCTCAACCCTGGTAGTCGCGCCCACGATATCACTAGTGTACTGCTCAAAGTATTGGGTAAGGTGCTTTCACAAAATACGGCTCAAACCAGTTTGTTTGGTGTAGACAAAAAGAGTCTGGCCGAGGAGCTGTTTTTGGTAGCTCAAACCAAAGCCAAACTTCAAGCCGAGTTGGAGCAAGCAGACAATGCCGGTCTGTTTAAAAAAGTAGAAATGGCTCTTATTCCTGTGCTGGCAGATATGGAATTAAACGGCATATCTTTGGACTTGAAAGTAATGGAAAAATTGTCCAAAGAAGCAAAAGATAGCATGTTAAAATTAACAGAAAAGATTTATAGTTTGGCTGGTATGGAGTTTAATATTGCATCACCGATTCAGCTGCGCGAAGTTTTGTTTGATAAGTTGGGGTTAGCTGTAGCTGGTATAAAAAAAGGTAAAACTGGCCTGTCTACTTCGGCTGAAGAGCTGGAAAAATTGCATGGACTGCACCCGATTATTGACCAAATTTCGGAATATAGAGAATTGGCAAAATTACAAAATACTTATATAGATGTTTTGCCTGGGCTGGTAAATAAAAAAACCGGTCGTATTCATACTCATTTTAATCAAACTGTGGCGGCTACTGGTCGCTTGTCTAGCCAAGATCCAAATTTGCAAAATATTCCTATTCGTAGTGAGCTTGGCCGAGAAGTGCGCAAAGCTTTTGTGGCCGAAGCTGGAAATACTCTAGTAAGCGCTGATTATTCGCAAATCGAACTTCGTATTGTGGCTTCGCTTGCTCAAGATAAAAGAATGATAGAAATTTTTAACAAAGATGAAGATATTCATAAAGCTACAGCCGCCGCGATAAACAATGTACCGCTGGAAGAAGTGACAAAAGAAATGCGCTATGCTGCAAAGGAAGTAAACTTTGGCGTGCTCTATGGCATGGGTTCGTACGGGCTCAGCTGGCGAACTGGCATATCGCAATTTGAAGCCAAAGATTTTATTCGTAAATATTTTGAAGCGTTTAGTGGGGTGCGAGAATATATAGATAAGACTTTGGAATTTACCAAAAAAGAAGGTTATTGTGAAACTCTGTTTGGCCGCAGGCGCTATTTGCCAGAACTTAACGCAACCAACTTTCAGATGCGAGCCGCTGCCGAACGCATGGCTGTAAATCACCCTATACAAGGCACAGCTGCAGACCTGATGAAAATGGCGATGATTGAGGTGAGAAATGTTTTGATGAAAGGTGACAAAAAAATAAAAGATAATACAAAGATGATCCTGCAGGTGCATGACGAATTGATTTTGGAAGTAAAAAAAGAAATGGCGGAACAGGTATCTGAAATAGTAAAAGATGTGATGGAGAAAGTGGTGGTTTTGCGGGTACCAATTAAGGTGGGTGTAAGTATAAATCGTAGTTGGGGAGAAATGAAGTAACGACGCTCTGGCGAGCGTCTGTTATCCTGAGCGAGTCAGGCGAGTCGAAGGATCCCTCTTTATAAACTAAACAAAAAATCCCTGGTTTAGGGATTTTTTGTTTAGAGCAATGCTATTTTAACATTTTAATTTCTTTTCTATGCTTTGAGCCAAAAGATGTATAGAAAGAAGCAGAAGAAAAATACCCAGCACTTTGATTTCGAGTCCTTGGAATGGCAGAGCCATAAGGGCAAGAGGTGCTCCAAACAAAGCTAGCAAAGGGGCTCCGCAAGTAGGGCAGGCGGCACCAAGAACACCAGCAACAGTACCGCCAAGTCCAGAGGCAATAGCTTTGGCGTTTTGGTTGTCTTTAATTAGATCGCGTCGGAAGATGAATAATCCAAGGTATGTTCCAAAAAGTATAGAAATAAATAATGATAGAATCATGGAAGCGGTGGTAAATAATACCCCGTCCATTTGGACTAAAACGAAGAAACTGTGGAAGGCGACATTTACAATGGTGAGATAATAAGAAAGACCGGCCATAGCAATAGCTGCGAATAGCGCCACTAAGCCATATTTCTTTCTCTTTAAAATAGAAATGATTATACTAGCGGTCATAAGTTATAGAAGACTTGATTATTCTTGGGCAGAGGTTTGAGCTGGAGGAGCAGGAGTAACGACTTTGTTTGTAGTAAGATCTTTGTAAGTTCCCATAAGCGGTACACCGGTGGTAAATACATATGCGCCATCACTTGCTACCACACCAACCTGACTCCAGACGGATTTTAGTCCAGGGTATTCATCTGTTTCACCAGACAAAACGATTGTTGGTACAAGTTTGATTTTGTATGTTCTAATAAGCGCTTGTCCGGCTGAAGATTTTGTATCCACCACATTGGCAGTTGTATCTATACCAAAACTTTCTTTTAGAATTAGTTCGTGTTGAGTGACGTCATAGCATTCGGTGCAGCTAATATCTGTGAGCAGGCTTAATTTTATTCTTCCTTTTACTGCGCCCGTGTCGGTATCTGTATATGGGGCGCCCACTTGTCTAAATATAAATGTATCTTCTGTGATGTCTCCGGTTTTAGAAAAGAATTCTGCCAAATTTAAAACTTTATCAAATTCGCCCTTTAATACAAATGCAGGCAATTTTTTTAGAGAGTATTGTGCAATTAGAGCTTTGCCTTCATCGCTGTTTTTGTCCAAAGTTTTTTCAGAATTAACTTTTACATTTTCTTTTTTTATGTAATCAAGCACGGCATTGATATTGAAACAATCTGTACAGGAGCTGTCTGTAATAGTTATCAAGTCCAGATTGGCAGGTCGGTTGGCCTCGGCAGATTCGGCAATTTTTTTGTTTGCCAGCATATTTGTTCTGACAAAAAATATAATACTTACAATACCGCCCAAAACCATAAAACCAGAAACAGCTACCAAGAACCAGAAATTAATTTTTGTATTGTTTTGATTAACTTCGTTCATAATATAAAATTATCTGTCATTTCGACCGAAGTGGAGAAATCCCTCTTGTCTGGTATTTGGTATAAGGGACCCCTCGACCATGCTCGGGATGACAATTGAAAAATTAACATCCGCCTACCATATCTGGTAAAGCTTCTAATGAACTATTTTGAGGTGCTCCAGAAGCTGCCTGCACGCTACCTGTTTTTAGTTTGGTAAATATAGCGACAGATGCAGCCATTTGGGACAGAGATACCAGGGTAAGTACAGCTAGAACAGCTGTAATCATAACATTGTTCCAAGGTAATGATTTTTTAGAAGGGTCATTTAATTTGGCGGTAATTTCGTTTTTCAAAGAATCCAAAGGGCTAGCAGAAGCGGTCGAAGCCTTGTGTTCGTTGCAATTTGCGCAGTGGTCGTGATGATTTTGATCTGACATATAGTTAGAATTTAGAAGTTAGTAAATAGAAATTAGAATATTGATTTAGCGAAATCACGTCGCGTAACGTCATCTGAGACGCGACGCTGTTTTGTTAGCAGCCGCCTACCATGCTAGGAGCATTTTGGATGTCGGATGGTAGAGGGGCCGAGCCAGAGTCGGCAGCACCGTCGTATTTTGGCAATTTTACATTTAGGAGTAGTGAAGCAATATCTGGAGTATATGTACCGCTCTTTAGCTGGTTAGACATTTTTTGGACCATTTGTTTTGGGAAGTAGCGGCTTTTCCATATAGCCAATTCTTTAAGTATTTGATCGTCGGAGTATTCTGAGCCGTGGTTTTTGAGTAGATAAACTGCCAAGCCTCTCATGGCCTGAGAATGAGCGCATCCGCAAGCAGCTCTGCCGTCTTTAAAAATAATAGATTCGGCGCCACAGCAGAATTCGCATGAAATTTTTAGAACTATATTTATGTATCGTTGTTTTTCTTCGGCAGACAACTCTAGTTTCTTGCGGCCATAGTCTGGGTCATATTGCTTCATTATGTCTATGGATTCTTGGACTGCGTCGTAAGTAACGTTCATCTCTTGTCCATATACTTCTGGGGTTCCTTGCATAAAGACAAGCTTTACTGCATCCTCGGCTAAATCGCCAGAAAGTTTAGTGCTCCCGCGTAATATTTTTTGAAATTGAAGAGTTAGGGAGTTGAGAGCTCCTTTTTTGCTAATACCCACAGCTTCTTTAGTTTTTATTAAAACTACCTGGTTGGCGATTACCGAAGCGGTTAGGACTACTAGAAGAAGTAGATTTAAATTAGTTTTTAACCAAGCCTTGTTTATTTGCATACGATTTTGTATTTAGTTTATTTACTACGTATTGTAGTAGATAATTTTTAACCTGTCAAAAGTTATTAGGGCTTGGTTACTTTACATAAGATAAACTAAAAAATCAAGCTAAAAAATAAACCCCGAAAAAGTCGGAGTTTATTTTTAGCAAAAATTTTTAACCGCCGCATCCTCCAGCTGTGGCAGTTTGTGTTTGGCCCGCTCCAAAGCCGGGTTGTGGCGACGCGGAAGCTAGAGTTTGCCCGCACTCGGCAGGTGGGTTATTGAATGCTGAGCAGATTATAGCTTTTAGGGCGTTAGGAGTTCGACTTGCATCTACCTGCACCCCATTGATTACCAGTGTTGGGGATCCCTGCACGCCATATTTGTCGTTTAATTCTGCGTGTATAGGATAAATTGGGTATTGGCCGCTTAGCCAGCTAGCTCGGTCGTTGTATTTATTTGTTATAGCAAATTGTTTGTCAGTTTTTTCTATACAACTGTTTATTTTACTCTCATTTAGGCCGGACTGCTTTATGCAACTAGCACTGTCTTCGGTGGTGGCATAACAGTTAAGATAGGAAAAGTATTTGTCTTTGTCTTGTTGTTGGGCGCAGTATTGCCTGGTATTTTCGTCTACTTCTGGCTTGCCATGCATGGCATAGGAAACAAACTTTACTTCTATGTCGGCTTTATTTTTTAGTAGATCATAAGCCGGTATAAGCGCTTTTTCCATTTGTAAGCCATAAGGGCAGTTGGACATTACGAACAGTTCCACTTTTGGCTTGTCGCTTTTGGGTATGTTTGTAGGGGTTGGCGCTTCTGCTATGGCTTGAGCAGGCTGGTCTATGGGTTGGGTTAGTTGGTAATTTTGAGCTAGAGTGTTTTCGGCATAGTTATTTCTTAGCAGCTTAGGCGCCACTATGGCAAAGCCAATTATTGCCGATAGACCTACTCCGGTGATTAGACCAAAGACGAGACCCTGTTTGCCTGTTAGGTTGTCAAACATAAATATTTAAATTAACTTTAATTAAAATAATATACCTACTACATAGTGTAGTAGGTATATTAAGATTTGTAAAATTTATTTATCCACAACGCTAAGCGTACCGCATCTAATCTAGATCTTTTAGCTTATCAAAGTATTTAATAGATTTTTGGCAGGTAATTTTATTTTCATGAAAAATTTTATCGGCACATTTTGTCCAGCCATTTTCGCATTTTTCAATTTGGTAAATTTTTTCTGCGCAACCAGATTTTGTATATATTTCTTGGGCTTTGGCCTGTTGAATATTTAAGTTTGAACTAAAAAATAAAACGAGAGCAACTGCCCCAGCCATTCCAAGGGCTGCTTTCAAAAGCTCTTTTTTAAAGGTTGGCTTATAATCAGTTTCGCTTAAGTTTAAAACCCGATCTTCGGTAATTTGACTAAAGAAAGATACGGCCAATTCTTTTTGGATAATATTTTTTTCTTCTAGTTCCAAAATTTTGGCCATAGCATTGGCTAGATGGTTTCTTTCTTTAAAATTATCTGTAGCCAGTTCATCGGCGGCGATCTCCGAAAAGGACAGATATTTTTTTATTAAACTATTTATTCCTGGGATAAAACCAAAAATCCCGACTAGTTTTAGGGTGAGTAATCGAGCCGGTTCTTTTGTGAGTAAATGATGGGTTTCGTGCAGTAGGGCTGCCTGTAATTGGGCAAAACTTAAAGCGTCTACCACAGTCGATGATATGTATATTTTTTCATTCTTTAGCCCATGACAAAAAATAATCGGTTGGGTTGTATTTACTTCTATTACCCTATTTTCTATACCTATAGTAGCGGCTACCTGGGTTAGTTTTTTAGAATTTTTAATGAAGTTTATTTTTTGCAGGTTTATAAATTTTTTGGTTTTTATTAAAGAAATAATTATTTTTGATAAAGTAAAAAGAAAAGATATCGCTAGGGATACCCCAAGTAAAATTGCAAAACCTGTAAGGGTAGAGTTGCTAGCGGATGGGGTTATTTGGCAGCCGCAAGCATTTTGTATACGGTTTAGAGCAATGTTGCCAAGAGTGCCAAATGCAAAATTATATATTTTATAAAATAAGCCTGTAACAAGAAGAGTTAAAACTGCGCCCAAAACTACAATTTGGCCAAATAGCCAGTTGGATTTTTGTCGCATGTTAAGTTTCATATTTAACTACTATTTAATTTTCTTTAACCTTTTTTGCCAGCTGGCAGATTTTTTGAAGTTCCCCGCTTCTACGATATCTATAAATCTAGCCACGGCTATCTCACCACAGTTTTTGATAAGATTTTTTATTACTCGTTCGGAAATTTGTTCCAAAAATTTTTCTTTGCTTTGCGCTGGAGCATAAACATAAGCTCCGCCATCTTTTTGTTCGCGGCGTAAAATGCCTTTGGCGTGAAGGCGCGACATAATAGTCATTACGGTAGTGTAAGCAATCTCTCGTTTCTTTTTTATTTTTTCAAAAACCAAACGTACGGATGCGATTGGCTCTTTCCAAACTATTTGCATTATTTCTTCTTCTAAAGTCCCAAGTGAAGAATGTGCGTTATTATTTTTTGGCATAAAATTAAAAAATATTTACTACAATGTGTAGTATAACATATTAAATATGTTATAGCAAAGTATTAATTCCGCCTCTCTTCCCGCCGCACACCCATTCGGCTCTCTGTAGTCGCAAACACGGCGGATTGTTAGCCAGATGGATTTTTCTTTAGAAAAATCTCGTCGCTAACAAAAAAAGCACGCAAGATGCGGGCGATTAAGATATTGGATTAGTTTATAAATAATTTGGGTGGCCGACAGCTTATCGCTATCGACCACCCGTGTTGCTACATGGGCAGCGGCCACCCACCCTTGGTGGGTGGGGTGGGGTTGTCCACGATCGCGTCGTGCTCCGGCTCCGCTTGGTTGTCGTCGATGTTCGGCGTCGAGTCGGGCTTGTCGGAGCGGATGCTGCTCCGGTGCAGACTGGCGTCGTGTGCGGGTGTGAACCGGCTAGGCGCGTCGATGCGTGGGGGTTTGGATGAAGACATGCTGTTCCTATAGCTCATGCGGTTGGTTGCCAGGTAGTGGTCGGTGGATCCGACCAAAGTATGATCTACTTGGACAAACAACAGTTTATGTTATTTTTTCTATTTTGTCAATGATGCCAAGTATAAATAATCCGTTATTTACTTATAAATTAGTGGTTTTTGGGTGCAAAAAAACACGCATCTAGCGTGTAACCAATTAGCGCAGTATTGGTTGTAAATTATAGTCGGCCGGGAGGGTCGTCCGTTGCTCCTGAATTTCTTCAGGTGCGCGGGGTCCTCCCGGTCGAGTCTGTAGGCTGTGGGCCCAGCCGCTCGTCGTGAGCGACAATGGGCCGGCGGCCTGGTCGTTCTGTGTCAGATGTACTTGTTGCCAACACCACTACGGATATTGGCAGGAGTTGTTTACTCTAGGAAGGGTCTTTGTTGTGGTGCACCTCGTGTGTCCTTCTGTGGCTTGGTGGCCGCTGTTGTGTCGATCAGGCCAGGGCGAGGCCGGCGCGCAGCATCGTCTCGGTGCTGTTGTTGGCCGGTCGGCCGCGGGCGCGTGTGTGGTTGACGTTCATGGTGTCGTGTCTCCGTCTTCACCCAGCGAACTTGCTGGGGCAAAAAATATGGTACATTAGGTTTTAGTACTTGTCAACCCTTATTATGCGCTTTGCAACATGCTTCTAAAAGAATCGCCTTCGCTCGCTGCGGCTCACTCAGACATGAATTTTATTGTGAAATAAAATTCAAAAAAACACGCCTGTAGCGTGAAATTAAGAAAATGAGTAGTTAATTGAAAAAAATGTATTTGTATTTAGTCGGGTGGAGGGCGACGTGGCGTCGAAGACGCGTTGTCGCCCTCCAGTCCGAGGGTTGGCGCCGTCCAGCCAGTTCCTCGGGTGAGGATATGGCCGTCCGGCGCCTGTCGTGCGTGTGCCGTGGCCCACGGCCGTTGCGTCAGTTAGACTGGCGCAGGTCGTAGGGCTCGGCGCCGCCGGCTGGTCAGGAGTTGTTGCCGTCGTCGTTGTCGAGCATCATCTTGTCGGCGCGGAAGAGCTGCATGTTCTTGTTCGGTCGGCCGCGGGGGTTGGTGGCGCTGTGGTTCTTCATTGACCGTTCCTTGTTGTGAGGTACCTCGTCGTCGGCGGAATGCCGGTAACTAAGGCATTCACACAATACCTTATTTTCATAGTTTTGTCAAGTGTTTCATTCTTAAAATACTGTAGATAAATGAGTTTTTTGGCTAATAAAAAACAAAAAACACGCCTATAGCGTGTGATTAATGAAGTTTAAATTTGTTTGTCGGAAGGCGACTTTGGCCATACGGGCTCTTTGTCGCCAGTCCGACTTGTTTGGGGTTACGACCCGCTCATCTTGTGCGATGGGCTTGGATCAATTGCCTAGTGAAATCTGCTGTCTAGTCGGTAGCGCGGTCGATGTAGCTGTAGTCCTCTTCTTCCTCGGTCGAGGGGGTGCTGGAGGTCGGCGGGGTGGGGCTCTCCACCTGAGCGATAGCCGCTCGAGGTTGGACGATGGGGGCCACGGTGCGCGGATCGTTGGCTGCCTTCACGGGCGTGTCCGTGGTATCGTTCACGGGTTCGAACGGGTTCAGCTTGCTTGCGGTTGACTCTTCAGGCTTGCTCACGATGATTCCTTTGTCTAATCGCCACAAGTGGCGAATTACGTAATTTGCATACTACTACAATATGTAGAATTTGTAAATAAGCCACTAGCATTGCTAAAAAAGAGTATTAGCATTAAAATTGTAATACTAAATCATGTTCGAAGTTTTTATCTTAGGTATGCTTATCTACATATATGGCGAAGATACATTTTCGAGCCGTAATTATTTAAAACAACAAGTAGAAAGGTTTAAAAAAGAAAGAGATCCACAAGGAATGAATGTGGTGTTTTTGGATGGGCAGAAAGAAGAAAGTAGCCGTATGTGGAACGAAATCACCTCGGCGCCATTTTTGGCAGAAAAAAGAATGGTTGTAATTCAAAATATTTTATCTACCAAAGATACAGTTGTGTTGGAATCTTTTGTGGAAGGAGTAAAAGAAAACAAATTTCCAGAAAAAAATGTAATAATAATTTGGCAAGGAGAACTAATTGGCAAAACCAAAATAGCGGGAGAATTAAATAAAATTTTGGCCAAAGAAAAATGGGCCAAAGAGTTTGTGCCGCTTATCGGCGCAGGTATGAGTAATTGGATAAAAAATGAAGTAAATAATCGCGGTGGTGCAATTGGCGCAAGTGCTTTGTCGTATTTGGTACAAAATGTTGGACAAGATATGTGGTACGCCAATTCTCTGGTAGATCAGTTGGTAGCATACGCAGATAAAAAAGAGATTTCTCTCTCGGATGTGCAGTTGTTTTTGGAAGAAAAATCCGACGATAATATATTTAATATGGTAGATGCGATTGTGGCTGGTAATCAAAAGTTAGCGTTTAAATTAATAGAAGATCAGCGCTATCTGGGGCAAGAAGATGGGTATCTGTTTAGTATGATATTGCGCCAGTTTAGAATACTTATTTCTTTGCGTGATTTGTTTAACAGACAAGAAAATATTTCTAGCGATGAAATGGCCAAAATGTTGGCGTTGCACCCGTTTGTAGTGAAAAAAAGTCTGCCTCTTATAAAAAGATATTCTCTGGATAAATTAAAAGATATTTATAAACAACTCTTGGAAATAGATATAAAAACAAAGACCGGTCTTGCAGACCAGTCTTGGCTTATTGATTTGTTTGTTGGGAAGTTGAGTTAAAAAAACAGGAAATTATCTTTTGCAAACAACCTCTCGCCATCTGTGGATGGCTCGGGTATTCAGATCTCGTTCCGACGCGAGTCGTAACTGCGATGTGTTGCCAAAGCTAATTTCCTGTTTTTCTGTTTTATTATTTGGTTTTGTTTAGTTTCTTCATCAAGCGAGAAAGTTTGCGGGAAGCAGTGTTCTTTTTGATTACACCAGCTCTGGCAGCTTTGTCCAAGGCCTGTTGTGCAGCTTTGATAACGTCTGCAGCTTTGGTTTTTTCTGCTTGTTTCACTAGAGTTTTGTAAGCGTCGCGGCGTAATTTGTTTAGAACCGCGCGTTTTTTCATTTTTCGTAGTTCTTTTTTGGCGCTTTGTTGGTTAGGCATAATATATTGAGATTTATTTAAGTAGTTAAATACTACTGTATTTGTTAAGAAAAGTCAAGAGGGGTGGCGTTAGTTGTCATTCCGACCGAGCGTCGCAGTGAGCGGAGGAATCCCTTACACTATGAATCTAGATCTAAGCTTAAACTTTGCAATTATATGGTAAAAGGGACCCCTCCCCACTGCAGTCGGTATGACAGGCAAACTGGTCAAGGATTGTTAATATATTTAGTATCACTTTAGGAGTTTGTGACGGATGCTTATTGACTGGGTATTTTTTCATTAAATCTGCATTTTAGAGCAGGCCCATACGTTTTTTAATTTTTTCTACTAAACTATTATCTTTTCTTAGCTCTGCAATTTTTGTTGCAACCATTATTATGTCTTCTATTGTTAGTGCGCCACGTTTTTGCTCGCCAATCCACGTGGTAATATATTCATCAAAATTTTTATCTATTTCCTCTAGCCAACCCCTATCATTCGGTGATAATAAATTTGGATTAAATTTTGTTGTCATAAGCTCAATTTATATTAATTACCAAAATTTAATTTTAAGAAAAAATCTTTTTAAATTAGCAGCAACACCATTTGTTATTTTGCTTATCTTACTCTCGTGTGGGGTAATTTTATCTTGCTGATTAATGTTGTTTTGCTCGTTTATTTTTTCTGTGTTAGTAGGTGCATTTTTTAGTATGCTTTCTGTCGTTGTCATAACAAGAGGCTTTCTGAGTTCAACAAGCGGCAAGGATGTTTTCTTTGTCTGTTCATTATTTTGCTCAACTACGCTATTGTTGCAAGATTGATTTAGTATTAGTTTTTGTTGCGGTTCGCCTATGCAACCAGATGGGGTTTTATACAGGACAACTCTTTCTTGTTGTCCGTTAATACAATCACTCCAATTTGAATATATTCTACCAGTACAAGAAGTACAACTGCGGGTTAAGTTAAGAGCATTTTCTGTTATTCCACGAGGTAAATCAAGGGCGTTTGTTATTTCTCCTTCGCAACCAAGCGGTGTTTTGTTTAGAATCGTTCTAGTTTGTTTTCCATTCACACAGTCGCTCCAATTTGAAAATATTCCCGAAGTACATTGTAATACGCAAGAACCACCTAAAATAGGTGGTGAATTCATACCTGTGTATGTCGTGCATCCATCTGGAAGAAATGTTTTTATTTTTCTAGTTTTAAATCCATTTTTACATTCTTCCCAATCAGAATAAGTATAAGAGGTGCAGGCTGGCCCTGAGGTGAGTGGCGAGGTGGTGTAAAGTTGAGGGCCTGTGCCTGGCATTATTGCAGCAGACGATTTTTTAGGAGATAAAAGTATTATAAATACTAGTATTATGATTGTTTTTTTCATATTATATTTCAAAATAAGCCTATTCTTCGGAGTCCGGCTTGTCTATGAGGGTCGCTTCAAATCCGGCAGACGCCCCAGTAATACGAACTACGTCTTTGTCTATCTTTTTGAACTCTTTGCTGGAGCTATTGAAGTGGCTAACAACTGTGCTTAGAGAGCTGCCCATTTTACTGTGGTATTCTTCGTACTTTTTTAAGTGCGTGCCAATTTCTCCAACCCGTTTAATAATATCTTTGGTAGTTTCTTCTATCTGCATTGCCTTTAGGCCTTGTAGAACAGTTTGCAGGTAGGCAAGAAAAGATGTGGGCGAAACAATGATGACTTTGTATTTTCCGGCTGCGCGTTGGATTAGATTTTCGGTATCTTCGGTGATAGCACCAATTTTGTTTATAAGCAGATCATAATAAATAGCTTCGTGGGGAATAAACATAAAAGCAAATTCCATTGTCCCCTCTTCTGGACGTATATATTTGGCAGTTTCGGTAATGCGAAGTTTGAGGTCATTTACAAAAAGTTTTTCTAGTCTGGATTTTTCGGTAGGATCAGTAGTTTCTACCATGCGATTATAATTTTCCAAAGAGAATTTGGAATCAACTGGTATAATTTTGTCTTTTACAAAAACAACCGCATCTACGATTTCGCCATTATTAAATCCATATTGCATTTGGTATTGACCCGGAGCCAAGACGTTTTTGAGCAATGTTTCCAAATAGTATTCCCCCAGTATACCTCGTTGTTTTGGATTTTTTAAAATATTCTGCAAGCTTTGTAGTTGGTCGGTAAAGCTAACCACTTGGCGATTTGTTTCGTCTAGTTTGGTTAGGCGTTCGGTGACGTCTGTAATTATTTTCATGCTCTGGCCAAATTGAGACTGGATAGTTTTGTTTAAAGATGTTTGTGTTTCGCTCATTACTTTATGCGTATCGGTAATTTTTTGTTCTACCAGTGTATTTAAAGCTTGGATTTGGTTTTGTAGCATTAGGAAAAGATTTTGGTCGGCCTCGCCAGATATGTTGTCTGATTTTTTGGTAATAATAAAAATAACTATGGCTAGGCCAAGCGCTATTAGTCCGAGAAGTAATAGTAAAGTAGTTTGCATAATAGGTTCATTGTAGCGGTTTGGATTAAAAATATCAACCGGGGTTACGATTGCAAAAAGAAAATTTTTCAGTTAGAATGCACCCAACGCTCCCATAGTTCAACGGATACCCGCCCGACTCGCCTGACGCCCTCGTAGTTCAACGGATAGAACAGATCCGTCCTAAGGATGAGATGGGGGTTCAATTCCCTCCGAGGGCACTAGGCGAATCAGGCGGGCGGGGAACAGGCCCGTCCTAAGGGCAAGATGTGTGTTCAATTCATGCTGGGAGCACGCAAACAGAACACACTTGAGTGTGTTCTGTTAATGAATTGAACGTTGGAGCGTTGTCGCACGATGTTGATTATCCCCAAAGGGCCTGTATTACAGTGGTAGTATAGGGCATTCGCATTGCTCAGACGCGAGTCCGATTCTCGCCAGGTCCACAAATTATAAATTTTACTTTAAAATAAAACCACCCTTGTAAATAAGAGTGGTTTTATTATTGACACATGACACTGGTTGTGTTAGTAAGTATCATCATCAAAACTGTCTTGACAGAAGGGGTCAACATGGAAAAAAACAGAATTCAGCAATGGATTCGACGGTGGTGGTGGAATGCTGCTGGCGCCATGATGTTTGTCGTTGCTGTGCTAGGATTGTTTTTGCCGTTTGTGCCCGCAGCGCCGTTTGCGCTTTTCGCGGGTGCTTGCTTTGCAAGGGGTTCAGAAAAATTCCATCAGTACCTTATGAACAGTCGTTTGTTTGGGAAGATGGTTCGTGATTGGCACGAGCATAGAAAAATATCTAGAGGAACTTGGTTTGCGCTCGGAGTGTCAGCTGGTATGACCGTAGGGTTTATAGTATGGTGGTTGTTGTGAGGGTGCCGTCAAAGTTTGCAATGCAACTTTGACGGATTTTTTAAATCATTTTTTATTTGTTTAAAAATGTATTTGTGTGCTATCATTTATCTATGAGTATTATTGCTATATTACAAAGCAAACCGGTTCTTATTGGTTTACACCTCGGCTTTGCCATTACGGGCATAGACGCTTTTTTGTGGTTGCTTGGTAAATTAAAAGACGAAGGTTCGCGAAAAAGCATGATAATTACTGCTCTTATAGGTACAGCAGCCTTTATTGGCAGCTGGATTGCTGGCGGATATTATTATGTTGTTTATTATGGAACATTGGTAAAGCCGATAATTAAAAGTGGTATTGCTCCATGGGCGCACAACATTATAATGGAAACCAAAGAACATATATTTTTGTTTATTATCCCCCTTGCCTTTACTATATTGTTTGTTACCCTACTTGAAAAAGAAGAAATAGAACGTCTCAAACTTCGCCGTATCGCTATGTGTTTGGTTGGGGCTGTGGCTGTGTTGGGCCTGCTTATCGGTGCTATGGGGTTTGTGATTTCCGCCACAGTTCGTTGGGGATAATCTAGTCAAATATCTTTATGAATAAAACAAAACTAATTACCTCTTCGGCTTATGCTGCTATAACTAGTATTGTTTTTGTGGTAGTAATTACTATTTGGGCTGAATTTAATGCGCCACTAAAAAATTGGTTAGCTAATTTTTCCGGACATCACTGGACATCAAAAAGTATTTTTTCTGTAGTGTTGTATGCCTTGGTTACTTTTGCAGCGTATTTACTTCCGTTTAAATATAGTGATGACTGTCTAAAGAAATCATTGAATTTTCTATTTGCGTTTACGGTGTTGGGTGTGGCAGCGTTGGCGTTGTTTTTCACCGGTCATCATTTCAAAATCTTCTAGATTATTTTTAATAAAGCCACCGGCTTTTAGGTAAAAGTCTTTTTTGTATGCCTACCAAACAATCAGCAATGGATTATATTTTGGATCAGCTATCCTCTATTCGCAGCATAGCTGCCAGAAAAATGTTTGGCGAGTATGCTTTGTATTGTGATGGAAAAGTAGTTGGTTTAGTTTGTGATAATACGCTTTATATAAAAATTACTGAACCAGGAAAAGTTTTTGTTGGGGATTATTACGAGGAGGGGTTTGCTTTCCCAGGAGCAAAGGCATCTATGTTAATAAATGAGGAACGAATTGAGGATAGAGATTGGTTAGCAGAATTGGTGAATATTACCGTGGAGCATTTGCCACTTACAAAACCAAAGAAGCCAAAGAAAAAGTAAATCTTCAATTACCTACTACACTCTGTAGTAGCTAATTTATTTTTAATAAAAAGACCCCGATTGCATCGGGGCGGACGGCACGGACTTGTTTGTCCGTTATTTTGTTTGTAGCTATTGCGCTATTAGTTTGTGCTCATCTGCCACCATGGCACACTTGCTAGCATCGCCACGAGCGTTTGCTTCATCTGGGAGCATTGCTCGGATCTGCGCTACCAGATTCAGGATTCTCTCTTCGGCACCTGAATCGTATGTTAGCAGTGCTGCCAGGCTTTCGGTGCGACCGTAGATGTTCGCATCCCTGTACATGATACAGGACCCCTCGTCCTCTTCGGGAGGACCTTCCGAGTGGTCGCTAGTATCATTACCCTTGTAGTGGTGATGAAATCCCATACAGAAACCATCTTCGTCTTCTGGGGTCGGACACAGGTGCCCGGCTTCGTGGCCGATAATGGTTGGGTGGATGAGGAAAGCTTCCTTTCCTGCGGCGAATGAGTAGCGATCCTCATCGTATGCCACGTGGATGATGAAAGCCGCCTCTTCTGCTGTGACTATGGTATCCCCACGGTTGAATGTAAGAGCGAAGTTGTAGCCAGGGAAGTATTCTTCCATCAACTCTTCCATGAGTTGGCGGAATATTTCTTCCAAGGCAATCTCCTTTTCTTCCGTGTTTCCGTCTTTGAAGAAATGGTCTCTAGCCCCAATTCCTCCGTAGTAGTTGATAAGGACGGGGATCTCCGCTTCGGTATTCCTGCAGCGGGCAAAGATACCCGCATTTTCGTACCGATCCAGATTCTCCACGGTCCAATCCACGCCTCTCTCTGAGAGGGGTGCGCCCAAGAACATCTCGTACTGGTACTCTTCCTTGAGACGAGCACGTTCCTTTGGGTCTGCACACCGGCTGTTTGCAGTGGTATCTGGGTTGTCGATGGCTGCGTTCGGAGCATCGCTGTTGGTGGAACAGTTCGAGCATCCGGTAGCAAGCATCCCTAGAAGGGACAGGAGAAAACAGAAAGTTCTGGTCATAGAACCCCTCCGGGGGAAATTGTTGTAGGATAAATATAGCCTAAAATAGGCTATTTGTCAACCCTTACAGGGTAGGCTTATTTGGCTTAGAATCGTTGTTTTGTTAACACCCAAAATCCTTCACTGTGGATGAATCTGTGTATAACTAGGTGAATATGGGGGTATTTGTATACATTAGTGTATACAAATTTATTAACATTTCTCTTAAAATAAGGGCTTTTGTTGTTTTAAGAGTGCTGCGAGGGTTGGTGTGGTAGTTGGTTGGGTTCTATAGGGTGTCAAAAGACTGGGTTAAAACCCAGGGCTAATTAGCAAACCCTTTGGCTAAAAGGGTTCTTTCTGTCAATTTCAAATTGATAGATGTTTCACGTGAAACATTTAAGCGTAGTGTTTGTATATAAAGTCTAGCTTTTTCTCGAAGTACTTCTTTTTCCACGCTTCGAACTGGGCCCGCTTTGTTCCAAAGAGCCTACCATCAAAAGTAGGTATGATGGTGTTTTCTATAACAGATCGTCTACGTACCAAAATAAGAAGGTACTGCCTGTTGGCGTAGTTATACTCGTATATATTTTCTTTTAGTCCGAGTTTGAATTTTATTAGTTCTAGTAGTTCATGTTGTGAAGAATGCATTTTTATCTGAAAAACCGGAACTTCAGTTTCTTTTTGTTTTACCCACATAAAAACACCACCAGTACTTATAAGTCCTGATATAAAGTCTAAAGAGGGTAGTCCGTTTTCATTCATAGTTTAAATGTTTCACGTGTAACATTACGTTGTTCAGAGGAACATACTCATTATAAAATATAATCAGAACTTATGTCAAATTATGCCAGCGTATATTGAAGGCATAAAAATAATCTTGAATTTGGGCTTTGTTTAGCGCTTATTTAGAAAACACATCTTTTATTACCTAAAAAGACGGCAAAGTAGGAGGGTGAGCATTGTTAATTTGAAGATAAAGTAAAAACCCGTTTAATGGTTTGAAATTTGTTTTGCGCATCAGGGAAAGCGTGGTATAATTAACGCATTATTATTTTCTTTACAATATGATTAATCAGAATGAAAAATGGCTTAAATTTTTGGATTGGTTTTCTTACGGTCTTGTTCTGTTAAATATTCTTACCGTTCCTCTTCTTGTAGATAAAAATTTATTGAATGCTTTTGTTGTTCCGAAACAATATTTGTTTATAGGAATTATTCTTTTTAACCTACTTTTTTTATCAGTCAAAACTATTCTTTCTAAAAAAGTTCATTATCGTCAGTCGGTTTTGGATGTGCCTTTGCTCGGGCTTTTACTCGTGGGGCTTGTCTCATCTTTATTTTCTGTAAATTTGTACGATAGTTTTTTGGGACGCACAGAACATTTTGTTTTTAATTTTATATTCTTGCTTTTTTTAGTTATATTTTATTTTATTATTGTTGGCTCGCTTAACACACCGCAACGATGGCGTTGGACGCTGGATGCTATGTTGGCAGTGGGTGGAGTAGTCTCTCTGTTATTTATTTTAAAAATGGTTTTCAATTTAGATCTGCCATTGCTTGGTCAGGGTTGGAATATGGTAGATGGAATAAATAGTTCATTTGGATTATGGATAATGCCTGTATTTATTATTGCCGCCGGATCGCTTATAAAACAGAGTGTTGATGTTGGTAGAGCACTGTTTTATTTCTTTGTCATGATACTTTCTTTGAGCGTGTTGCTTGTGCTTGGCTTCGCATTCTTTTGGTGGGTGATGCTCATCGGTCTTATTTTGCTTTTATTATTAGGTGTTAGTTTCTTGAAAGACGCCAGACTGCCATGGCTTTCGGTTTTGTTTGTCTTGTTAATTGTTACTTGTGTATTTATAATTTTTGGCAGTCCAAAATCTTTGCAATCCGCTGTGCCGTCCGAAGTTTCTTTGGATACCAAACCATCTTGGTCTATAACCAAAGATGTTTTGTTTTCTGGCGCCAAAAATTTCTTGTTTGGCAGCGGGCTAGGCACATTCTCTTCTGATTTTTCTAGATTTAGAAGTACGGATTTTAATTATCATCCTACAGCTTGGTCCATGAGATTTACCCAGCCGCTTAATTCGTTTTTTGCCGCGCTGTCCGAAGGAGGAGTGCTATTTACACTTGGATTAATTTTTATAATTCTGTTTGTTTTGGGGCATGTATTTAGCACTTGGTTCAAAGCGCGTGGATCCAGTTTTGGTATTTCGCTTAGTTTAAATTTAACCAAAAGCAATATACGTTTGGATGTATTTTTGGCAGTAGTTGCTTGGATTGTTATGTGTGTCGGGCTTCTTACCAATTTTTATAGCGTTGCCCTTTGGGTTTTTTGGTGGCTCCTATTGGGTATAATTATCTCTGGATTATCTTTGTTGGGACACAATGTAGTAAAGGATAGGCACTTTACATTGGAAGATACGCCTCAATACAACTTGGTGTTTTCTTTTAGTGCAATTGTGGTAATGGCCATGGTTGTGATGGTTGGTATTTTGGGCGCAAGATTTTATGTGGCCGATAGAGTTTTTGCAGCGGCTTTGCAAGAAAGTAATTATGAACAAATAGAATCTAGTCTGCAAAAATCTTTGTCTTTGCGTGGTAATTCCGATATATATCATACTGCTCTTGCCAATGCATATTTGGTTCAAGCCAGCGAACTTGCGAAAGGTGCTAGTCCGAACATAACAGAAGTTACAGATTTATTATCTAAGGCTGTAAACGAAGCCAGGGTGGCCACAGAAATTTCTCCAAACGCGGTGGCGATTTGGGAAAATTTGGCGACTATGTACGAAAATACTTCTGCGCTTGTGCCCGAAGCCACAGATTGGGCCATAAGATCTTTGGATAGAGCTAGTGAGTTGGAACCAACCAATCCGATACTTATGTGGCGCTTAGGAAATAATTACATGCTGCAAAACAAACATGTAAAAGGCATTGAATATTATCAGAAATCTATAAATTTAAAAAAAGATTATGTTGGCGCTTATATAAGTTTGGCTAGCGCTTATGAGTTAAACAAGGAGGTAGATAAAGCTGTAGAAATTTATAAAAGTATTTTACAATCCGGCATAACAAATAATTCCGAAGTGTTATTTAACTTTGGAAGATTATTGTATAACCGAGGTCAAAAAGGCGACAAAGGTGATGCAGAAAAATTATGGTTGGAAGCGGTAAGGCTGCAGCCAAGCTACTCCAACGCTTTGTACAGTTTGGGATTGTTGTATGAGAACCAAGGAGATAAGACCAAGGCTTTGGAATATTACTATAAAGTAAAAGATTTAAATCCGGGTAATAAAGATATAGTCAATAAGATAAAAGCATTGCTTGCAGGCACAAAGTAAAAGTAGTTAAGTGTTGTCGTGCCAAGTTTGTTTCGGGATTTGTGAGTGCTAGTGAGGGTGCTTAAAATTTTTTCAGCACGATATATATGCGTAAAATTAGTTTGTTTGCAATTATTATTTTATTAGGAGCTGTGGCTTTTCCATCGGCTTCTTTTGGTGTAATGTCATCTACTAATTATACAATCTTTGCCGATAGCATAGATGCCGGTGGTGTGCTTAGTACCAGTGGTACTTATAGCTTGGAAGATACAATTGGAGAAACTCCAACTGGAGGTTCGGTTACTAGTAGTGTGTATGAAGTTTTGGCAGGTTATCAGGCGATGGATTGGAGCGTGTTAGTGCTGGATGTTGATACCAACACTATAAACTTGGGTACACTAAGCACTTCTGCCGTAACCACTTCTTCGGCTACTTTATCGGTAACTGTAGATGCGAGTTCCGGATATGTTTTATCTGTTGGAAGTGTGAGTGGTACTAGTTTGACTGCAGTTGCCGACGGTGCAGTTTCCGCTGGTACAGAAGAGTATGGTATAGCAGTTAGCGGAATAGATGCAGCATTTGCTGATGATCAGGCTATAACGGCTGGTTTAAATGTTTCTTCTTCTAGTACTTTGGTAACATATGCCGAAACAGTAGTTACTTTCAAAGCTGCTATTAGCTCTGCTAGTGCAGCGGCTTCACTTAGTCAGTCAATTACATTTTCGGCCTCCACCAGTATATAAATTTTGTTTTTATGATTTTACGATTAAAAAAAATAGCATTGTATATAGCTGTAATTGCGGTGGCTAGTTTTGGTTTTACCAGCTTGGCGCAAGCGTTTGGCATTAGTCCAATCAAAATTTTATTAACTGTTGGCCAAAGTGCCAGCCAAACAGTGGTTTTTAAAATAAATAATTTATCTGCAAGCACAGGAGAAACAACGTTTAAATTAAGTGTTTTGGGTGTTAGTCAAGACGAAGCCGGGTTGCCGGTTTTTGAAAGAGGAATTAATACAGCAGAAAATTGGGTTTATCCAGAGAGTAATTTGGTTAAAGTAAAAGCGGGTGAAATTAAATCGGTGAATTTTATTATAAAAACTCCGGAAAATGCATTGCCAGGTTCATATTACTTGGGTTTGGCTGCCGAGCCTGTGCAGCAAAATAGTAACGGTGGTTTAAATTCTAGACTAGTTTCTTTGTTAACATTGCAAGTTGAAGGGCTGGTAAATGAATCGCTTGGAATAGAAAAGTGGAATTTACAAGCAGGTGCTGTGGCTAATGATGTTTGGAAATTTGATTTGTTGTTAAAAAATAATGGGGACATAGAAGTGCCAATGCAGGCAGAGGTGGCGATAAGGAATTGGCAAGGAGAAGAAATCTTTGCGGAGCCGCTAGTTTTGGGCAATAAATTATTGGCTGGATCTAAGCGGGCGCTTTCTCCGGAAATATTATTGAAGCGCCCCGTTTCAAATGACGGTACGGGGCATGATTCCGTTGAATCAAATAAAATTAGTTTGCCCGGTCTGTACCAAGCACAGATTAGGGTAACTTATGGCAAGACCAATCAGTCAGTGTCGGCCATTGCATATATTTGGTATTTGCCGCTTTGGAGCAAGGTTAGTGCCGGTTTATTTGGGCTTGTTTTGGTAGTTATTTTTGTCTTTTTGATAAAAAGAAAAAAATAGGAAAAATTTCTTTTTTATCCACCTTTTTTGGTGGTTTTTTTGTATACAAATTAATTGTATTTGGGTGTATAATATAGGTAATAAAATTGAATAAATGGACCACCCCAGCGGAAGCAAAATCCAAAGACAAAATCTTTGGAAAAATATGAAAAAACTTCCCATTTTTTTGCTATTTGGGTTAGTTTTGTTTTTTGCGTTTGCAAATATATTTAACAAGAAGGCGGCGGCGGCGGATGCACCTTTGGTTATTAGTTACCAAGGCAAGTTATTGATTAATAGTAAGTTGGCCACCACGACCCAGGATATGAAGTTTGTTCTCTATGATGCTATAAGTGGTGGTAATGTGCTTTACACTGCTAGCGGCACGATAGGTTCTCCACAGGCTGTAAGTAATACACCATTTCAAGGAATTTTTAGCATAAACCTAGGCGACACCAACACCAACCCCCTCGAACCAGCCATCTTCTCTAATAACACCTCCGTATACCTAGAAGTAAGAGTAGGATCCGACACCCTTACACCAAGAAAAAGAATCACAGCTACTCCATACGCTTTTAACTCCAAATATCTAGATGGAATAGGAGTAAACACACTTTCTTCCACCGTATATATTCCAAAATCAGACAGTGTTGGTAACTTCTCTTTTAACAGCACCACCATCTCTACTTCCACTATCTTAAACAGTCTCAATGTCCTCGGTAGTTCTAGTTTCTCTACCATCACCGCCGGTCTCTGGAATGGCACAGCTATCTCTTCTACCTATGGTGGTACTGGCACAGACACTCAAGCATGGAGTGGTCTACTTAGAATTACAAACGGTACCTGGTCTACCAGCACTGTCACTCTTACCACCGAAGTAACTGGTATTCTGCCAATTGCCAACGGTGGCACAAACTCTTCTACCATTGCTGCCAATGGTGCTCTTATCTATTCCGATGGTACCAGATACAATGCAACCGCTCTTGGATCATCCGGTCAAATACTTCAATCCATTGGTGGTGGTACACCTATCTGGGTAAGTACAAGTTCTCTTGGACTTTCATCTGGATTTATCATGCTCCAAGCTATAAGTACTGGCTCTCAACAAATCGGTAATTTCAATATCTCCGGCACTGGTATTATCGGCACCTCTTTCGGTGTTGGTACAAGTACTGTATCTTCCACTCTCACAGTCCAAGGCTCCGGCCTAATGAATCCGTTCACTGTTGTCTCTTCCACGGGACAAAGTCTTTTTCGTGTTCTTACAAATGGCAATGTTGGCATTGGTACATCTACACCAACAGAGAAACTGGCAGTGGTGGGAAACATTTCGAATGTGATTGATGCTAGTACGACTATGGCACAGGTTGGAAGTTTAACTTTGGGGGGAACACCATATTCTGTCGCAGTTTCTGGTAAGTATGCCTATGTAGCCCAATATAGTTCAAATACTATTGCAGTAGTAGATATTTCTAACCCAACAAACCCAGTGCGAATTTCTACCACCTCTATAGAAAATACCCCTATGGCTATTACTGTATCCGGTCGGTATGCATATGTTGCAAATTATATGGGTAATAATATTACAAGCAGCATTTCAGTTTTAGATATTTCTAACCCATATTCGCTTAAAGAAGTTGCTATTGTTACTACTTCGCGCGCGCTTTCTTTGTTTGTTTCTGGACACTATTTGTATGTAGCTGGTTATCATTCTAGTAATTTGGATGTGGTAGATATATCTAACCCTTTGAATCCGGTTCATATTTCTAAAGTTAATATGGACGAGCCGTTAAACTCATTACTCGGAGGTGTTTTTGTATCTGGTCGTTATGCCTATGTAGCAGGAGGACATTCTATCAGTCTGAAAGGAAAATTTTTAATTTTTGATGTGTCTGACCCGTTCCTTCCGTTGCTTGTTACCACTAGCTTATTCGGTGATTTTTTTAATGTGCATGTTTCAGGTCGTTATGCTTATCTATCAAACTATGCTTCAAACACTATGGCCGTCATAGATGTATCTAATCCACTTGTTCCAGTACAAGTAGCTACCACTTCTGTTGGTACAGGCCCGCAGAGCCTCATTGTTTCTGGAAGGTATGCATTTGTGGCCAACACAGACTCTAACGATATTTCTGTTGTGGATATTGCGATTCCGTCCGCGCCTAAATTAATTAAAAATATTCCCGTTGGTTTATTTCCAAGCAGTATTCAGATTTCTGGTCGTTATATATATATAACAAATGCTTCTTCTGAGTCTCTCTCCATCATCGACATCTCCGGTACCGAAGTCACTAGTCTAATAGCTCACTCAGCCGAAGTAGGCAATCTCCAATCCAGAAACGATATCTTTGCGCAAGGCAACATCATGGCTGGAACATCTTTGATAGTAGGAGCTGGTGGCATAATGTCTCAAGGATCCTTTTCAATCTTCGCATCTTCTACTGGTGTCACTTCTTCTATCTTTAGCATGGACTCCGCCATACAACAGGATGTATTCAAAGCCTTCGCTAGTGGTAGAATAACCATAGGCACATCTTCTCCGCTTGCTAAACTAACAATCCAAGGAACAGGGTTAGAAAATCCACTCTCCATTGTTAGTTCCTCTCCAACCATGTCTTCAATGTTCACTATTCTTACCAACGGTAGTGTTGGTATTAACACTTCATCTCCAATCTCTACTCTCTCTGTTCAAGGAGTAGGCGGAGGAATCAATCCATTCACCGTTGTCTCTTCTTCTGGCTCATCACTTCTCACAATTCTCACCAATGGTAGAGTAGGCATTAATTCATCTTCACCAATGGCCACCCTCTCTATTCAAGGAGATATCTCAATCACCGGTGGAATATATGATGCAAGTTCCACTCTTGGAACAAACGGCCAAATTCTTTACAGCAATGGCTCTGTCGTAAACTGGGTCTCTACTTCCACCCTAGGATTTAGTAATGGAAGTGGAACTGTAAACAGTGGTCTAGCCGGACAATTCCCATACTACGATACCAACGGTACAGCCGTATCTGCCACCTCCACATTATTTATTCTCCCAAATGGAAACATCGGTGTTGGCACAACCACACCAACACAACGATTGTCTGTGGTGGGGAGTATTGCGAATGTGACAGAGATAGGGACAGCTATTTCACAGATTGCTACTACGAGTGTGGGGCTAAATCCAAGTTCGGTTTTTGTATCCGGCAAATACGCTTATACAACTAACTATAATGACAACACTCTTTCTATCGTAGACATTTCTAATCCTCTGTTGCCTGTACAAATTTCTACGGCTGCTGTGAGCGCAAACCCATACTCTGTTTTTGTATCTGGAAAGTATGCGTATGTGACCACCATAAGTAATGATTTTGTTGTTATAGTAGATGTTTCTAATCCGGCAGCGCCAAAGCAAATATCTAGTGTAGTTGTTGGAGATTCTCCTTATTCAATTTATGTTTCGGGACATTTTGCTTATGTGGCAAATAAAAATGAAAATACAATTTCTGTTCTGGATGTTTCTAATCCTAATGCGCCTGTGCAGATTGCCACTACTAGTGTAGGTACAGAACCCCATTCCATTTATGTTTCTGGGCGCTATGCTTATGTGGCGAATTCAGGTTCAAGTAATATCTCTATAGTAGATATTTTTAATCCATCTCTTCCTGTAAAAGTTTCTACAACTTCTGTTGGTTCTAACCCATTTTCTATTTCTGTTTCCGGTCGATATGCCTATGTAGCCAATGGAGGAAATACTTTATCTGTTGTAGATATTTCCAACCCGGCAGCTCCAGTACAAACATCTACCGTTAGTATTGCTACTGGTCTTTATTCAGTTTTTGTTTCCGGCCGTTTTGTATATATGGTAAGTCAAGATACAAATATGCTTACTGTAGTAGACACACTTAATCCGAAAAGTCCTAGACAAGTTGCTACAACCACTGTAGAGAATAATCCTTTTTCTATTTATGTCTCCGGTCGCTACGCCTATGTGGTTAATTATAATTCAAGTACGCTTTCTGTTATAGATATTTCTGGCACCGAAGTTTCATCGCTTATGGCCCACTCTGTCGAAGTAGGAAATTTGCAATCAAGAAATGACATTTTTGCTCAAGGAAATATTATGGCTGGTACGTCTTTAACAGCGGGAGCGGGAGGAATAATGTCTCAAGGTGTGCTATCTATTTTTGTATCTGCTACCAATACTACCTCTTCTGTATTTAGTATTAATGCAACTTCATCACCCAATATACTCAAAGTATTTTCTAATGGTAAAGTTGGTATCGGTACATCAACTCCTGCAGAAAAATTTTCGGTGGTAGGAAATATTTCGAATATAGTAGGTGTTGGTACTACCATGTCGCAAGTAGCAACTACTTCTGCAGACAATGGACCGTTCTCTATCTTTGTTTCTGGCAAGTATGCGTATACGGCAAACTATCTTGCAAATACAATTTCTATAATTGACGTCTCTAATCCACTAGTCCCCGCGCACATGGCGACTACTTCTGTTGGTACGAGCACTCTATCTATTTTTGTGTCTGGGCGCTACGCGTATACAGCCAATGCTTCTGGTACTGTCTCTGTGGTAGATATTTCCAATGCTAAATCACCTCGAGAAGTTTCTAGACTTTGGTTAGAGGGGCAACCCGAATCAATATATGTCTCCGGACGTTATGCTTATATTACTACTGGTTCTTCTAGTACTATTTCTATATTAGATATTTCAAATCCATTGGCTCCAGTGCGTGTTGTTAACATGTTTGTTTCCGGTACCCCGAATGCGATTTTTGTCTCTGGCCGTTATGCGTATACTGCCAATGGTTCCAGTACATTATCTGTAATAGATGTTTCTAACCCATCTATTCCTGTACAAGTTGCAACTACATCTATTCCTGGAGCAGGTTGGTCTATCTATGTTTCTGGTCGTTATGCTTATGTGTCAAATGGTATTCATAATGTAGCTATTGTAGATGTTTCTAATCCAGCAGCACCTATACAGGTATCTTCTGTTAATACTGCTTGCTGTGAATCTTTCCCTTCTTCAATTTATGTCTCCGGTCGTTATGCCTTTACTGCCAATTATGACGCGCACGATATATCTATTATAGATGTGGTAAGTTCCACTTCTCCAGTCTTGTTGCCGAATTTAAGTATAGCGACTGGCCAGGGACCTGGTCCTAGAGGTATTTTTGTCTCTGGCCGTTATGCGTATACTGCTAACTACGACCAGGATTATATCTCCATCATCGACATCTCCGGCACCGAAGTCACCTCTCTCATAGCTCACTCTGCTGAAGTAGGAAACATCCAATCAAGAAATGATGTCTTTGCACAAGGAAATATCATGGCCGGAACATCTCTCTCTGTAGGAGCCGGAGGCATAATGTCTCAAGGTGCACTCTCTATCTTTGCATCTTCCACCGGAGCCACTTCCTCCATCTTTAGCATAG
>MFRA01000004.1:275-9224 GCA_001783215.1 Candidatus Magasanikbacteria bacterium RIFOXYD1_FULL_40_23 | reverse complement strand
AAGGTCATTTGACATATATACCACCTTTATGGATAAAGCCATATTTTACCATTTAGGTGGTTCCAGTAGTTTAGATTACTGCAATTCTGTACGTATGATTGACAGGAGGTAGTTTTTATGATATTGTTTTTTATTAACCAATAGTAAGTATGTATTGGTTGGTGAGTAGTATGAAGTGCAAATCATTAGTAAATTCCGGCTGCAACAAGGGAGGAAGTATGAGCAAGTTTGCAGACAAGATTCGAGAAGCCAGAATGCAGGCGAAGGCAAGTGTTGAGGAGGCGATTGAGGCAGCGGCAGGCGAAATTCTGCAGCTGCTGAAATCGCTCGATCCCAAGGATCGGGTGGATGTGATGTTGAAGGTTCAAGGGGTGTATAGTGGATGTTGCGGTGAGGAGCTGCAACATGGGTATTGTACCAAGTGTAACCGGTAGATTGGTCATGTGTCTCAGATGAGACAGTTCGCCCTGGAGCGAATATATGTTGCCGGTTATAGACCCGAGTCTCTCGGGTCAAATACAAAAACAGCCTTTAAGATAAGGCTGTTTTTGTATTATTTACTTTAATTTATACTACAGTCTCCATTTTTCTACTTACTGACCAGAGAAGATCAAATATCTGACTAATCATTTCTTTAATATTTTTACTTTCCACTATCCAAGCTAAACCTTCTTCTTTGGTAGTAAAAAACGCCACTGTATTATCCCAAAACATAATATTGCCATGGAAAGTGATTTCTCTTGGTAAGAATTTGGCTTCTCGCAGTTCTCTGGCGTGAGTTTGGGCGGAGTACTTTTTTATTTCATTAGCCTCTACTCGCAGGCTTTTAAGGTGTATTCCGGCACGAGTGCGTTGAAGGGTAAAATGTAATTTTTCGCCAATAATATCTTGGAATTCTCGTCCCGAAACTATTTCATATATTATTTTACTCTTTGTATTTAGCGCCTCATAAAAAATATCAGTCATCCTCTCTCTGTAGTATATGCGAATTTTGGCTGTTGATTCCGATTCTTGTTTTAATGATTGTAGCCATGGAATAATAGCGGAAAATTCGTGTGCGTTGCGTTCCAAAATCTTTTTAAAAACAATTGGATCCAGAGCTTCGTATGTATGTCGGGACTTCTTTTTGCTTATAGCAACGACCCCTTTATTTTCTAAGCGTTGCAACACGGCTTGTACCGTTGTGGGTGGTAATCCTAAAGCTCTGCCCAAGGGAGTAATGGTGTTTGGGCCAGTAGAAAGAAGGGTAAGGTACACTTTTTTATCTTTGTCATGTAGTCCAAATAAAGACAGATTCTCGTCTATTTCTTTTTGTTGAATATTAGTTAATTTCATATTTACGTAAATTTTAGTAGTTAATAAGTATATTATTTACGCTTATAATAACACTTTTTGATACAGCTGTATAGTTATCCACAAAAATTGATGTGTTTTACTTAGCTTTTGATTTATTATTACTCCGTAATCGATTACAAACCGCTCATTACAATTCAGGAGGCTACGATGAAGGTTCTCAAGGATGGTAAGTTTGGTAAGATCTGGAAGGCTGTTGTGAAGTGTAAGGGTATCAAGTCAATGGATGTTGCAGGTTGTGGTGCAGAATTGGAGGTAGAGAGTGCCGACCTTGTGCCGATGCTATGGTATGGTACTCACTTTGCCCATAAGTACGCAGGAGTGAAGTGCGTTCAGTGTGGCGTTTACTCGGCCGTTAAGGATGTTCCAGATTCGGTTTGGAGTAAGGTCAAGGCTAAGAAGGCAGTTTTTGACGGAACCGACGAGAGTATCTGAAAGGAGATTGCTATGAAGGTCATCAAGAAGGGCTTTGAACATGCAACCATTGGCAAGGAGCTTACTTGTGTTGGAGATGGGTTCGGTAAGGGTAAGGGTGGATGTGGAGCAGTGCTTCATGTGGTGCCCGCTGATATTTATGTGAAGCATTTTAGTATCGGTGACTACGATGGGACACATTATTGGTTTGTTTGCCCTGAATGCAGTGCTAAGACCTACGTAAAGTACGACGTATTTCACAAGTGAAAGGAGAAAAGCCAATGAAGATTTTGAAGGAAGGTAAGTGGAATATCCCTTGGACAGCAGAAATCTCATGTTCAACCTGTGAAGCTCGACTGCTTGTTGAAGAAGCAGATGTGTTGCCGGTCGGGAATGAGTCTGCTAAGTATGAATGCGTATGTGCAATCTGTGGTAAGTTGGTTGCCCTTAAGAAGGATGATATTTCCCAGCGCGTGCGGGAAGTCGTGGATAAGAAGCGGAAGTATTGGTCGACCGGTGATCCTTGGTAGTGGATAATTTTCTCGCTCTCCCGATAGCGAGTAATAAATGTCGGGAAATTAATAGTGTGCACAATATAAACAAAAAATCCCAACCTGTACGGAAGGGATTTTTTGTTTTTTAAAAATTTATACAGCTCGTATAACTCCGCAAGCAATTCTTGGTCCGCCACTTATACCAGACATATGTTCTCCGCCTTTATATGGATCTTCGTTGCCGTGCACCATTAGCGCGCTTCCTTCTCCGCTAATTATGCATAAAGGTCCTTCTGATAGAGTAACTCTATTTGTTACAGCTTCCAACGTGCCTTTTCCATTTTCATCTATTACGATATTTGGTAAGTCTCCAGCATGAAACGGGTGATTTACATCTGGGTCTGGGTTGCCGGCTGGGCCTGGGTCAAAATGTCCGCCTGCACATTTAAATTCTCCTTCGCATGTTCCTTTTTCGTGTATATGTACGGCGTGAAGACCGGGTTTAATATTTTCTGGATTGCCCTCTAGTGTTAATAAAACTTTTACTAAAGTTTGTGTGCCAAATTGATATTCAGTCAAAATTACATTGCCGCTAATTTCTTTTCCAGAAATTTCTGCAGTAGCCTTCATGATCTCTTTGCCCTCAAAAGAAAATAGGTTCATATGTTTTCTATATAATTAATCATTGTTTAATTCCTGTTTGTAGTACTGTTCGTACATTTCCCATAAAGACAAAAGTAGGGCAGTAATAATTGGTCCGATAATAAATCCGGAAACTCCAAATATGATTAAACCACCGAGAGTGGAAAATAAAATAAGCAGCGGATGCATCTGTGTATCTTTGCCAACGAGCACTGGACGAAGGAAATTATCTATTGTAGAAATTAAGAATGCGCCGACGATAATTATAAGTACACCCTGCCAGATATTCCCTAAAATAAGCATAACTAAAGCGGCGGGAAGCCAAATGACATAAGACCCGAGAGCGGGCACTACGGAAAAAAGCATAGTAATTATTCCCCAAATTAATGAGCCTTCAATTCCGGCAATATAGAAAAGCACACCAGTTAAAAATCCTTGAACCGCGCCCACTATGAGAGTGCCTTTTAAAACGGCGCGAGCGGTAGATGTAAATTTTTTATACATTAAAGTTTCATGTTCATCGCCGAGCGGTGAAAGGTGTGATAATCTTTTTAGCATCCTTTCTCCATCTTTGAGGAAAAAGAATAACGCATAAATCATGATAATAAACATGATTAGGAACGTGACGGAATTTTGGGTTAGGTCTTTGACAGCGGTAAAAATAAAATCAGTGGCGGTTTTTGCAATCTCTGTAAGTTTGGCGGTTACTTGTTGTTCGTCAATATTAAGTTTGTCGGTAATAGGATTGTTTTGTATCCAAGCAAATACATTTTTTACTGTGTTTACAATAGGGCCTTGGTTATTGGAAAGAGAAGTGTATAGACCAAGAGATTCTTTTAGCACCAGACTGCTTAATAGCGCTACAGGAATGATAATAATAACCAAAACTACGATTATGGTAATAAGAGAGCTTAAGTTTGGGTATTCAATTTTTGCATTAATTCTTTTGAAAACAGGATAGAATATTCCGGCAATAATGGCTGCCCAAAAGATAGGGTAAAAAAATGGTTTAATTAAAAACAGAAACAGAGCTGTAACCAAAATCAGTGAGGAGAAAAATATAAGATTTTTAAAACTAGAGAATTTCATACAAACATTATTTGTCACCCTGAACTTGTTTCAGGATCTATTAATAAACTTAGCTAAGATGCCGAAACAAGTTCGGCATGACAACCGCCTTAATATTTTACCAGACTTTGAAGTCGCATACAACCTAGTTTCGTTTAAGAACTTCTAAAATTGTCTGTTTAGAGACTATTTTTAAGCCAAAAACCAAAAATGCATAAAATCCGGCGCCAAAAATAACTGAGAAAATAATATTTAAAGGGACGCTAGGGTTTAGAGGTTGAAGTTTGTGTAGAACTAGTCCCATAATTGTGCTGGCTAGAATAATTTTGCCCAAAGTTTTGAAATGTGGAGTAAATTTTGCGTAGTGGTTAGCCAAAATCATTAGTCCTAGGCCTGCATATACTTCGGCAAAAATAGCTGCCGCTGCCGCGCCATAGACACCATATTTTGGTATTAAGACAAAATAAGCGATAGTGGTAAGCACAGCATCTGAAAAATAAATCCAAATAGCCTGGCGTTGTCGCTCTATAGCCAGCGCCATATAACCAAAAATATTTCCAAAAGCAATTCCTAGTATGGCAATAGACAAAACTTGTAGAATTCTGCCTGGGTTTTCAAAATTATTAAATTCGGCACCGCCAATTATTTGCATTATTGGTCTGGCCAGTACCAATATACCTGCAATCATGGGAATCAAAAACAAAGTTACCAGATCCAGGCTCATTTGGTATTTTTTCTTGAATTCCTCTGTTAGGTTTCGTGACCAAGCAAAGGTAACTAGCGGCATCATTACTCCCATTATCATCCAAGCACTTTGGGCTACTACGTCTATAATTCTGTAGGCTGCGCCATATAGAGCCACGTCTGTTTGGGCGCTATAAAGAGGTAAAATCACTCGATCTCCCTGAAGATAAAAGGCATTAAAGATTACAGTAGTGGCTGTTGGCCAGATTTTTTGAAAGATAATTTTGGATATATCTTTGTCTATAGCAAATTTGACCCCCGGGCTTTTTCGCCAAAGGTAAAAAGTGTAGGTGACAGATGCTAAGGTAATAACAGCCATAGCTGGCAAAAAGCCGTAGTTTTTGGCTGCCACCATTATGAGGCCGGAGACCAAAACAATTCTTCCTAGTATCTCGCCGGCAACCTGAAAGGCCATTTTTAGTGTAGATTGGCAGTATCCGATAAAAATTTGGTTTATGGAAATAGCAAAAAATGATAGAGACATTATAGCTACAGCCATTTTGATAGGGGTAGGATAGGGGAATAGTAAAATGGTAAATGGTGCCAATCCTTGGAAAAGTAGCGCGGTCAAGAATCTCCAGGTAAATAGATTATTTAAAAGCTTAGTTTTATCTAGATCTGGCTCAGAAAGCATCTTGGCAGTGATGGCTGTGAAGCCAAAATCAGAAAATATTCCCACAAATTGCAAAAAACCGGCAGCAGTAACGTACCAGCCGAACTTTTCTATACCCAAAGCGCGCGTCATAATGCCTACAGCTGCCAGTGCTAGCCCTGTACTAATGGTTTTGCCGACAATTTGGATAATAGTGTTTTTGGCGATAAGTTTTTTGGTGGTCATAACGATTTTAAGTATACCGGCTATATCAACTTCCAGCAAATTTTTAATAAAAACAGTATCTAAATTTGATTTTTTTCATCTTTTTTATTTTTTTCAAAATAATTATCCACAAGTAAGGTTTTTTTGTTCTAAATTAGCTGTTTTTGTGTTATAATATTTGCATAAAACTTTAGTTATGTTGCTTAGGAGGCAAAGACAGGTATTTCGAGTTAAAAACTTGAAGAAAATACTACTTTTCGGTTTGTTTTTTGTTTTCTACTTCATTTTTTCACCAGATTTTTCTTATACAGCTACCGGAGTTCCTAAAATTTTAAACTATCAAGGAAGATTACTTGATTCCAGCGGTAATTTATTGGGTGGATCGTCCGGTACAAATTATTGTTTTAAATTTTCTTTTTATACTACTTCCACAGTTGGTTCTGGTTCTCAAGTTTGGCCAGCAGCAAGCCCTGCCACCACCACTGTTTCGGTAAAAAGCGGTGTGTTTAACTTTGGTATAGGAGATACCTCTGCCGGAAGCGATCTTTTGGACTTTAATTTTCAAGATAACGACGATGTTTATTTAAACGTAGAAGTTGGTTCTCAGGTAAGTGGATCATGTACCGCTGCTAGTTTTGAGACATTAAGCCCAAGACAAAGAATTACAGCTTCTGGTTTTGCTATCAACGCTAGTACAGTGGGTGGATTTACTGCCAGTCAAAACGCTACAGGTAGTCAAATTCCAGTTTTATCTAATGGGAATCTAATTTTGGGTAGTGCTAATGCTGGGTTAAGTGCAACCAGTTCAAATGCTTTAACTATTCAAGCAAGTAGTACTGGTAATATTCAATTTTTCTCTTCAGGTAACTACCTAACCTCCGCGGGCAGTTTAGTTTTGGCTGGTTCAATTACATCTACAAATGCCACCTTTACTTCTGGTTTAAAGGTAACTGCTTTGGCAGGTTGTAATGATGCAAACGAAGCTTTGCAAATTGGATCTGACGGTTCAGTTTCTTGTGGTGTTATCAGTGGTGGAGGAGCCGGTGGAGGAGTAAATACTTCTACAGCTAATTACTTTGCTATTTATTTAAATGGCACAGCTGTAACTGGTACTCCGTTAATGCAATTGAGTAATGGTGCTATTACCATTACAACTAATACTAGTTTAACAGATCTTTCTGCAACTTCGGTTACCTCTACTAATTTGTATGTATCTGGTGCCCTTTCATTACCAGGCAATTCAATTACTGACGCGATGGTTGTTGACACCATAACTGCATCAAATTACTTACTCCTAACTGGCGGCACTCTTTCTGGTGCGTTTGGATTTACAACTGCCACCGGTACTTCTGTAACATCGACCAATGCATTCTTTGAAAACTTGGCTGCAACAAGCTTCAACCCAACCAACCTAACTGCAACTAACATCACCTCCACCAACTTAAATATTTCTAATCTAACTAACCTTGGTCAAACTATTATTTCCTCTGTTACTTCTACCAACTTAAATGTTTCTGGATCTGTTGCTCTTCCTTCCAACTCAATCACCGATGCAATGGTAGTAGACACAATCACTGCAAGTAATTATCTGTTACTAACAGGTGGTGCATTATCCGGTCCGCTTATCTTTACAGTTGCCTCGGGCACAATGGTAACCACTACAAACTTAATCGCCACCAATGCTACAACAACTAACTTATATGTTTCTGGTGTGCTGGCATTACCAAACAGTTCTGTAACAGATGCAATGGTTGTAGATACAATTACGGCATCAAACTATCTGCCAATTTCCGCTTCTACAAGTTTGGCTTACCTTGGTTTTGATTATCCGGCTGTAGCTACAAGCACATTCCTTTCAATCAACTATCCATCTACCGCATCAAGTACTTTTCTCACCATTGCTGCCTCAACCAGTCTTGCATACTTAAATTTTAATTACCCAGCCACGGCCTCAAGCACTTTCTTAGCAATCTCTGTTTCCACAAGTCTATCTTACCTAGGCTTTAATTATCCTGCTCTTGCTACAAGTACATTCCTAGCAATATCAGCCTCCACAAGTTTGTCGTACCTAGGATTTAGTTATCCTGCTTTAGCTTCCAGCACATTCTTAGCAATTTCAGCCTCCACCTCTTTGCCTAACCTAACTACTGTAGGAACTCTAGCTAATTTAATTTTTACCAATGCCACTGGCACAAACTTAAACATTACTGGTGCAACCAATCTTGCTAACACCACCATCACTAATGTTACTTCTACAAACGCAAATGTTTCTGGTCAGCTAACTTTCAATAACTTAACTGGCACCAACGCTTCTACCACCAATCTCTATGTTAGTGGCGCTCTTTCATTACCATCCAACTCCGTCACCGACGCAATGGTTGTAGACACAATCACCGCATCCAACTATCTTCTAGTTTCTGCTTCCACAAGTTTGGCCTACCTTGGATTTGATTATCCGGCTATAGCTACAAGTACATTCCTAGGTATTGGTTATCAAGCACTTGCTTCAAGTACGTATCTAACCATTTCAGCTTCTACTTCTTTGCCTAACTTAACTACCGTTGGAACAATTACAAGCCTAACTTTTGGAAGTGCTACTGGTACAAATGCAAATGTTTCTGGTCAACTAACTTTCAATAACTTAACTGGTACCAACGCTTCCACCACCAACCTCTATGTTAGTGGCGCACTTTCATTACCTGCAAATTCTGTAACAGACGCTATGGTGGCCGACTCAATCACCGCCTCCAACTACCTATTACTCACTGGCGGTACATTATCTGGCGCTTTCGAATTTACTACCGCCACCGGTATATCTGTCACATCAACAAACGCATTCTTTACAACCTTGGCTACAACCAACTTTAACCCAACCAACTTAACTGCTACATCAATTACTTCAACTAATTTAAATATTTCTGGAACTGTTTCATTGCCAAGTAATTCCATCACTGATGCAATGGTTGTAGATTCAATCACTGCATCAAACTATCTATTATTAACTGGAGGAACATTATCTGGTGCGTTCGGATTTACAACTGCAACTGGCACAAGTGTTACTTCTACAAATGGTTTCTTCGAAACTTTGGCAGCTACAAGTCTAAACATTTCCGCAAGCTCAACTTTCCGTACGTCAACTATTGCCGGTGGCTTCTTCCAATCAGACTTTACAGATTGTAGCGCTGAAAACCAAACTGTAAATTATAATGCAACAACAGGTAAATTTACTTGTCTTGCAGATGATAGTTCTGGTGGAGGTGGAAGTGGCGGGGTAAACACCTCAACTGCTAATTTCTTTACTTTTTATTTAACTGGCACAACTGTAACCGGCACATCGCTGATGCAATTTAGTAATGGCGCTATAACCATTACTACAAATACAAGTTTAACAAATCTTTCTGCTACATCCGTTACCAC
>MFRA01000004.1:0-131 GCA_001783215.1 Candidatus Magasanikbacteria bacterium RIFOXYD1_FULL_40_23 | reverse complement strand
TGGTACAAGTGTTACTTCAACCAACGCCTTCTTTGAAACTCTGGCTGCCACTAACTTTAGTCCGGCAAATATCAGCACTACTAATGTAACCACCACCAACTTCAACGCCACCGGTGCAATCACTCTTCCAG
>MFRA01000003.1 GCA_001783215.1 Candidatus Magasanikbacteria bacterium RIFOXYD1_FULL_40_23 | reverse complement strand
GAGAAGCTGAACAACCGGCCGAGGAAGTGTCTGGGCTATCTAAGTTCTAACGAAGTTATTAACAAAGTGGTTCCAGCTTAACTTGATTATTTACCTAGATAATTATTAAAAAACAAATCTATCTATCCGCCTCTCACTCCTTCGCACACCCATTCGGCTCCCCGCCCGACTGAATGACCTCAGTCATTCGGGCAGGTGTGGCACCCGCACACTCGGCGGATTGTTAACTGACACCCCGCTAAGCGGGGGTCGTTAATACTAGGGTATTTTCTTCATTCACTCGGAAAAAAAAGTTTATTTTCTTTTCCCTCATTCAACTTAAAAATAAAAAAAGAGTCCTTACGCCCATATTTCTATGGTGGACTCTGTGCGTGAGCTGTAGCTGTTGGCCACAACTCAACCTGGTAACTACCGGTGCTCGTGCTTCTCCTCCAGCTGGAAGAGTTGAGACAGGGCAACCGTCGCGTAAACGCTCGGCCGAAGAGCAAAGGAGAGCCGCCAAACACCGTTCCTATGTTTGGCCTGGAAGTTTTCCGCGCGAGCGAGCACTGGTCGCCGTTGCCTATCCAACTCCTGCATAGCCTCCGGGTGAAGCTTGTCTGGAGGATTCCACAGATGGCGGTATCTTTCAACCACCGCTGCATCGGGCTGCCACATGGGCAACCTTTGATCCTGTCCAGCAACCTTGCCGGCAGCGAGCTCTTCTTGAGCAAGCTGGTTCCACAAGTAGCTCTGCCACTTACCTACTTCAAATCGAAAGTAGTGGCGGTAGCTGCTGTGGAGCAATGCATCCACCCAAGAACCTCCGGAAGCCTTCCTGGCCTCAATCAGATCTTTGGCGCTCATGCGTCCGTCCAGCAACATCCGGACAGCTTCGTCGAACTGACCTTCGAGCAGAAGACGACCAATCTCATGGCTGCCTGGCTCTCCCAAACGCTGAGAGCCGAAGACATTGAGAAATTCTTCTACGGCCTCCAGATTCAGATCGGTGGCAGTGGCATCGGAACGGATGTTGATGGTGAACTGGTTGCCCCAGTTCTTTCCCCGCTGCAGGTCATCCCATTGGCCATACAACTGCTCCAAGGCAATGTCCTTATGCCAGAAACCTTCACGAAACGGACCACGGACACTGATGAGCTGCGACGTGTACCCGTGCTTGTCCTTCAAACCCTGGCAGCACACGTTCTGCTGGGGAACACCGAGCAAGCGTGCAACCTCTCGAAGCGCACGCTTGGTTTCCCACCGAACTTTGGACATGCAGAAGACAGTCACGGGGAAACGCGAATCGTAACCCTCAATGATTGACTCCAGAGACAACTCGGTGATAAACGGATTACCGTTCCGACCCCGAGCAATCTCTTGGACAATGAAATCTGCAGGAACCGCCTTGAGGATTCCAGCGGGCAAAACCTTTTTGCTCATAGACCCTCCTGGGGTGCCTGTTATAGTTTTCTGATCAGCACAAACTGCCAAAATAGCAAGGCTGATATTTGTCAACGAACAAAATAATATAGCACAAAAAACGGACTTTGTCAATAATACAAAATCCGTTTTTTATCTACGTTCTGGCAACAAAAAAACTGAGTATATAGTCCAGGCACCGGCCTACTTTTGCATTGCTGCTATCATCGGCGCTAAGAGGCTTAACTTCCGTGTTCGGGATGGGAACGGGTGTGACCCTCTCGCTCATGGTACCTAGACAATATACTCAGTTGTATATTGTGTGTTTAAATTTTCAATTCATCAGTTCCAACAATATGGCTTTCACCATATAATCTCATTCGCTCAAAAATGTTTTGCCGTCAGATTGTAACCAAGTAAACTTGGCACAACTGCCGCCAACCCATTTCATTCACTCATTTCGATTATAACAGGGTCTCTACAAAAATCAGACGAAGGATTTTTGTAGTCAAAGCACTACTTAGTGCTTCTTTCGTGCGCTCGACCGATTAGTACTCCTCAGCTTAACACCTTACGATGCTTACACATAGAGCCTATCAACCTTGTAATCTACAAGGGGTCTATAACGAATGTTAATCTTGAAGACGGCTTCACGCTTATATGCTTTCAGCGTTTATCCGTGCCAAATAATAGCTACCCAGCAATGCCCTTGGTAGGACAACTGGTACACCAGAGATTTGTTCTTTCCGGTCCTCTCGTACTAGGAAAGAGCCTTCTCAACATTCTACGCCCGTAACAGATAGGAGACCGAACTGTCTCACGACGTTCTGAACCCAGCTCGCGTACCGCTTTAATTGGCGAACAGCCAAACCCTTGGGGCCTTCTTCAGTCCCAGGATGCGATGAGCCGACATCGAGGTGCCAAACCGGACCGTCTATAAGGACTATCGGGTCCGATCAGCCTGTTATCCCCGGAGTAGCTTTTATCCGTTGATCTTCCACTCTCCTATTTGAGGTGGTCGGTTCACTAACTTCTACTTTCGTAACTGCTCGACTTGTAGGTCTTGCAGTAAAGCCAGCTTTTGCGTTTGCGCGTCCAGCTCGATTTCCATCCGAGCTAAGCTGACCTTTGTAAACGCCTCCGTTACATTTTAGGAGGCAACCGCCCCAGTTAAACTACCCATCAGACACTGTTTTCCCCGGCAGATTCATGTCGGGAAATTAGGCATAAAAACAAGTAAGGGTGGTGTCTCATCGTCGCCTTGCGGCTCCCACCTACTCTCAACAGATTTATTCTTATACCAATATCAAATTGTAGTAAAGCTTCACGGGGTCTTTTCGTCTAGTTACGGGTAGGAGGCATCTTCACCTCCCTTGCAATTTCACTGAGTCCCTCGTTGAGACAGTCCAGCCATCGTTATGCCATTCGTGCGGGTCGGAACTCACCCGACAAGGAATTTCGCTTATTGATTCCTCTACAATGGACTCTATCTTCATCCGTTTTTGACGGAGCATAGCGTTTAGTCTCTGAGGGTTCCAACACTTTGTTGGCCTTCCCTGCTGATCCTCTCAACTTTCGTTGAGTTTTCCCAGCATATAGCTATGATCGGATTATATTTTATATTGCTATAAAATAAGGCAGCTTTTTTAAATGGCTTTAAAAAATTAATTATCTGCAATGGTAATTATTTTTTGTCACTGTTTACTATTTGCTATAATCGTCCCAATCCTAGTGAACTCAATTGCTTGAATCCACAACCTTAGGACGGTTATAGTTACCGCCGGCGTTCATCAGCGCTTCGGCTCAAGGCTTCATCTTGCGATTAACCTCTCCCCTTAACGTTCTGACACTGGCCAGGCATCACCCCCTATACATCATCTTACGATTTAGCAGGGAGCTGTGTTTTTGGTAAACAGTCGCAGCTGGTCTTTTGTTGTAACCCATATTGCTATGGGCAGGCCTTATCCCGAAGTTACGGCCGTTGTATTGCAGAGTTCCTTAACGAGGGTTCTCTCATGCGCCTTGGTCTACTCGACCTATCCACCTGTGTCGGTTTACGGTACGGTTATACATAGCTTAACGATTTTTATCTTTTCTAGACACCTCGCCACCTTTAGTTGACTCTACCCGAAGGCTTCGTCTCCGTCTTGCGACACGTATATAACCAAAATACGCTAAAAGCTTAAAGATGTGCAATAAAAACCAAACTATGCACAGTGCTGGAATATTAACCAGCTCTTCCATCGGTTACGCCTTTCGGCCTGGCCTTAGGACCGACTAACCCTGGGACGATTCGCGTTGCCCAGGAAACCTCGGATTTTCGGCGGGCAGGATTCGCACCTGCCTTTTTGCTACTTATGCCTGCATTCTTACTTCTTTACACTCCACCGCGGCTCACGCCTACGGCTTCAGCGCATAAAGAACATTCCTCTACCAATTACCACGGAGAACTCTACTTTCTAACTAACTACATTTTGTTTTAATCATTTGCTGTAAATTTAAAAAATAAATTTTTTAAATTTACAGAGAAATGTTAATTTTTGTTGTTAGAATTTAAAGTTCTCCGCGGTAAGTTCGCAGCTTCGGTACTACATTTTAGTCCCGTACATTTTCGGCGCTAAAACTCTTGACCAGTGAGCTATTACGCTTTCTTTAAAGGATGGCTGCTTCTAAGCCAACCTCCTGGTTGTTTGAGAATTAAAACCACCTTCGTTACACTTAATGTAGATTTAGGGACCTTAGCTAGCGATCTGGGCTGTTCCCCTTTTGGCAATGAAGCTTAGCCCCCACTGCCTGACTCCTAAGTTTGGCTACTGGTATTCGGAGTTTGATTAAAAACGGTATCCCGAAGGACCCAATTCTCATCCAGTGCTCTACCACCAGCAGGAACACTTAAGGCTATACCTAGATATATTTCGAGGAAAACCAGCTATCACCGAGTTCGATTAGAATTTCTCTCCCATCCACAACTCATCTCCGAGTGTTGCACGGCTCGTGAGTTCGGACCTCCCCTTTTATTTCTAAAAGGTTCATCCTGGTCATGGATAGCTCACCCGGTTTCGGGTTATATGCGTGCCACTTAGCGCCCGTTAAGACTCGCTTTCGCTGCGCCTCCACCCCAGAGGGGCTTAAGCATTGCGACACACAACATACTCGCAGGCTCATTCTTCAATAGGAACACGGTCATCCAGTGTCTTGCGACACTACGGACTCCCGCTCTTTGTAAGTGTACGGTTTCAGATACTATTTCATCGCCCTCTCCGGGCTACTTTTCACCTTTCCCTCGTGGTACTTGTCCACTATCGATCACCAAAAGTATTTAGTCTTAGACCATAGTCGGCCCAAATTCAGACGAAATTTCACGAGTTTCGCCCTACTCAAGAACAATAGCAATGATAATTTGATAATTTTTATATACAGGACTGTTACCTTCTTTGGTTGTTCTTTCCAGAACATTTTACTAAGAATCAAATTTTCACTCGACATACAGAAAGTCGACGCTACTGTCTTACAACACTATATAAACAACGGTCTGTCCTTTAAATCACAGTTCAAAGTTAATCCGAAGACCAACCTATTACCATAAAAACATTTATATAGTTTAGACTTTTCCCTTTTCGCTCGCCACTACTGGGGGAATCTCTTCGATTTATTTTCCTCTGGCTACTGAGATGTTTCACTTCGCCAGGTCTTCTTCTTACACCTATGAATTCAGTATAAGATGACTTCGACTTACGTCGAAGCCGGGTTTCCCCATTCGGAAATCCTCGGGTCAAAGCTTGCTTGGGAGCTCGCCGAGGCTTATCGCACCCTGCCACGTCCTTCTTCGTCTTTTGGTGTCAAGGCATTCACCATACACTCTTATTTAATTGCGCACGACTAAAGCACTAAAAAGTGCTTCTCCACTGGAGATTTCCTATTAAGAATCTCCGGATTCATCGTGTTTTGTGTAGCATTAACTTGATATCAAACCGTAGCCCGACATCAAGGTATCCCAAACTTATATTTGGGAACTACATACCCTATTATTGTTGAATTGACTAATGAATTGTCAACGTACACGCGTTTCAACCGGAACTTTCATTTCAGCCAAAGTGAAAAATTTATTTTTAAATTTCTCGCTTCGTTTGAAATATTTTTAAACTGCTTTTAAAAAACACAACGACCGCCTTCAAGCGGTCTCAATTTTGAGATTTTTCCACTTGGTACCTAGAGTAAAATTTTAGTTTTGTTTATCATTTGTGATAACGCCGATTTGATCGGCTAAACTTAGATTTACCCAGAGGTCCAAATGTTTAGATTTGTGGACTTGGCTCTCGAATGGATCGAGACTTTATATGTACAGACGATTATAGCTAATATCTAAAAGTCTGTCAAGTCCTATAGATATGGATAAAATGGGGATAAATATATAAGCGGCTGGGCTAACCATACCGCCTCTAACACAACCCTCCTCCGTCATTTAAATGAGCATTGAGACAGGCTCAATATTTGCACCGCTATAGCACCCCGGACATTTGTCTTTTTGGCTAGTCTCTAACTTGAGCTCTGCCAAACGATATGAATTAACACCCAAATCCACCATACGCTGCTCGTGCTCAGCATCGTTGCAAGTGGCAAAAAGAAGCACGACTTCCACTGTCGCCTTGTGGCGACGCACTATCTTGACCATGTTTTCTACCGATGCACCAGTGCGAGAAATGTCACTAACCACGACCACACGATTACCGGGATTGATCTTTCCCAATGTAAAACCAGCATCAACCTGAGGACGGCGATCCACCAGACCACAGCGTGCCAGAACCAATTTCTTGAAACGGTTCTTCTTGTTAACAACACACAACTCGGCCACCGAACTACCCAAGAACATTCCTGCAGATTCTGCAGCAAGAACTTTCAAAGGGGTTTCTGCGTCCGGATCAATACCGGCCTGCTCCACCAACAGGCTGGCCAGATAATCACACTCGCTGTGCATACGACCAATATGATTGAACCGTAGCATGTGAGTAGAGTGACAATCCAGAAAAGCAAAGTGCGCTTTCAAAATTGCCCCTGACTGAGCAACAATGTCCAAGATCTTGGACTGAGCATCCGAAGACAAGCTAGCGTTCACGCTTAGCAATTGACCAACCTGGTCTTTATCCTTAATGGATTCGATTTTTGAAGTCATCGCAATTCTCCTTTGCTGTTAATCCGACACTACCACCAAATAAGGCTCCGGTCAATGACTGGCTGTGATTTTTTGGAAAAAAATTATTCCTCTAGCAAAACCAAACACCTGCCTCCAGCATCGGCCAAAGATGATTCTTTCCAAGTTTTTACCAGTTTAAGGGCCGGATTAGGTTCCACCATATTTTTGTTCAAAAACTCTATTGTTTTTTCTCTCAAAACTCCGGCACCACCACGACCATAAATAATTTGGGCTTTGTAACCTTCCTTATTTATTTGCTCCAACAAAAAATTAAAAACTTCATTTTCTACGTCTTCTGGTCTTACTTCGTGGAGATCAAGTTTAGGTAAATTTTTGTCGTATTCTAACGCGACGAATAATGTGTCTGGTGAGGTTTCCATGCATTTAGCAATAACGCAAATTATTGTGTTGCTCTTATGTGCCGCGGGAGAGACTCGGCTTCGACTAAAATTTTCTTCCGAAAATTTTGTCTAGCCACCGCCTCGCGGTTCGGCTCGCCCGCCTGCGTCGCCGAACATCGCTCCGGCGTTCTCGTCTCTTGTCGCAACACAAATTATTGTGTTGCTCTTATGTGCCGCGGGAGAGACTCGAACTCTCATTCCCTTGCGAGAACCAGCTCCTAAGGCTGGCGTGTCTACCAATTTCACCACCGCGGCATAATTTTGGGACGAGATTTATCGCCCCATAACTTTCTCTTCAATTTTTAACTAGCATTCCTAGCCAAGTATCTGCAAACTTTTCTGCTCGCCGTTTACCTTCTGCAAACGACTCATGAACAGAAGAGTTTAGCTTCAACAGAATCCTCTCCTTAATAATCAATAAGCTTTGCTTATCACATACCGTAATGGCTACATGCCTACCATGTTCCATGGTATATAAAACCCGAACTTCCATTCTTAACCCAGAATTTTCGGCACGAACTCCGCTGAGTTTCTCTGATGCTTCTTCTTGGGTTGGCCGAACCTCGACCCACTTCACTTCTTTCAAATATTGATTCATGGCCCGACCTCCTTTTTTCCCGTACAATTTAACCATATAATAAATAAAAAATCAACCCCGACTCTCGAGATTGATCTTTTATTAATTTAATTTTGTTTATCTTCCTCTGCCACCACCGTGTCCGCCACGGCTTCCACCAGATCCACCGCCAGTACGCGGAGGTCGTTCAAATCTTGGCTGATCTACATATCCTTCTGGTTTAGGAAGTAATTGTTTCATGCTTAAGTTTATTCTGCCCATGCTGTCTATTTCTTTTACTACAACTTTTACTACATCACCGATGTGCAAAACATCACTTGGGCTGTTGGTGCGTGTCCAAGCAATTTCACTTACGTGCACCAAGCCGTCTTGACCAGGAAGAACTTGTACAAAAGCGCCAAAGTCCTCTAGACGAACGACTGTACCGTCGTATACTTCTCCGGCAGTTACTTCGTGAGTTAATTCTTTTACCCACTGTACGGCTTTTTCCATACCAACAGAATCGGAAGAAGTAACAAACACACGACCGTCGTCTTCGATGTCAATTGATACACCAGTCTCGGCAATAATTTTGTTGATCATTTTTCCGCCTGGGCCGATAACGTCGCGAATCTTGTCTGGGTTGATATTAATAGTAACAATGCGAGGAGCATATTTGGACATTTCGGCACGAGGTGCAGAAAGAATATTATTCATGAAGCCCAAAATTTTAACTCTGGCTTCTTTGGATTGAGAGAAAGTTTGTTTTACAATTTCCCAATTTAAGCCTTCGGTCTTGGTGTCCATTTGAATTGCTGTTACGCCATCTGCAGTACCAGCGATTTTGAAGTCCATTCCACCTGGGCCGTCTTCTACATCTTGCAAGTCAGTAATAACTTTCCAGTTACCACTTTTGTCGCTTGCCAATCCCATAGCAATACCAGCTACTGGTTTCTTGATTGGTACACCAGCATCCATAAGAGCAAGTGTAGATCCACAAACAGAAGCCATGGAACTAGAACCATTGGATCCAAGAACTTCGGATACTACGCGCATAGCGTAAGGGAATTCTGATTCTGGAGGAAGCATAGGCTCTAATGCTCTTTCGGCCAAAGCACCGTGACCAATAGCTCTGTTGCCCGGTCCACGAAGTGGGCCAGTTTCGCCATAGGTAGCTGGGGTGTCGCTATAGTGGTGCATGTAGCGTTTGGTACCATCTTCTTCCATAGTATCTACAGTCTGCACATCACCAGGAGCGCCAAGAGTAACTACAGATAATACTTGAGTATCACCACGCATAAACATACCAGTCCCATGAGTACGGGGAAGTAAACCAACTTCGGCGCTAAGAGCGCGAACATCAGTAATACCACGACCATCTAAACGTTGATTATTTTTTAAGATTTGTTCGGTAATATATTTTTCTACATAAATTTTTACTCTGCCCAAAACAATTTTCATTACGGTTTCGCTGGTTTCTTTTTCTACCAACATTTGTTTTATGGCGTCGCTAAACTTATTTACCAATTCTACTCGTTCTCTTCTGTCTACTTTAGGAGAATTGAAAATCCAGTCTTCTACGTGACTAGCTACCAATTCGTCTGCGTCTTTTTCTGCTTTCTTCAAAGCAATTTCTGTTTCGCTTTCGGTGTCGGCAGAAGTCATTTTTGGCAAACCTACTTCTGATTGAATTTTATTTATAAAATCAATGAGCGGAGCCATTTGATTGGCGCCAAATTGCATAGCTTCTATAACATCCTTTTCTGAAGTTTCTTTACAGGCAGCCTCTACCATAATTACTTTTTCCGGAGTGCCAGCTACCACAATATCTACCGTACTAGTTTGTCTTTCGGCAATGGTCGGATTGATTTTCCAGTTACCGTCTACAGATCCTACGCGCACACCACCAATTGGACCCTTCCAAGGAATAGAAGAAATAGACAAAGCTACAGAAGCAGCTACCATAGCTGGAATCTGCGAATCAACTTCTCCATCAAAAGATAGAGCGGTAAGAATTACCTGAACATCATTGCGCAAACTTTCATTGAAAAGCGGACGAATAGCTCTGTCTACTAATCTACCAGACAAAATAGCATCATCGCTTGGGCGGCCTTCACGCTTTATAAAACGACTGCCTTTGATTTTGCCGGCTGCATATAACTTCTCTTCGAAGTTTACCATGAGCGGAAGAAAATCTATTCCGTCGCGAGTGTTTTTGCTGATTGTAGCAGTAGCTAAGAAAACTGTTTCTCCATAAGTTACTACACAAGAAGCATTGGCCTGTAGAGCCAATTTACCTGTTTCCACAGAGAGAGTTCTTCCTCCCCATTCCATGGACCAATTTTTTACTGCCATATGTTTTTACCCCAAAGGCTTTACCTTCAGGACTTTCTTGCCGCGCCATAGCTTTTTTCAACCGCCATAGTTTTAACGGCGGCGGTAGCGACGGCGGGCGGAAGATGATTTGAGAGCTACAGACCAAAAAGGTCTATGTGTCCTCAAACCAACTTCTATATTAATTATTTAATTCGTCATCTGTCATCCTGAACGGAGTGAAGGATCCATCTGGTTCGAACAAAAGGGATTCTTCACTTCACTCAGAATGACAACGAACAGTTTGTTAAACTTTTTTTGGAGGAAAAACTTTTTTAACAGGTGTATATCTTTTGTCTGCAATCAGAAACTTCGCTTTGTCTTGGCTTAAATCTATAAAATCATCTGCTTCTTCTATTAATTTACCCGAAGCAGTACCACCAAAAGACATTACTTCTACTTGTTTTCCCTGACCTCTTAAATAATCTACCAGCGGCACATAGTCACCATCACCACTTACCAAAACGATAGCATCTAGCGCAGAGGAAAAACGTATTGCGTCTACAGCAAGCCCAACATCCCAGTCGGCTTTCTTTTCACCGCCCAAGAAAATTTGCAATGGTTTGTCTTTGGTTTCTATGCCAAGGTTGTACAAAGCATCAAAAAACGGTTGCTCTTCTTTACTCTCTGTACTAACCACATAAGCAATGGCGCGGATAAGTTTGCGACCAGCGGTGGCTTCTTTTACAATGTTGCCAAAATTTACTTTAGCGCCAAACAAATTTTTGGCACTGTAGTACATATTTTGCACATCAATAAACACCCCTACTCTCTGGTCGGGGTGTTTAAGAGTGTTTCGTCTTTTATTAGCTAATTGCGTCATGATTCTTGGCGATTATATCCACATCATCGCTTAGGTCTTCTTCTATTTCAACTGTGGATCCATCCGGTTTGGCAATTACCTTTACCGGTTTGATTTTAAGTTTTTTTACAAGCTCTTCGTAACTCTCTGGGTTTTCTTTCTTTAGGTAGCGCATTAAGTTTCTGCGGCTACTTACTTTGCGTAACAAACCTCGGCGAGAAGAGTGGTCTTTGGCGTGAGTTTTTAAGTGACCAGCAAGCTCGTCTATCTCTGCAGCCAATATGGCAATCTGGACTTCATTTGAACCAGTGTCGCCTTCGTGCAGCTGAAATTTCTTGATAATTTGCTGCTTTTTCTTTTTGTCTAGCATACGAATGTTTAAGTTAACGAGCTAGCCATGAGTATGTTTCGTGGCAGTCCGCCTCCAATAATGGAGTGATGTTAATACAGCCAGAATAGCTTAGAATTGAGAAAATGTCAATAGCGTGATAGTTGTTTTAGCTTGTAAGCCTACCGATGACAAAGGAGGAAAGCGCGTAAGCAGCCGTGACTAAAATGAACCCTATAATAGCTGCATACATAGCCTCTTTGGCTTTTGTTATCTTTGCCTCATCACCACGAGCAGTCATCCAGCGCAAACCTCCATAAAAAATAATAGCCAAGAAGATAATGCCAGTAAAGGACAAAACCACGTTTACAATATCTCCGATAGTAGTATATATATCGGTGGATTCACCATACTGAGCTTTGCTAGCAGTTTCTTTTAGGCCAAACTGAGCTGCTGCTGGCAACACAGAACCAAGCAGCATAAGGGAAAAAAGAAAGACAAAGAGTAGTTTCTTAAACATAGGAAAAATTGTAAATTATAGTAGTTATATTAGCACACCTTGATTAATCTGTAAAAATAAGGTAGAATAGCTTTGCTTTTTCTGAGTTTATACGATGTCTCCATCGTTTAATGGATACCCGCCCGACTGAATGACGTCAGTCGTTCGGGCGGGGGACGCTAGCCTTCCCCGCCAAAGGCGGGTGCGCCTTAGGCGCATAAGCTACCTTACATACAATGTTATTTAAAATGTTCCCATCGTTTAATGGATAGGACACTAGCCTTCTAAGCTGGATGTGTAGGTTCGATTCCTACTGGGAACACAGGAAGTTATCGTTTATATGGTGGCCTTGGTATAACGGTTATTACGTGAGATTGTGGATCTCGCAACACGGGTTCAACTCCCGTAGGCCACCCCAAATAAAAGAACACAGATATGCTAAACAGTAAAAAGCTACTTATCATATCTTGCTCTACCGGATCAGGTCATCTTCGGGCTGCAGAAGCCCTGCGGCTTACCTGCGACAAACTCTACCCAAACGTAGAGGTACTTCATATAGATATGGCAGACTATCTAGATGGTATATCTCGTATATACCTTGTTTCTTTTTATAATTTATTTTCCAACCTAATTCCGTTTTCTTACAAACTTCTATACTACCTCACCAACTCCTGGCTTGCTCAAATAGTATTTAGAGCTGTTTCACCCATCATACGAATTGGCAGTAGAAAATTGATTAAAAAAATAGAAGAATATAAGCCGGATTTGATAATTTCTACGCATTTCTTACCATCGCTTATTTTACCAAATAAAATATCTACTCCTATTGATACCGTAATCACCGATTATCATGCTCATAAAATTTGGCTCACACCAAAAAACAGAAATTTTTTTGTAGCCACGGAAGAGATAAAAATTGAGCTGGGTAAATTCCATATACAATCTACCGTCAGTGGCATACCTATTCACCCAAATTTCTTTGAACAAAAAGATATCTCCAAGTTGAGAGATAAATTTAACATTAAAAATAATAACCCTATAATTTTATTTATGCCAACTTCTAGGGGCAAGGTAAGCCCCGCCCTAGCTATAAATAAAATTTTAAACCATAATTTTGGCACAGCGCTTAACATTGTAGCTATTGCCGGAAAAAACAAAAAAAGAAACTTAGACGACTTGGAACAATTCAAAACTGTAGAACATACAAATTTTACTATTTTTGAAAACGTAGAAAATATAGACGAGTTAATGAAAATTTCCGACATAATAGTCGGCAAGGCCGGTGGCCTAACAGTTTCCGAAGCTCTATTCTTACAAAAACCAATTATTATCATTAATCCAATACCTGGCCAAGAAGATTATAACACCAGCTATTTAGAAAAAAACCATTTTGGCTTAAGCGCAAAATCCGATAATGATTTGGTAAAAAAAATACAATATATATTAAGCAATCCAACTTCCATAAACAAAAAATCTTACCCAGATCCGAGTAAGATTATTTTGGACAAAGCCTTGATGATTTAAATTGTTTTTATTGAGTACAGCTTGGATCCAACGGATTCTGCAAACAAAAAGTAGAATTACTCTGATTTTGCTGCCCGCTACCTGTAGAACTTTTTAGGGCAACGTCAAAAATAAAATAGGTAATAGCATAGGCAGAAAGAATTATCGCCAACCCAATTACCCCGTCATACAATAATTTTTTAGCTGTTTCTATTTTGCCTTCTTCTCCCCCAGCTGTCATCCACAAAAATCCAGCATATACTACAAGTACCAAAAATATAGTACCTATAATACTTAGGGCTACTTTTATAATTCTAGCAGCCAAAACACGAGGGTCAGTACTACTAAGGCCTGCCCCACCAGTTCCACCAGCAGCACCCAACTGACCAAATGCTTCTTCACGTATAGAAGAAGTCGCTGCAGACACTTGCATTGGATTAACAAGGCAAGAAACTGCCAATATAGAAAAAAAGATTGAAGATAGTTTGGACATATATACTAAATAAAACGTAATCAATTACGACAGAGTTGCTTCAAAAAGCTTATCTAAAACAAAATAGGTAATACTATATGCCGCTAAAATAATTACCAAACCAATAACGGCGGTTTTCAAAATACCCATTGCTTTTTCTACTTTGCTTTCTTCTCCGGCTGCTGTAAGCCACAACGCGCCTGCATATACAGTAAGTACCAAAAAAATAGTACCCAAGAGCCCCAAAACTATTTTGATAATTTTACCAATCGTTGTTGAAAGGCTGGAGCTATTTGTCGGTCCATAACCGGCTTTGTCTGCAATATCTTGAGATAAATCCTGAGCCAAGGCAAAGCGCATTGGCACAAAAATAAAGTTTAGAACTACTATAGAAATTAAAAAATATTTTTTAAACATATACTATTTAAGGACAGTTTGATGAACAAGCTCCGGCGGTCCATAAACTTCCACCGGCAATATTACACTCTGACTCTAAAGTGTCAGGCGCACATACCGCATAAGTTGGCCTGAAACAACAGCCTCTCTGAGTTGAGTTTTGACCTGAGGTCGTGGTAACGTCTGTAAGTTTGGAAGTAACAAAATAAGTAATAGCATACGCAGACATTATAATAACCAGACCGACGACCGCTGCTTTTAAAATTTCCATTGCTTTTTCTACTCTACTTTCTTCTCCTTGAGCTGTCATCCACATTACACCTGCATATATGGTAAGAACCAAAAATACCGTACCAACCAGAGCTAAAACTGTTTTTATAACGGTGGCAACGCTATCTGCAAGATTTCCAGAAACACCTATTTTTTCTCCACTTGCCCCACCTATTTTGCTTAGCATGTCACTAGCGTTTTTTAGTCCTTGAGCCGAAGCCAGGACTGGCAAAGCCATGGTAAAAATTACAGCTAATGTTAGGAGTATTTTTTTCATATACAAGGTGAGTGAGAAAATTAAATTAAATGTTTTTGATTTAATTTCGAGCGAACGAGTATATATCGTAGATATATACGAAATGAGTGAATAAAATAATTGAATTTATTTAATTATTTTTGAACGAGTGAGTATATATGGGCTTTAGTCCTTATATACAAAGTAGGTGAAAAAATTAAAATAAAATAAATAGCCTTAAAGGCAGGTCGCCGGACATGATCCCGCTTGCCAAGCAACGCCTGTAGTAGTACAAGTTGATTCCTCTACATTTTGATCGCATACAACTGGCGCAGATGTAGTATAGCAACATCCAAGAACGGGTGGAGGACATGCTCCTGCAGTCCATGTTCTAGGATCATTCTCGTCGGGCACGCAGTTTGCTTCTAAAGTTGACACTCGCCTATTAGTTCTAGAATTAAAACAACAACCAATAGTGGTTGAGGAACTACCGCCAGTAGTGGCCCCTGCCAACGCACCAAAAACAAATTTGGAAATTGCATAAGCAGCCAAAACTATAACCAACCCTATGGCCGCATGCTGCACTATATCTTTGGCTTTTTCAACTTTTTGTTCATTGCCAAAGGCAGTCATCCACATAATGCCCGCATACAAAATAAGCAAGAAAAATATAATACCTACAAAAGAAAGTACCGCTCCTACCACAGAACCAATTAATTCTGGCAAAGCCTTATTTGCACTTACACTTGAACCACTGCCAATCAATCCGCTAGGGGCAGCATCTCGCAAACCAAAACTGTCGGCAAACACAAAAAAAGGTACCATCGCTCCAGCGACTACCACCAAAGATATAAATAGTTTTGCAAACCTCCTCATATGTATTATTTTATTATCCCCTAGCACCCTACGGAATAAATTAAGCCGAGAGATTCCTTACGCTCTAATTATCTATAATTAGTGTTTAAGGGATTTCTCCACTTTAACCGGAGTAAAGCTAAAATCTAAATTTACTTTGCTTGTCACAGAGAACTCGCGCTTGCCTGCTGTAAACAACAACAGAACAAGCGCGCTTTTTCTCTGTATAAGTAGATCTACTTATGGGGCGGTAGTTGCTGTAACCAAACTGTTGATTACATAAGTGGCTAATGCGTAAGCGGATAAAATAATGGCTAAACCGATAATACCGGAGAAAATCCATTGTTTTCCTTCTGTTGCACCGTCTTCACTTCCACCAGCGGTCATCCATTTAAAACCACCGATAAGTACGATTACTACTGCTACGATACCGAGTAAGCCCATTGCTACTCTGATAATTCTAGCGATAGTAACGCGAACGTCTTGCTGTCCTAGACCAGTAGCGGCACCGTATTGGATTCCCAAATCTTGGGAAGTAATAATTTGAGCCATTGCTACTGAAGGTACTAACATAGAAAGTACGCCCAAAGTTGCAAACACTTGTTTCAATTTCATCATATTGTCACCCCCTTTCGAGTGTATATCATATAGCAAAACTTAAAACTAACTTTTTACATTATATCACACCTTATGTAGCTTTCCCAGTCAAGAAATCCAAGAAGGTGGATAATAATATATAACTTGCCAAAACTAGCATCACGCCAATTACTGCCCAAATCATAGTTTGTGAACCAGACTTTACTTTTTCCGGATTACCAGCAGAGGTGAGCCATCTAAAACCACCATAAACAAACATAAGCAGTGTAAGACCGCCAATTATACCCAACATCGCTTTGATAACTGTGCTAACAATTTGTGAGACTTCGGTAGAAGCGATAGGATTTGTTAATTTGCAAACTTCTTGACCATTCCGCCCAGGTTCACAGCCTGTAGACTCACCTGATGCCTGACCACCTTGTCCGCCGGCAGCAGATTCTTCACCTCCCACTGCTCTAGGTGAACCATTGCAATAGGTATTGTTCAAAGTAACACAAGTAATGGTAACTGTTGGGTCTGCAGCTATTACACTAGATACTAGCTGACTACAATCCTGGTAATCAAGATCGTCTTGACAAATACTGCGCGGTTCAGAAGAAATAGCCGTGAGTGTCTGTTGGCATCTGCACGAAATTAGCGCCAACGCATCTTTACTCTCAAAAATTCCAAAGAGGAACGATAGGCTAAAAATGATTACTAAAGAAATTTTTTTCATACATGAAACTATATAGATTCTGACATTTATATACTACTTTGGAATAATCTCAAACAAAAAGCTTACCAACATATAGCTAAACAACATTACCGCTACCCCTAAAGTTGTCCAAACCAAGATTTTTTTGGCTTTCTCTACTCTATCTGTGGCACCACTAGCTGTTAGCCACAACACGCCTGCAAAAACATACAAAACCAAAGTGATAGAACCAATAAAGGCCATTAATAAATTAATAAACCGTTTAATTAAACTAGCCGGGGAACTTAATTTGGCTTTATTTAAAATAGACTCCGCAGACGACTGCAAACCAACTAGCGATGTACCTTCCGCAGGATTGTCTGGACAGGCCGCCAATTCAAACTTTACATAACAGCTAAGATTTGTACCGGTGCACCTCTCCTTACAAAGAGTAGACGCGCGATACTGGGTATTTGCTTCTACCACAACACAGTCATCATCGCTTTGTTTAAAACAAGCGTACGGCCGTTCAACACCACAAGGCATTAGATGCTGGATCGAGCCCGCGCCATATTCTGCCGCACACTTTTTACCCGCGCTTATAACATCAACATCCTTTATATCTACACAAGTTCCATCTGGTTTTTCACAGCCCCACTCTTGTTCTCGCCTATTACAAGGCAGTGCCGAGAATTCATCCCCCGCACTATCGAGGTTGTCACAAATTCTTTGCCCTTCAACCCAATCTGATGCCGTAATAGGTATACAAACTCCGGTCAGTCCAACACACCCATAATTGTTACATCCCTCCAATATTGCGCGAGTTCCTGAACCATATTGCGCCACACATTGTTCGCTGGCTACACTAAAGCCAGTAACGTTAATTTTTTCACAACTTCCATTTGTTTTTAAACACCCAACTTCTATAGACGTCTGCGCACCAACCAACGAAGGATTGAACCAAAAAAATAATGCAAACAAAAAAACTAACAACTTGTAAAATCTTATATATTTAACAACAAAACTCATACTACTTTTAGTTAAGCATAAATGGTCCTTTGAGACCGACGGCTTTACCCAAAAATTGGACCAACATATATGCGCCAAAAACTATAACTAGACCTATTACTGCGGCGGTAATAATCTCTATACCTTTTTTGGTTTGTTCGGAATTTCCTCTGGAGATGATGAGAGTAAAACCGCCATAAATAAAAAATAGCAGGGCCAAAGCACCCACTATACCAAATAAATAATTAGCTACATTTAAAAGTAAAATAACATAAATACTAATACTGCGACATTCACCTTCGTCTGCTCCACGATTGATGCCTGTAGGATTTCTTAAAACACAATCAGGGATAAACTTACTTTCCGTTTGCGCAAAAACATAAGCAGTGTTAAAAAATACCGAAAAAGTCACTATAAAAAATAATACAATTTTTGAGGCACGACTCATAATGTTTGATTTATTTTAGCCGCAGCTCTATTTAAAATATCTTGTCTCCATTGCATTTCTCGGCCTGGTTGCGAGGCTGGCAAAAGCCATTCACGGCTCATATCTCCCAACGCCCTAACAGCAGCATCGTAATCTTTGCCTTTGTACCAACTATCGGAAATCAAAATCTGAGATGCAAAAGGGTACAAATCATTATTGTCTAACTGTCCGGCAATATAGGCGCGCAGGGCCGAAGGACGTCCTGATTGATCTAGATATTCTTTGGTAGCTTTGGAATGAGCCAAAAAATTAACCAACGCCCAAGCTTCGTTTTTGTGCTTGGACTTATCTGTAACAGATTGCACCCAATAATTAGCAACATTGACTGGTTGTTCTGGGTTGAGTTGCAACATTGGTAAAACAACCACATTTAACTGTGGCGCACGCGCTTTGATAGCTGGTAAGTGGTAACTATAACCAAAAAAGAAAGCAAGGGATCCATTTACAAATTTTTCCAAAGAAGGATCCATCGCATCGTTCCAAGAGTAAGTGTCGCGGCTAGGATTGGCAAAATCTGTATAAAAATCCATTACCGACATGGCTGGATTTTCTTGATTTTGAGCCACGGTAGCAAATGTTGCTTGTCCGTTTTTATTTACAAAATTAATACCGCTTTGCTTGAAAAGAATATAAATTATATCTTCAAAACCAGAAATATTACTGCCTGTGCCCAAGGCAGTTCCTGATTGCAAAATTTTACCGGAAGTTTTATCAAATTTTGTGATTTTTTTGACAGCTATCTGAAAATCGTCCCAGGTCTTTGGCGGTTCTGCAATTCCTGCTCTGTCTAGCAAATCTTTATTATAATATATAGCCATGTTTTCCAAAGACAATGGCAATCCATAGATTTTTTCGTCCATCACTACGTCGTTTTTGACTGCCTGAACATATTCTCTGTCTAATTGAACCAGGTTAGGCATGTTTTGTGTAACGGTATTTACAATAGTTTCTGTGCCCAAAGTAGATTTTACCACTCTTTTGGTAGTATCTGGCACACTAGCTGGCATTGGATCCAACTTTGGCTTATAAAAACTCATCCAACGATTACGGACCGAGATTATATCTGGCCCACGATCTTCGGCTAAAGCTTCTAAAAGACGCGGATACAACTCGGAAGCTTGGAGTTGTTTTAAATTTACAGTAATATATGGACGATCTGCTTTAAATTTATCTATCTGCACTTGCATCGCATCTACGTCATCAAAGACAGTCCAGTACTCCAAAATCACAGGCGCCGTAGCTGCTACCTGCTCTTTGGATAATCCTTTGCAACCTAAACCAACTAGAGGTAATGTGATGACTACTGCTAAAATAGGAAGAAGTTTTTTTAGCATAAACGATCGTGACAAAATATAGATTTATTACAAAAGATATTATATCACACTCTTCAAATAATCTCTAAAGTCTTTGGATAATTTTTTATCTCGCAAAGCAAAGTCTACATTGGCTTTTAGATATCCGAGCTTGGATCCGGTGTCATAATAGGTGCCATCTACTAAACAAGCATAGTAAGGTCTCTTTTTTAAAACTTTTTCATGAGCATCTGCCAACCAAAGTTCTCCATCTTTACCCAGTTTAGTTTTTTCTAATGCTTCAAAGATATCCGGAGTTAAAATAAACCCTCCCAGCATAGCCAAATTAGAAGGTGCCTTTTCTGGACCGGGTTTTTCTATAATTTTTTTAACTTGATAAATGCCTTTTTCTACCTCCAAAGCATCGATTATTCCGTATTTTTTTGTATCTTCTTTACTAACTCTACAAGCAGTCACTACCGGATCACCGTATTTTTCATATACCTCAATAAGTTGTTGTAGCTGGGGTTTTTCGGGTGTATAAAAAAACTCATCTCCCCACATAACAGCAAACGGTTCGTTGCCGATTATATTTTTTGCACATAACACCGGGGTACCATTACCATACGGTCCTTTTTGTCTGATAAAAACAAAGTTCGCCATGTCGGCAATTTTCTTTACCTCTTCGGCCACATCTTCTTTGCCCTGTTTTTTGAGCAAATTTACCAATTCGTAATTTGGACTAAAATGATCCTCTACCGCTCTTTTGCTAGGACCAGTCACCATAATAATATCGGTAATACCAGACTTCACTGCATCTTCTACCACATACTGAATGATGGGTTTGTCTATAACGGGCAACATTTCTTTTGGTTGGGCTTTGGTAGCTGGAAGAAATCTAGTACCTAAACCAGCTACTGGTATAACGAGTTTTCTAATTTTGGACATATAGATTCCACATATAATCTCGCTCGCTCGATGATATATTACTTTTGTAATATATCATACTCACTCGCTTCGATTATACAAAATTTAATAATTTACTCTCTTTAGAGTATATCAAAACCCATTTATTTAGCAAGCTTGTGCCAAGCTATTTCACGACCTCCCAACTAAGCAAATTGTATTCTGACCCAACAGGGAATCCAGGTGGCGGACCATAGGTAAGATTGGCATCGTAGGTGGCGTTGGTATTTACATACCCAGATATAACTACACTACTTGCATTAACCCAACTCCAAGTCCAGGTTTTGTTGGTTATAATTGAACCGTATATTAATAAACTATCTTTTGTGTTACTAGAATAGTAATAGCGCTTGGCCGCGCCGTTTTGAGCCAGCAAAGCAGCGTCAATTTCTAAATCCTCGGGAGAATTTTTTGGTATAAGAATATTCTGTTCAGCAATAAGACCCAAAACATCAGTACCATCTTTAGCAGAATAAGTAATATTGCCATTGATAATTATGGATTTACCAGCTGCAGTGCCAACGGTAACACGTCCTTTTACCACACCATCTACCCACACAGTATCATTTACAAAAATGTATCCATTTGACGGCATGTCATAAGTGGTGCCGGAATCAAATGTGGCGGCATCTATACACGGCCAAAACCAACTATTGCTTCCGATATCTTTTGCTTTATAGCAATTGGTTGTTAGAACTTTGTAAGCAACTACTTGACTAGAAGAGGTAAACTGCAAACGCCAACCCTGCTGGCCTGAAGAGCTAAAATTAATACCGCCTAGGGACGGATCTGACTCATCTTCGATGTTGGCTAGACTAGCCGTAACAGCGTTAAAATCTTTGGCTGGCACAGGAAAACTCCAGTATTGAGTGGGTCCTCCAGTGCCCCAGATTCCCGGTTTTTCATCATTACCGCAACCTTGGTTGCCCTTACAAGTATATGTAGCCATCGCACTAGTAATAGGAGCATCGCCTACACCATCAAAACGAATGCCGCTGTTGGCATGAAACTTACCATGAGTAACTTCCGTATCACCTATCCAAGCATCGGTGGCTGTCAAAAAAGCATAATCGGTAAGAGCTGGAAAACCTACTCTGGCTTTTATTTTTACCTGACTATTTGGCTGGGCTGTTAACCAACCGGTTGATTCTATTACCACGATAGATGCACCGGATGCTGGCGGTGTTATATCCAAAGAAAATTGGCCGATCACATTTCCATCTTTATCTTCGTAGTCATGCACATACGGACCTGGGGTGCTAGTGCCATTACCATCATAGTAATCAGTTTTGGCGTGGGCAAGATGCCAACGATAATAATTTACCCCGGCATCAGCTATCTGCAAAGCCATTTCACTGTTATGTTTTCGGGTGGAAGCAGAATTTTCTGAGACTGCATAACCGGTTAAACCGATTACTATCACAGTCAGACTTATGGTACCAAAAATCATTACAACAAGCAGGATGTTCCCGCGTCTGTTGTGAGAAAATATTTTTACTAAATTTTTAATATATTCTAATAGCATAGCTTTTCGAATAATGAATTATGAATCATGCATCTATACTAGACTGTTGTCCTTAATTCTTACTTCATACTTCATAATTCATTTTAATTATCTTTCAAATTTCTTACCATTACTTTTGATTCTATGTAAAACGGAACCGGTGATGCGTTTGGGTCTTCTTCCAAAGTTAAAGAAATACCCACCACTCGAATTTGAGTAACATCGACAGGGCTAGAAAGAGGCGCCTCTGACCCTGAATAATCACTGTCATAATAAGAAAACGGTGGCGTGGAAGTAATTAAATCGTGCGCTAATTCAACTATAACTTCATTGGCAGAATCATAGGTTAAAGGCGAACCAGATGGTTCTATTACACCCCTTTTCAAGGTTCTCCCTGATAAAAAATATCTGATTCTTTCTTTATATGTATCACTGTCTATATTGCCATAAAAAACAATCTCAGTACTCGAAGCGGATTCTATCGGGTATGCTCCCACACTGGAAAGGGAGGTAATGCGGAGTTCATTTACAAAATCTCTTGTCACTTTACGACCTTCGTTTTGAGTTTTTAGCTGCTCCCAAACAATTCTGTTGTACTTCCAACTAGTTAAAAAAAGAGAAGTGATTCCAACTACCAAAAATGAAAAAATACCAATAGTTACCAGCACTTCTACTAGGGTAATACCACGCCTGTCTATTTTTAGATCCTGAAAAAAAATATGCATACTAACTTGATGGCGACATATTAACTATAACTTCAGTTCTACCACTAACATCTACCGTGTCATTGTTGGTATTATAACCGTCGTGCGATACATCTAAAGTGTAAGTTGAAGCAGAGAGACTACCAAAATACTCCTGGCCTGGCGGGATACAACTAGTAATATAAGTAAACGCAACTTCGGAAAGAGTTGGACTAACAGAAGTATCGTCGGTATTTAGGAAAACTTTATACCTTAAATATCTATCGCCGTTATGGCCACTCCAAATTAAAGTACTGGTGGTTGTATAAAATGAAGAATCTTCACCATCTGGTCCTTTAAAATCCCATTGACTAGGAGTGCTGGAATTACTGGTTGCGAGCTGGAAAGTAACTGGGTTAACACCGGCTTCGGCTGGCTGTGATAGAGGTGAAAAAACTATATTATTAAAATTAGCTGCAGTGCCAAGATCAATTGTAGAAGATTCTAACCAGCCGCTATTTAAATAAGTTTGACCAACTTTTCTTAATTTCAGATCTCCTGCAGGAGAATCATTATCTATATTGCCATTATCACTAAAATACTGAGTAATATTTGTATAATCTACTTGACCGCTATTTCCACTCCAGTCGGTTTGGCGCACAAACCCATAACCGGTTACCCTACTCTCATCATAATTTGTACCGGTAAGATGTACAGTGGCATCCGACAATGGCAGACCGGTACCGGCGTCTTGCACTTTTACCAAAAGAGAATGAGTGGAATATGGTTGCAGAATTATAGAGGCTTCTTGAGTTAAGCCTGGTGTTAAATCTATTGGCAATACCGGTGTAGAGCCACCCACAGTATAAGTTGATCCGGTAACTGTAACGTGATATTTGTCCCACTCAAAATTGGGGAAGCTATAATTTCCACTCCCATTGGCAGTTAGGTCTCTATCATATTTATAAACAACCGGTTCAGAGCCGATTTTTTTGGTCTCACCATAAATATTAAAATCAGCATTGGCCACTGCCACGCAAGCGGGGGTCATAAAATGCAGGTCTAGATTACTTAGACGATCTATAGAAAAACTAATATCGGTTATGGTTTGGCTTACTACATTAGAGGGTGGTTTGATTGGCGTGGGCACTTCTGCGCTTACCGGAACTGTGTAATCGGAGGAGTAGCCTGATTTACTAACATTTATATGGTAACTTAAAGTGCCTGTGGGGGTGTCGATGATACGTAAATAACCGTCACTATCGGTAACATCATGAATTACCACGTTTGGAGTTTGAGCAGTGTTTGTAACAGTTACATCTGCACCTGCGACCGGCTCTCCATTATAATCAAATACCTGTATAAACAGAGCGCCGTTTTCGCTAGCGCCTTCTAACTGCTTTGGCGCCACAATTGTACTTAACACAATCGGACTTTGCTGAGAGCAGCTTAGACAGATAACCGACATCTCTACCAATTTATAATCTGCAGGCGAAGTGTCGTTTGGATCACCGCCTAAAGTACCATCAAAAGGGTCGTCTATATTTCTGACCGTAGTAATAATAGTAAACGATTGCTTGTTACGAACGGTGGTAGTGGAATATGGCAGAACACCGTCTGGCACACCATTTATAATACCCACATCATCAAAGGCCAGGTTACGGACAATTTCTAACTGCTCGGCGAGCAATGCAGTTTGCAAAATAGTCATGCGCGATTGATATACAACTTTAAAGACTAAATTGATTCCGCTATAAATTCCAAGCGCAAATAACAAAAAAATAGCACTGGCTATCAAAATTTCCAGGAGCGAAAATCCTTTTCGGTTTAACTTAAATTTCATAATTTCTAAGGTTGAGACAAAGATGAAATTATTTTCATACTTGCGAAACCTGACGGAATTAGCAAGCTCTGCTTCTAATCGAAATAAGTGAGCGAAATTTAAACTTGTTTAAAATTTCCGAGCGAATGAGAATATATGTTTTAACTATATACTATTAATTATACCATAAAATGGGTACAAAAAAATAATCCCACACATTTCGGCGCGGGATTATCTTTTATGATTTTATCGCAATTTTATTGAAGAGGAATCTGTTGAACTTGAGCTTCAGTGAAGGCGGTATTATACATTCTCAAGTCGTCTAATAAGCCTGAGTAATTTCCTCCATGACCAATTATATCCAATCCATCAGTGCTGGCTGCACCAAAAGCCTTGCCAGTGCTACCGCTACCTGCAAACTGCCCGTTAATATACAATGTTACGTTTGTACCTTGGTGAACTGAAACAAGATTTACCCAAGTGTCAGTTGGTATATTTATTGTAGAAACAATATGGGTGCCAAACGGAGTGTTATTACTATGAGTAGCAACAAACTTCAGTCCTGTAGATTCTTTCTTAATTCTAGTTTGAAGAACACGATATTTAAACAACAAAGCGTGATAGCTATTGTTGGTCCAAGAATTGGCAGTCGCACTGGTTATTCTTACCCATTTAGACACAGTAGCTGCTGGCCAAGCGTTTAGGATCTGGGTGCCGTTGGTGGCAATATATGTGCCAGCTGCACCATTAAATGAAATAGATGAAGTGTTGATAGCGGTAATTGGTGCGGAACTGGTGCTATAAACAATCGTACCACGACCTACGGTTGTAACACCCAAGATGGATTCAATAAGATTTTTATTGAATTTCCAATACAGGGAAGGATTTGGCAATGTCGGCGTAGTCTGAACCACCATATTTACGGCATAGGTAGTATTTGTACTTGGAGTGGCAACTACATGACTAACTGCTCCGCCATCGGACCAACTGTTAAATTCATAACCTTGTCCGCCCAAAGTTTGCGGGGTAGTAACTCCAATAGTTCTTTCTACACCAACCACTCCTACAAAAGAATATGGAGTAGTTTGAGGTGAACCATCAAGTAAAATTTCTGTGCCTGGAATATTGGAATCAATTGTTATAATTGCTTTTCTAGGTAGAACATCTCTACTTACTGTGGTTTGAAGACCGTTGGAGTCTGTAACAGTTAGATTTATTCTAAACCATACACTTTCTTCGGTATGACCAAAGGTTGGAACAGAGAACGAACCACTTGTAACACCAACAACAGGGCCAAGATGTGGATGGGTGTGAGCATCGTGGTGGAATACAACAGTCCAACTATAAGCGCTGGCTGGCAATACCCCATCATCTGGGTCAGTAGCAGTGCCGGCAAAGTTTATTGTGTCGCCAGCAGTGTATAACAATCCTTCTGCTGGAATATCGATAGTAGCGACAGGTGGGGCGCCAACCATAACACCAGTGGTAACAGAATGAGTTCCGCCATTACCATCTGATACGGTAAGTCTAGAAGTATAAGCACCACCGACATTATATGTATGAACAGTAGTCACTCCACTTCCAGTATTACCATCGCCAAAATCCCATAGATAAGAAAGCGCATCATTATCTAAATCCGAAGAACCAGAACCATCAAAATTTACAACTAGTGGTGAAGGTCCAGAAGTTGGATTAACAGACATTACAGCTACTGGATTACGATTTGTACTGCTTGCCACAAAAGTAATTTTGGAGATTATGCCAGATCCGTGGCCAGCTACAAGCAGACTTCCATCTGGCGCAGTTTTTAGATCTACAGAAAATTCAGGAACCGGAAGAACAAAGGTGGCGGACGCATTACTTGTGTTTAGGTATCTAACCCAGGTAGAGCAATAATCAATAATAAAATAATTATTGTAGTACTCTGCTGGGAATTGGTTGCCTGTATAGAATGCTCCACCAGTAATAGCACAGCCTTCTATACCGCGTTCGTGAATATAAATAGGGTTTCTAGCATAAGTGTTGGAACACAAACCTTCACAAGTTGGCCAGCCATAATTTATGCCGGCATTTCCAACGTTTACTTCTTCCCACAAACCAGCACCCACATCATTAATGTGCATTAGGCCGGTAACTGAATTGAAGGAGAAACGATAAGGATTACGTAAGCCAAATGCCCAAATAGCACGATATTGACCGACAGGAGTAAGAGTTTGTCCGGAAGTATTCACAAAGCTAGCTGGATTATCGCTTGGAATTGTTCCGTCGCTATTTAATCTTAAAATTTTACCATTATAATTATCTACTGTCTGAGAATTAAGTGGTTCGCCAGCATCCCCAAGAGATAAATACAATTTACCATCCGGACCAAAGTGAATATCGCCACCGCGGTGATTACCAGAAATATTATAATATTCAAGCAATATCAACTCACTGCCTGGAACAACTACATTACCATTTGCAGTAAATCTACTTAGACGAGAACCCAATGAATTCTCTGTGTAGAAAATATAAATATAGTTGTTGGTAGCAAAGTTTGGATCAAAGGCAATACCTAATAATCCGCGCTCTTCATCACTTCTCATGTTAGTGGTTACCAAAAATGGTGTTGACAACAATTGTCCTTCTGCAGTAATAACTCTAACTGCTCCGGCTTGTTCGGTTACAAATAACCGTCCATCCGGTGCAAAAGCCATCGCAGTAGGATTTTGCAAACCTGTAATATATTGATTATTTATTTGGAATGTACCTTCTGGTGAAGGAGCAACTGCAAATGCAACTGAGATTGTGTGGTTAGTATTTACATTTGTGAATGTATAACTTGCAACAGCGCCCACCGAACTGCCATCAACCAAAACATTGGATATTTGATACCCGGCATTTGTAGTTATATTAAAAGTCTGACTTCCTCCGGCCGTTACTACCACCGTACTGTTTGGCGAAATTGATCCACCGGTACCAGCGGAAGCGGAGATTGTATAGGTAGATTGAGGAATCTGAGAAAAGCTTGCGGAAATAGTATGGTTGGTTGTTACATTGGAAAATGTATAAGTAGAAATAACGCCAGCGGATGCGCCGTCTACCAACACATCTAAGATTTGATAACCACTATTAGCGGCGATGTTGAAGGTTTGGTTAGCTCCACTAGCTACAATTACAGAACCAGATGGTGAGATTGAACCATTTGCGCCAGCACTAGCTGTAATAGAATGTGATGTTGGAGGAATTTCAGAAAAGCTGGCAGAGATAGTGTGGTTGGCAGTTACATTGGTGAATGTATAACTAGACACTGCGCCTTGAGACACGCCATCAACTGATAAACCATTGATCTGATACCCGCTATTTGGGGTGATGCTGAAGGTTTGACTAGCGCCTGAGGCAACACTAATTACACCTGATGGAGAAATACTACCGCCTGTACCAGAAGACGCTACTATAGAAAATGTTTGAACTGGAGTACCATTTTCACTGGCCAACTGCAAAGCTTCGGCTTCTGTAATCGCTCGATTATAAAATCGAACATCATCTAGATATCCAGCAAAACGGCCATCATATGTAGAAATTTCCAAGATATTACTATTTGTTACACCTAAAGTTTTGCCAACGTTACCGGATCCCGCAAACTGACCATTAAAATAAATAGATGCTGTGGTGCCACCATGAACAAGAACAACATGTAGCCAAGAATCAGTCGGAATTGAATTCGAAGATGTAATCCATGTACCAGTACCAAAAGAAGTACCATCGCTATGAATAGTCATCAATTTTAATTGACCATTGGCATCTTTAAATACTCTGGTTTGAAGAACGCCGTCTTTAAATAGTAAATCGTGATTAGAGCTATTTGCCCAAGTTTGGGCTGTAGCACTATCTATTCTCATCCAAAAAGCAACTGTACCACCTGTCCATCCACTAAATAAACTTGATCCACCCAAAGCTTGTGACTCAACACCTCCGTCTAAAAAAAGAGAGGCTACGTTTCCAGTTATCGGAGCTGTTATACTGTTATTAAAAGATGCGGTACCGCGTAAAGTAAAGTCATTACCACCAACTGAGTCTGTAGCGTCATTATCAAATTTAAGTTGAGTGACTAAACCACTTACTCCAGGTGTAGATGTCTGTGATGAAGAAAAAGATGCGGAAATTGTATGGTTGGCCGTTACATTAAAAAATGTATAACTAGAAATTGGACCCACAGATAATCCGTCTACCAAAACACTGTTAATTTGATAACCGCTGTTTGGGGTGATGTTAAAGGTTTGACTAGCGCCACTCAAGACAGACACAGAACCATTTGGAGAAATTGTTCCTCCAGCACTAGCCGACGCAGATATACTATACATTACTTGTGGAATCTGAGAGAAAGAAGCAGAAATTGTATGGTTGGCAACTACATTGGTAAATACATAGCTTGAAACAACCCCTTGCGAAACACCATCTACTAAGACGTCATTGATTTGATAACCGCTGTTTGGGGTGATGTTAAAGGTTTGACTAGCTCCATTTGTAACCACGACAGTTCCAACAGGCGAAATTGAACCATTTGCACCAGCACTAGCTGTAATAGAATGTGATGTTGGAGGAATCTCAGAAAAGCTGGCAGAAATAGTGTGGTTCGCAGTTACATTGGTAAATGTAAAGCTTGAAATTACTCCTTGCGAGATACCGTCTACTAATACATCCGATAATTGATACCCGCTGTTTGAAGAAATGTTAAATGTCTGGCTAGCTCCACTTGCCACAACTACCGCACCCGATGGAGAAATCGTTCCACCTGTACCAGCGGCGGAAGTAATGGTAAAGTCCGACGGTGGAATTACAGAAAAACTTGCAGAAATAGTATGATTTGCTGTTACATTTGTGAATGTATAACTTGGTACAGCTCCTTGAGAAATACCATCTACTAACACTTGAGAAATTTGATAACCGCTGTTTGGAGAAATAGAGAAAGTTTGACTTGCCCCTGAAGAAACACTAGTTGCTCCAACCGGACTAATGGTTCCGCCAGTGCCAGCGGTAGAAGTTACGGTAAATGTTTGCGGAGTAGTAGTTGAAGAATTTCCAACCAAAACTACTGATACATCATCAAGTAACACTCCGCTTAACGGAGCGCTTCCCTCTTGAAAAATACCAATACGAACAGTGTCTAAATCAAGGCTATTGTTAAGCGGAAAATTTAAAGCCACCGTTCCTTTATCTCCAACGGAACCAGAAACTTCTGTACAATTATTCAAACCTTGACCATTTACATAATACACTAAAGCACACAGAGAAATGTTGGAAGCAGAAGCGACAGTCGTGCGGATTCTAGCTGAACTTGTAAATTGAGAATATCTTTTGGTAGCAAAACTAGACATGTCTACTCCGTTCCATAGTACGCTGTCTCCATACCCAGCTGTTCCCACTACCAAACTTCTAGTACCGCTAATTGGATTAACAGTTGTAATACTTACCGAGGTACCAGATTGGTTCGGCTCGAAATTAGACATACTGGTTTCAAAACCAGGATCTTCTATAAGATTAGGTGTGTCTGCTTTTACAGTGAGCAAAAAAGATGAATAAACTGCCAAACCGATAACTGCAATAACTGCAGAAAAGACCATTGACTTTTTCATACCTTTTATACTCATAAAATAATATTATTAGTAAATAATTTTTAAATTGTTTTGTATAGCAATTGGAGCAGACCTGCCTGCGTCACCAGATATCGCTCTGGAATTCGAACTTATTTCGAAACCAAAAATTTTAAAATCCACGATTGTGGATTTTAAAATTTTGTGCCCTAGGCGGGAATCGAACCCGCATGCCTTTCGGCGAGGGATTTTAAGTCCCTTGTGTCTACCAATTTCACCACCAGGGCATTGCTAAACAATTGATAATTACAGAAAAATATTATCATTACTACGATAAAAAATCAAGCTTAGACTACTATCTCCTCTACTCCCTCTTTGGCGTTTGCAAACCTAGCGGCGGCAAACAAGAACAGACACGCCTTATACTTCTTTCTCTTCGCTAGCTTCCAAATACTTACGGATTATCCCTGGTGTTGCGCCAATTGAAGACATATAATTACGAACCAACTGAACCACAGTTGATTTAACCCCTTCTTTTTCCAATTTCTTAAGCTCTTCCTTAATATCATCTTTAATTTTGACCCATTTCTCATTTGAACTAGATGCTGCAGAATTAATGCTCTCCAAAGCCATAAACGCCTCATTTTGCTTTCTATTTTCCTCTCTATAATCGCGATATAAACCAAACAAGTCAATACCCGTCTCCTCGCGAATCTTTCTTTCCGCCAATAAAGCCCCGAACTCAGCATCGCGTTCCACCATCCGCCTCGGTAACATTAACAAATCTTTTATAGTTATACCGGGCGCAAGCTCGATCGCTAGCATAGCAGATTCTTTTTCACGAACAACCGCCTGATCGTGGTCTCCCTCAATAATGTCCCATAGTTTTTCCCAAACCTGATCATCATATAACTTTGCTCCTAAATTCTTTAAACCGGCCAATTTACTAATACTTTTCAAAGTCATGGCAAGAGACTCTGGATTCCAACTCGACAACCCATTATTGGACTCTTCGTTTCTGCCAAGATTTTCCACACCATAAAAAGATTCTAGTTTAGCTAGCTGCGGATTGTCCCCCTGCTGCGTATGTCGTAATTCGTGTAATAACGCGTGCACATCAAAAAAATTACCCGCTAGCCTTTGTAAAATAACTTCGTTTGTAAGTGGTTTGTGAACGCCAGCATTTTTACTACTGCTTCTTTGAGCAATATAGACTGAAGTGTTCTTCGGATTAAAACGTTCCAATAAATCAATTTCTTTTGTTTCATCTCCAGGAGTCCGTAACACAAAAGATCGTAATCGTTGCATTAAGTCAGTTTCATTTTCTTTATGTAAACCACGGCACTCTATAGCTACCTTGTCGAGATCATATTGATATAAACATGATTCTTTACCATCCACATCATACATTTTACCGTGATGACGCAAAACAATATAACCATCCAAATCGATTGTTTCAACCTTCTCTTCCGACCTTAGCTCAGAGTAAAACATGAACCCGGCGCGATAGCGATTTTCAGTCGGCAAATACTCTTGCACCAGTGTGACATCAGTCTCAATTCCACCATCTCGCACTTTCAATACCATGGGTTGATCTGCCTTTTTACAAGCATGCTTCAACCAGCCTTCAAATGTTGTGGCAGGCTTTCCATCAACACTTAAAATTTCATCTCCGACCTTCAGACCCGCTTTTTCCGCTGATGAACCAGGTATGATTTCTACTATAACATAGACACCATGAGGTTTGCCTGGACGTTGCTCATATTCAGCGGATGTGGATTCTTTGTGTATAATAAAAGATCCGGGCGGTTTATGGGGAAATTTATCCATAAATAAATACTTACTTACTAAAGTAAAATTAGACGTAATTATATCATAATTTTAAAAACTAAACCTTTATCTCTTCCTCCTCATCTGTAAAATTCACCCACCTCGCGGCAGCAAACAAAAAATCACTGAGGCGATTTAGATACACATTTAACTCTGCACGAATAGGCACATTTTTGGCAAAATCCACCAACTGTCTCTCTACACGACGGCAGACAGTGCGGGCTCTATGCAGCTCTGCTCCGGCCAAACTTCCGCCCGGTAAAATAAAATTTTTTAGTGGTGGCAACTCATTCCAAAACTTGTCTATAAAAACTTCCATTTCCCCCACCCTAGCGCTATCTATTTTCTCTATTTTATCTTCTAACGGACCCTGCATAGCCGCCAACTCTGCACCAAATTTAAACAGGTCACGTTGGATATTTTGGATAAAATTTCCAATTTTTTCTATCTCTTCATTTTTAATTTTATATAACAAAGCAACCACCACTCCCAAGGCAGCATTTAATTCATCTACTTCACCGATTACTTGCATTTCCAAACAACTCTTACTTACTCTTTTGCCGCCAAGCAACGACGTCTCACCTTTATCTCCGGTTTTTGTATATATTTTCACAAATTTGGCAACTAAGATAATTAAAATATATTCCTAAACAACGAACCCCGTCCCGACTTATTCGGGGCGGGGCCAGCTGTGTCCACGATCAAGTAAAATTAAGAGCACCCTGTAGTGCTACCACAGTTCAGACATTTGTAGCAGGCGCCATTTCGAATTGTAATATGTCCACAAGTTCCGCAAGGTGGAGCATCCCCCATCATGCCGGATAATTGTTTACCCACCGCATCTACACTAACATCGTGACCGACTTCTTCTTTTGGTATATTTGGCAAAGAAGCTTGAGCTGAAACCTGTGTAGCTGTGGCTGTTTTTTCTTCCAAAGGCATCACGTGTTGACCGGCCATTTTGGCTGCAATTTGTTCCATTTGTTGAGCTTTATTTTTTTGGATACCAGTTGGTTTAACTTGTACAAAATCTGTACGACCCAAATACTCCATACCCAATAATCGGAAAATAAAATCTATAATAGAAGTACAGAATTTAATGTTTGGGTGATCGGTAATTCCACTTGGTTCAAAGCGAGTAAAAGTAAACTTTTCTACGTATTCTTCTAGCGGTACACCATATTGCAAACCGGTCGAAACAGAAATCGCAAACAAGTTAAGCATACTGCGGAAAGCAGCGCCTTCTTTGTGCATATCAATAAATATTTCTCCCAATCTTCCATCTGGATATTCGCCAGTTCGCAAGAAGAGTGATTGTCCGGCTATCTTGGTTTTGATTGTAATTCCGCCTCTCTTGTACGGCAATTTGCGCTGTTCACCATGGACGTAAATACGATTGCCTCCGATTGATCCGTCGTGATTATACTTTATCAAAGCTTGCGCATCGCTTACCACTTGGTTTATTACCGATTCGTTCTTACTTGATAAAGTATAGGTCTTACTGGTTTCCTCTACTATCATTTTTACTGTATCAACTACCAATTTTGCGTCTTCTTTGGCCACCAAAACTTCAGCGAGAGGAGCAGCTTGTTTAACTACTTCTTTTTCCTCTGTTGCACTATCTGATTTTTTCTTATCGGATTTTGCAGATAGCGGTTGAGACAATTTGGATCCGTCTCTGTACAACGCCATAGCTTTTAAACCCAACTTCCAAGAAGCAACATAGGCAGTTTTCACATCATCCAAAGTAGCTTCGTGCGGCATGTTAATAGTTTTGGATATTGCTCCAGACAAAAATGGCTGCACAGCTGCCATCATACGAATATGGCCCAAGAAATGAATATAGCGCTGGCCTTTCTTTCCATTTTTGTTGGCTGTATCAAATACAGCGTAGTGTTCTTTGCGCAGATGTGGAGCACCTTCTATAGTCATAGCACCACAAACAAATTCATTGGCCGCAGCAATTTGATCGACAGTAAACCCGAGGGCAGATAATAAATTAAAGTTTGGATCATTGTATTGCTCACTAGAAAATCCTAAACGTTTTAGGCAATCTTCTCCCAAAGTCCAAACATTAAATGCAAATGCTAATTCAAATACTCCAAGCAAGGATTTTTCTATCTTTTCCAACTCTGCACTGGTAATTCCTTTTTCTTTCAAACTTTCGTGATTGATATGTGGAGCATTCTTTAAGGTAGCATGACCACGTAAATAATTGATAACATCGTTTACTTGATTCTCGGTATAACCCAAGACATGAAGAGCAACCGGCACAGCTTCATTTACAATTTTGAAGTATCCGCCACCAGCTAATTTTTTGAACTTCACCAAAGCGAAGTCTGGTTCTACACCAGTGGTTGCACAATCCATTAGCAATCCAATAGTGCCGGTTGGAGCAAGCAGCGTAGTTTGCGCATTGCGGTAACCATACTTTTCGCCCATCTCTACAGCTTTGTTCCAATATTCTCTTGCAGCTACTACCAAATAGGCTGGTACAAACTCCGGATTAATACCCATTGGCTTGATAGCCAAATCTTCGTATTCATCGTCTGGAGCATTAAAGGATGCACGCCTATGATTGCGCATAACACGCAACATATCTTCTCTGTTTAAATCATAGCCGGTAAATGTGCCCAAGAATTTGGCCATCTCTGCCGAAGTTGCATATGATTCTGCAGTTAAAATAGCAGTAATAGAAGCAGCAAAAGCCATAGCCTCTGGTGAATCGTAAGGAATACCGGCAGTCATAAGCACACTCCCAATATTGGCATAGCCCAAACCTAAAGTACGGAAAAGATAACTGTTCTGAGCGATTTCTTTACTTGGGAACTGGGCCATCAGAATACTGATTTCTAAAACAACAGTCCACATTCTGGTGGTGTAAGCAAAAGAATCTACATCAAAACTAAAAGTGTCTGTATTATAGTAGTGAGCCAAATTTATAGAAGCCAAGTTACAAGCAGTATCATCCAAGAACATATACTCACTGCAAGGATTGGAAGCGTTTATACGACCAGATTTTGGACTGGTGTGCCAATCGTTTATGGTAGTGTCAAATTGAAGCCCTGGATCTGCACATGCCCAAGCAGCACTCGCAATTTTGTCCCATAACTGACGAGCTGGAACAGTTTTTATAATTTTCTTATTAATACGACCAAGCAAATTCCAATCAGCTTCGTTTTCTAAAGCTTCCAAAAATTCTTGGGTAACACGTACAGAGTTATTAGAGTTTTGTCCGGATACTGTCTGATAAGCTTCTCCTTCGTAGGCAGTGTCATAACCACCGGCAATAAGAGCGGCTACTTTTCTTTCTTCCTTTACTTTCCAATCTATAAATTCTTCTATATCTGGGTGGTCAATATTTAAAACTACCATTTTGGCAGCGCGACGAGTGGTCCCACCGGATTTTATTGCACCAGCGGCTCTATCACCGATTTTTAGGAAACTCATTAGGCCAGAAGAGCTGCCACCGCCAGAAAGCTTTTCTCCGCTTCCACGTAAATTAGAAAAGTTTGTACCGGTACCACTGCCGTATTTAAATAATCTAGCTTCACGAATCCATAAATCCATAATACCGCCTTCGTTTACCAAGTCGTCTTTAACGGCTTGAATAAAACAAGCGTGTGGCTGAGGGTGGGTATAAGAATCAGTAGAAGCGGTAAGTACGCCACTATCTGGATCAACATAATAATGACCTTGAGCAGGGCCATTGATACCATAAGCCCAATACAAACCAGTGTTGAACCACTGAGGAGAGTTTGGCGCTACTCGCTGAGAGATAAGCATGAAGACTAATTCATCATAAAAAACTTGAGCATCTTCTGGGCTAGCAAAATAACCATATTTTTCTCCCCAGTAACGCCAAGTACCTGCTAGTCTGTGAGCAACTTGTTTCATGCTGTGTTCTGGACCCAAAACTGGCTTGCCTTCTGCATCTGTAATAGCTTTGCCATCTGCGCTATATTGAGGTACGCCAGCTTTGCGGAAATATTTCTGAGCCAAAATATCTGTAGCTACCTGAGTCCAAGTGTTTGGCACCTCTACTTCGTTCATTTCAAACACCATCTTACCGTTTGGTTCTCGGATAACAGAAGAGCGTAGTTCGTAGGTGAACATGTCGTAAGGACTAACGCCGTCTTTGGTAAAAAGCCTAGGGAAACGAAGCCCTTCTGAGGAGTATTTAAAATCATTATCAAGGACAAAAGTTTTGGTAGCCAAGGCATTTTGCATATGCGAAATGAGTGAGAGAAATAATCAAATGTTTTTGATTATTTCCGAGCGAATGAGTATATATGTGGCGAAGCCCCTATATAAAAATTGGTTATATTTGGTTTAAGCCCCTCTAGCCCATATTGTAGCACAAATTAGTTTGTACCACTATATATAGTAAAAAGGAGTGGAAATCCATTATACCATTTCTAAAAAGAATGTACCAAATGAGCTAGTTTGGCTTTAAGTTAGAGCAAATAAAATAAAACCCATTAGTTATCCACAAGATAAAATAATTTACTTACAAAAAATTATTATTAAATTTTTTAAATAAAAAATACCTCGTCCGGACATCCACTTTTTACAGTGAGAGCGAACGAGGCATGAAGCGAACCGAAGGGACCAAGTAACCGCGGAAAGTTCCGAGGTACTAAGGATCCCAGTACTACTTGCGACGGAGAACCCGATAGAAGCCGCTCCAGCCGTCGACGAGCCAATGCCAGCTCTTGACCCAACACCCGCCGCGCCAGTAAACGTAGTAGACGTTCTCGGGGCTGCCGGGGTGCCGATCGTCCGTGAAGACGAAGACAACCTTGCCGCGGAGCGCAGCGGGGATCTCGTCCTGATACTTCAGAACGTGCTCTCGCTCCTCCTTGCCCTGATGGGCGTTCATCTCCTTGGCGCGGCTGACCATCACGTCGCCCTTCACGAACTTCTCGTCTCCCTGGAGGAAGCCGAGGATATCGTAGGTGCGACCGCCGAGGGTCATCTCGATAGGGAGAGCAGCCTTGATGCGCTCGGCCAGGAATTCCTTGAGCAAGGGCCGATTGACCGAGTCGGTGAGCGCGAGGAGCTCGTCGTCGTTCAGGTCGTTGACGAGTCCGGTAAGAGAACGCGCGGTTGCATTTCGCATAGTCGTGCTTCTTTCTGCTCAGTGAGCAGTACTTCCAACCACAGCGGCCAGAAGGAAGTGCTGGTTTTCCAGCCTTCATATTGAACTACTTTATCTAAAGTAAGCCAAAAAGAAGGCTGAAACAAGTTGTAAAAGAACAGAATAGTATATCACAAAAATCGGTTCTTGTCAACCATTACTCTTTAACATATAATTGAAGGATGAATGAAGAAAATCTCGAAGAACAACCTAGGCTCACCACCCCCGAAGCCGACACCGAAGAGGTGGCACTCGACATTACTTTGCGTCCACAAAAACTAGAAGATTTCATTGGCCAACCACAAATAAAACAAAATTTGGGAATTTCCATGCAGGCAGCCGTTAAACGTGGCGAAATGCTAGAGCATATTTTACTCTACGGAAACCCAGGGCTTGGCAAAACTACTTTGGCCAATATTATTGCCCGAGAAATGAATAGTAATATAAAAATTACTTCCGGACCGGCTTTGGAAAAAGTAGGAGACTTGGCAGCAATTTTATCTAACCTGCAAGATGGAGATATTTTTTTTATAGATGAAATACATCGTCTAAACAAAACTATTGAAGAAATTTTATATCCAGCCTTAGAAGATTATTCACTGGACATTATTATTGGCAAAGGCCCGGCAGCACGCACTATTCGTATGCCACTGGCCAAATTTACCCTAATTGGAGCCACTACCAAAATCGGTATGATATCTGCTCCATTACGAGATCGTTTTGGCCACACATTCCATTTGGATTTCTACGAGCACAAAGATATAGAAACTATTTTGAATCGCAATGCCAAAATTTTGAACATGAATATAGAACCAGACGCTACTATGCTTGTAGCCGAACGATCTCGCCGCACTCCACGTATTGCCAACAGACTACTCAAACGTGTACGCGACTTTGCCGAAGTAAAACATAACGGCGTGGTAAATAAAAAAATTGCCAATGAAGCCTTGTCCATGCTAGCCATAGATGAACTGGGCTTGGACGAAACAGACAGAAGACTTTTACAAACCCTAATAGAAAAATTTGCCGGTGGGCCAGCTGGGTTAAATACATTGGCTGCGGCAGTTAGCGAAGAGATGGATACTTTAGAAACTATATACGAACCATTTTTGCTCCAAATGGGATTTTTGGAACGTACACCTAGGGGACGCAAAGCCACCCCCGCCGCCTATGCACATTTAGGATATGACGCACCAAAAAACCCTCAACTGTCATTCTGAACGGAGTGAAGAATCCCTTACACTCAAACGAAAGGGATCCTTCGCCCTACTCAGGATGACAAATAAACTATTCGTTTAAAACTTAAACTAATAACGTATGCTAGTCATCCCGCTCTACACCCTACTCATTATCTACGCTATTTTTCTCTTTGTTTTTTTCACATTTTTTACTATAAATATTTGGCATATATTTTTTACTGGAACCAACAGCTTTAACAGTTTTGCAGTCACCTTCATTGTTATGGCGCTATCTGCCTTTACCCTATTTGGTACTTGGTATTTTTTACAGGGCGTTGATTGGCAACAGCCGCTTATCACCCTAAACATAGAATCTGTTACCGGCATATTTCAATCCGGAAGCGGAGAATATTTTTAAATAATTTTCTTAATTATTATGTCGCTAAATAATATAATAAAACAAAAATCATACGAAAAGATAGTTCTAATCTGCCGAAGGCATCCTATTACTTTCGTGCCACACGTTCTATTTGCTTTGCTCCTGCTCACAGCCCCATTTGGGCTATACTGGCTAGTATCTAACTCTGGCCTAAATTCTATGTTTCAAACTACTGGCGGATATGTGTTTGTAGTTTTGGCAGGCAGTATCTACTATCTATCTTCCTACCTATTTTTCTACACCCATTTTGTTACTTTCCACTTGGACATGTGGATTGTCACCAACGACAGATTGCTAGACATGGAACAAAAAAGTTTATTTTATAGAACGGTATCAGAAGTGGATTTGTACCAAATCCAAGATGCCAGCTCCGAGGTGCACGGATTCTTTCCCTCTATTTTCCATTATGGAAATATAATTTTGCAAACTGCCGGACCAGTACCAAAATTTTTATTTAAAAATGTTTCTCGTCCAGACCAATTACGAGAACAAATTCTACAATTGTCCGCCGAAGACAAAAAGTTTCATGATAAGCACCATGATAATACACCGCCTATCAGCACTCCGCCCACCCCATAAAATATAAAATAAAAAACCCCGGTAAGTAGCGGGGCTTTTTATTTTAAAAAACTTTTTCCACTGTTGTGCTCGTATAATAATGTTCCAAAATTTGTTTATATTCCCAACCATCTTTGGCCGCCCTCTGTTGCGCATCGGCATTACTCATACCAATACCGTGGCCTAGCATTTTTTTACCTTTGTCGTACTTGGCCTCTACACTTTTGAGCCAGGGCCTATCTTTGCCTTTCCAACTTTTGGTTTTGCCATTTGAGCGACTAAAATAAAATACGACTACTGGCTCTCTGTTATAGGTTACCATTTCTCCGGCAGTGGCAGTGGCTGCTTCTGCATACCTTGGCATAAACAATTCGGAGTTATACCCCAAATACAATTGATCCACCGTAGTGGCATAGACATCAAACATTCTTTTTTCTGTAGGTGGTGTTTTGCCTATAAACGCATAAGCATACGAACGTGCAGCCACAGATAGCGCCTTGCTATACTCTATAGCAGCGCTATCGTGAGTTTCGGCTATGCCATTTACATAAGAATCCAAAGGCAGTTCGTTTATAATATATGGCAATTTACTTTTGGGAGAATATCTATATTCCAATGTACCACGATAAACATTAAAATTAATTTTTTTTCTACCAGCTACTGGACGACTATAATTTACCAAACTAAAGAAGTTGGCCTGATTTGCAGGAACTAATCTAAAATAATCAAAAGAGCCAAATTCTAAACTTTCGCTTTTTATAGTATATAATCCTTTTTTATATGACAGTTCGGCTACATTTCCAGCAGAAATAACACCTCGCGACACACCCCCAACCCAAACTTCATAAGTAAATTCTGATTTAAACTTTATAACCTCACTTGTTTTGTACAAACCCACTCGAACAACAGGCTCTGGTATAAGAATACGGTTTGATATCACATATTCTAAAGTTTGAACGGTGTCTGGCACGCTAATATCTACAGCAAATTCTGTAGCTGTGGCTAAAGGAAAAAAATCTTGACCCTCGTTGGCGAGCGCTGGATTTATACCAAGAAACAAGACACTAAGTAAAATAAAGGTTTTCTGAAAAAATGATGGATTATTCATACCCAGTATATCAACTTTCAATAGTAAAGGTTTTAGCGTTTACTATTTTATTTAATAACTAATAATTTGCACAGCTGCACAACTATACCCTTCTTATCCTATTCTCTAAAAGAATAGGATAATTGAAAGTTGTATTACTGGGCATAGTTGTATCATCTTAACACACAAATTAAAACGCGCCAACCATGACGCGCCTTAATTTAACTAGTTCAAATTTTTTCTTCAATGTCTTTTATTTCTTTATGCAAGTTATGCTCTAATCCTTCCAGATTTCTTAAAGCTTGTTCTTTTCTTACCAGCTCTTCTTTAGATAAATCTTTGCGAGATTCCAAAAGCTGTAGTTCATCAAGCAAATTTTGGCGAAGTTGATTAAACCCTTCTCTTACTGACTCTTGGGCTTCTCCCACTTCTTTGCTCAAAAGAGCTTCTTTTAGTCTGCGCACTCTATTTTTAAAATATATAATTATAAATAAACCACTTAACAACAAAATAATAATCACTGATGTTAGGCCGGCAAATTTTATATTTACCCCACCCACAGTTATGCCCGTTACAATTACTTTGAAAACACGTTGATTGGACCATTCCGAAACTTTTTCTTTGTCTTGTGCATCTACTGCCCGCACTCGCACTTCCCAATCCCCAGATCCTAAAGGGATCTTTTCGGCCAATACCCACTCACCCCTAGAATCACTTTTTGCAGAAAAATTTATAGGTTTGGCTCCCTGTTTTTGAAAACGAACTTGCACAATAAAATTTGGAGCAGCATTTCCTTCTAAATACAACACTTCATCTAGTGGATAATAGACGTCTGGATTTACCGCAATAACAGGTACTGGCACTTCTTCGGCGGCGGTAGCGGGCAAAAATCTAAATAAGCCCCCTAGACCAAAGATAAGGCCGAGAGACAAAAGGGTTATATTTTTATGTAAAGATTTCATTATTTTTTATTCTTATCTTTTTTAAATATAGAAACTACGCTGTTTATATCTTCTTTAAAGGCAGACTTTAAATGGTGGTGATGTTTAACCCATATACTTAGGATAATCAAAAATACAATAAGGAGCAATACACCTACCCCCAAAATTACCCAGCCCCACGGCACAAAAACAAAGGCCAAATCCACGCCTTCTGGACTAAAAAAACGAGAAACTGAACCTACGATGGTAATTGTGACTGTTTCGTCTTTGGTATTTTTGGCGGTATCCAAAGCCCGAACCACTACTTGGTATCTTCCTGGCTTCAAATTTATAGCCTGATATGGCGATGTTGCTTCAAAAAATAATGCTTGGGCTGCTTCTTCTGAAGAAAGAGAAATTAATTTGATTTCAAAGTGATCCAAACCAGAGAGGGCGTCGGTAGTAAAAAATCTAAAGATCGGACTCTTATTTGTTGTTCTATTTGAAGGTGAAACCCCTATTTTAAATCCAGCTGGCGCCTGACTATCTATCCTAATTCCATAATGACTTGCTCCACCCCAAACACCGCCGGCTTTTTCTCTAATATGAAAATACCAAACACCGCTCTCTAAATTCTGAAAAGAAGCAGTGGCTTCGGTAGTGTCTATAGTTGCATCTGGCAAATCGGCTGGGTCTTGGTTTATTTCAAAACTATAGCCTTCACTAAACTGTCTCTTGGTCCAAATAAATAACGGGTTGCTATCTTTGTACCAACTTTCTTGATCTGGGTGAGTAGGAGATGAAACTTCCGGGCCTTGGGGCGGAGCTAGAGAGAATTTAAAAAACGCCGATGGTTTTTGGTTTAAAACATTGGTTCCTTTGCCGTCATTTGCCAAAACACTTGTTTTGTCGCCAAATCTTATTTCGGCTTCACCCAAAGAAATTACACGAAAAGTAAGTGTGAGTACCACGCCTTCGGAAATATTTACTCCCGGAGAAGGTATGGCGCCGGCAAAATATACTCTACCCTGTTCGTTCGAAAATTCTGGTACCGCTGGCCAAAATTGGATAATAGATTTACCTATAGAGTTATTGGCCAATTGTATCTTATCTCGCGGAAAAAGTAATTCCGCCTCAATAGTATTTACAGACACATGCTTGGTATCGAGCACAATTGATAAATCAAATGTACCACCAACCAAAAAATTACCGCTTCCTGGTCGCAACACAAGACTTGCCGCCTTTGCTTTGATGGGCAATAAGCCCATAACGGCAAATAAAATAACAATAAGAATTAATAAGCGTGTCTTTTTTTCCATACCCTCCAAGTGATAAGCGCGAGTAATACCCCTATTATAGCTAAATAAAGGGGTTTTGCATACCAAAGAGTTGATTTTGAAGGATATAAAGTAGCCATTCTTTTGTTACCCTGCTTATCTACTGCATAAACTATAATTTCTTCGTCCAGATTTTGATTTTCCAAAAGATAAAGGTTTTCTGCTTTTACACACGCTCTTTTTCCCTCACAAACCTCATAATAATCTATCCCAGACCCTTTATCTTGGGTAGCAAATACCAAAAAGTTCTTGCCTTCAAAAATGGTTTCGTCACGACTTATGGCCGGAGAAAATTCTTCCGGCGGATCTGTATCATCTTTTTGGTCGGTTATTATCTTTGGCTCTACAGCCTTCCCACTTACAACCAACCTAAAATTGACTATCTTAACACTAGCTTGAGTGCCCTGACCGTCATTAATCAAGGCTACAGCTTTACTCAACTCAATAACACTTGCATTTTCTGTTTTTGCTTCAAAAATTAATGACAAAACAAGCCCATTTCTACCGGCATATCCGCCTGGAATAACTCCGGAAAAATCTACTTTGTTTCCTGTAGCTTTTGGTGCCTGCGACCAAAAACTAATGATAGAATTACCACTTTTTATTTCTTTTAGAACTACTGCATCTTGCGGAAAAACAAGCACACCTTCCATTGCGTTAATACTATCGTTTTCGGCATTAAGCAAAACTTTCACTTCAAATTGATCCCCTACTTTGATATTTTTATTTTCTGAAGTGAGGCTAAATTGGGCGGCTTGTGCAACAGAAACGCCAAAAAACAAGAATGAAAAAACTGCTATGGTGATAAAATAACTGATTGCTTTATTTGTTTTGTGTAAGTGAAAGTTCATAAATTTTTAGCTGTCATTCCCGCCACAGCGGGAATCCAGTCACTAAACTGGACTTAATTCTTCGTACAGATCACGCCAATTTGGGTTTTCTTTTTCTATTAAATTAATCTTGTCTTTTCTTCTCCATTTTTTCACCTCTTTTTCTCTGCTAATTGCCGTGTTTATACTATCGTAAGTTTCGTAATATACCAGATCATGAACTGAATACTTTTTTGTGAATCCATCAACTAAACCATGCTTATGTTCATAAATTCGTCTAACCAGGCTGTTTGTTACTCCAATGTATAAAGTACCATTTCTTTTACTGGATAAAACGTATAAATAATAATTTTTTCTTTGATACATACATGCCGACTGGATTCCCGCTGTGGCGGGAATGACAATTAACGGGCGTCAAGAATGACAACCTCTACCCGGTCCAATAGTACGCTAAAATACTTAAATCTATAAGGTCTACCCTGCCATTGCCGTCAAAATCAACTTTCGAAGGAATGCCCGATTTATCAAACCAGAAAATAAGTATAGACACATCTACTAAATTAACGCGACAATCATTGTTTAAATCAGCTTTAACAAGACATCTCGGCCCTGAATCTGCAGAAATATTTTTGGTTCCCACTCGGAAATCGACAAACTTACCAAAAACACTAATTTCCCCATTAAACATAAGTTTGGCTTTAGCAGAATGATCACCCAATTCAAGTGGACTAGAATCAAAACTATATAAATAATTACCGCCTACATCTGCACTAGTTTTTATAAAGAATTCTTTCTCTGAATTTACCATTATATTTATTTCCGACCTAGGTATAGCTTGGCCAAAAAATGTAATACTATCCCCCCTTTTTACCTCGGTTTTATCTGCCGCTATAGTGGGTGGAACTAACACTCCCCCTACTTGAGTGCTGGCACCGGCAATTACATCCAAAGGGAAATTTACAAGAGGAGATATAAAACCCTTGTTATCTTCGCTATAGATAGAAAAAATATAACTTCCTCCAAATAGGCCGGGGGCGCTTATTTGAAAAAAGGCGTCGGTTCCGGCAAAGGCTGTGCCTGCTATTTGCCCATCTTTTAGAAGGGTTACCCTACTGTTTGGGTAGGCAAAACCAGAAAATATTACTATGGTCTGTGGCGTTGGCAACGCTACCCCGCTTCCTCCAACTGCGCCACCGCCTGGCGTGCCAGCCGAAACCACCGGCACAGCCGCTATTTGAGTAGAGGTAACTACGGAATCACTCAACGAGTCTAATGCTCTAACCACAAAATAATAAGTTGTACCATTGGTTAAGCCACTAGAGGCAGCGCTTAGCACATTGCCCACATTGGTAAATGTATATGGCCCTCCGGAATTGGTAGACCTACCTATAGAATAGGTACTTATATTGAACCCAAGACTACCTACCGCCGAAGTCCAGGACAAAGACACTTCTCCGTCGCCGGCTGTGGCTGACAATACTGGTGTAGACACAAAAGGAAAATAAAAAAACCCAGCATGGGCCGCAAAGGCACTACTGGAGCTTTCGCCAATTATGGTTTGGCCGGCACCGCTAAATAACTGAAAATTGGTGGAGGATGATTTTCCCCCACCAAGAGTAACAACCGGATTAGAATCTACGAAGTTTGTAGAGCTAAACTCTTGAGCCAAAACAACTGTCGCTGTTAACGAAGAAGCTACGATTAACAATATAAGCAATTTTTTGATCGCCATAACTTCAAGCTTCTCTTCTAATTTATCTATGGCTGACTTACCAAACTATTCACTATCGGAAGAATCTGAAGAAGCGGCTGGAGCCGGTGCTGGAGCTGGCGCAGCATTTGGATTACCAATAATTAGAGGAGCGATTTCAACAATTTTATTTTCACTTGGGCGATACATTATAGCTTTTAAGGCTCCAGTATAGATAAGTACTTTGTCACCAACTGCTGACTTAGCAAAGAAGGCCTGTTCGCTCTTTAATTTTTCTGGATCAGTTACGGTAGCGATAGTTGGTGCTTCTTCTGGAAGAAGAACTAATTTCCCAACAGCTTCTAATACTTTTCTATTTTCTTCTTCGCTTACTTTTTGCGGATCTACTTTAAGTGTGCGAACCTGTTTGTATAACACACCACTAGTAGCGGCCAAGCCCAATACCAAAACCCCTAAAACCATGAGAACGACTTTTTGATTGTTCATAAATATATAATTATATACGATTTATTTAATTAAAATTATTTTAAAAAAAGTTTGTAAACGACCTTTCTTTTATTCTAAAAGTAATTATACACAATTTATAAAAATGAGGCAAATATAAAGCTACCCTCTAATTTACTACAATTACTCAACTTTTTTTTCCTCTACCCCCTCATACACTATTCTGGACACTTGAGCTATTATTGAAGCCAACGTATCAAAACTATAACCACGAGTCATTACACATAAAAGATACGGCTTGTCTGGAACATAAATAATTCCACAATCATGAAGCTGTTTCTTACCACCGTCGGTACGTTCACCAAATTTATGGGCAACTTGAACATGCTGCGGCACTCCCACTCGCAAAGCCTTGTCAAAGGTAACCTCAGATAATAATCGAAGGGATTTTTCCGAGTACTTGTTAGAAAGGTATGAAGCATTAAAAAGGATACGGAAAAAAGAACCGTAATTACGCACAGAGGTTAAATAACCACCATCTGTAGGAACGCTAATACCCAGATCTTCGTAAGATTTATATAAAATATTACTACCTAACAACTGACCAAGTACCGCGGCAGCATCGTTATCAGAATAGATGATCATTCGTCTTACTAGTTCATCAATAGTATATGCTTGATCAAATATCAAGCTTACTTCTGGCTTAAAATATTGCACAAAAGTAGAGGTAGCGCCTTTTACCAAAATATTTTTTTCTAAAATTAAATGATCATCATCTGCTTCTTTAAGAACCGCTATCATTTTTGGCACTTTCAACAAACTGCCCGGATTAAATTCTTCTTCTTCGTTTATTCCAAACCACGGCCCATTGTTTAAATCTCGAAAATATACAGACATTCTAGTAATGTTTCCATTGGCTTTTTGCTCATCTATAAATTGCACGACTTTTGTCTTTATAATATTGATATTTTGATGTGACACATTACCAACATCACCACAATCCAGCAATGGATTTATAAAACTAAAATCATTTGGTTTAATGTAGCTATTCTCGCGTTCGACCAGACACTTTTTTACATATTTTTTATCCGATAGCTTATCTACTACTAATTTATCTGAAATAAAGCCCAAAAAAAAGATAAGTGCTCCCAAAAGAGCTGCCGCAAAATACTTTTTTATCATTTTTTGATCCATACTTGGTTTGTTTCTAGATAAACCCGCCCTTTTCCGACACCCAAGGTATATCGATAAGATAGGTTGACCATCTATTTTAGACCCTAAAGCACACATAATCTATCACAAAAATACCAACTCACACAAATCTAGCATGAGGCTAATTTGTGAATTAAACCTTAATTTAAAACATAGGGGGCAGATTGGAAATTGAAGATAAAAAAACTTCACCATTTTTTAGGTGCCGCCCCAAATCACCGCTGGCGAGCTGTGCCGGCGTTGCCAAAAAAAGTATACCAAACAACAAGTAAAGCTACTGCAAAAAATTTTAAAGCATGCGTATAATTAAATACGCAAGAAGCCATGTGATGCATTTTATCTAGCAATTTCAGTACATACTCTATTTCTTAAATGATGCACTAGGCCAAATTAACCCTCGATTGGAGCTTCGTCCGGTAATACGGTTGTGGTAGTTGTAACTGGTGCCGATTCTTCATTTGAAGTGTCCGCAGTGATTTCAGAACTTGAAGTAACTTCTGTCACTTCAGCAAGGGTCGAAGTATCAGCAACACTTTGAGTCGAAGAGGGAGTGTTTGGAATTATATTTGAGCCCTCTACTTCTGTACTGGTAGATGTTGGCGAAGCGTCTGGCACAGATACGCTTAAATCTGCATCAGTGGTTGAAGAAGGTGTTTGCGATGTTTGTGTGGTAGTAGGGACATCAGCCTCTAAAATTGTAGAAGTTGGTTCTACTGATTCTGTTGGGATACTTAGCAATGTGGAGGTAGAAAGAATAATTTTGGCATCTTTTATAGCAAGCGCAATCCAGCTAAAGACAATGTCTCCTGGAGCTGGCTTGTTAAGTTTTATAGTAAATCCTGCAGGACTCTTTTTTGTAATAAGGTAACGAATATCTTCGGCAAAGATACGGTTTTCCAACTCTTCGGTAGAAGTGGCAAAAGAACCGGTCTCTGCAGACTCGTCCGTTGTAGTTGGGATTTCCAAAGATATAGAAGCATTCACAACTGGCTGTGCAAGGTATTCACGCTCAAAAATAACTTCGGCAAACTGAGTACCAGAAGACATTTTTACAAAGCCACCACTATCTGAATTTAGGTAAGGACGGCCAAAGAATATGGTATCACTCATAAATGTAGTAGCACCAGAAATTGAGCTAACAGAATCTACTTGTAAGCCACCTTTGAAGTTAACTATATTTTCAAACTGCAAACCTTGGCTTTGGGCAAAAATACTTGCATCCAATACATCGCTGGAACTAGCGACGGTACTAGAAGTAAATAGTGTACTCAACAATAATTCATTAGCAACCATACGCTCTGCCAACTCATTAATTGTAGTAGTAGCATTGGTTAATTCTTGAGCAAGAATTCCCAAACTAGAGGTTATAAATCCAATTAGAGGGCTATCTATATCGTCTACAGTTAATTTCAACAACTTCAAATTACCTGTAATAGAGACATCTCCAACAAAGGTGCTAGACCCAGTGGCAATAAAGCCCTGTAAAAACGCCGCTATACCACTTACATTTAAAGAAGCACTCTCTAGTCCTTCCACAACTAGAGTTGAAGTGGTGCTTGAAGCAGAATTTAATTGGTCTACTGCGCCTGCCAACACCGATAATTGGTTGGCAATAACATTTAACCCTATAATTTCATTAGCACTTATTTCGTTGGCGGTTAACTTGCCAGCAAAGAAGCCGTTGCCCAAACTATCAAAGGTAATAACCGGAGTGGAAGAAACAAACGGAGTTGTACTTGATATTGTGGTGCTTGATATGGTAGTGGCAGCAAAGATACTAAACAGTTCTCCATCTGCCAAACTTAACCCTATGCCGAGTCCAGATACGGATTCCAATTTATCTACTGCCAAATGCTCTGCAATTACACTTGGTGTAATAATTTCGAGTCCGGCCAAAACTCTGTCGGTGAAAATTTCTGCTACGCTGCTGCTGGCGGTAATACTTTGTTTATCTGAAATCATTTTGGTAAGCATAGCTCGCCCAATATCAAGATTGGCAGGAATATTATCTAAATCCAAACCTTCTTGGGCCATGATTTTTTTCATGGCCATACCATTGAAGTATGATGTGTTTACCAAAACCATTACTTTACACAATAAACCAACTTCACACTCAGAATTTTGCAAAGCGCGGCCAATAGTAACTCCGGATTTGGTGGCGCGCATAGCCACACCGGCAACAGAAGAAATTGTCAAGTAATCACCTGCTTTTACCGGCCCATTCTCATTGGAAACATTTACCGGCACACGTCCGGCCAAGGCGATTGGTTTGGCGTTGGTGCTGGCCCCTAATATATCGCCACCCATAACTTGATACGGAATAGCTGAAACAACACCAACTACACTGCTTCCCAGGGTAGCTTTTTCTAAAATTGAAGTTTTTGATAGACCCAGTTGATAAGATTCATATTCCAAAGAGCTAGAACTTATAGATACCAGATCACCTGGTAATACATCTTCTTTTGCCTCATACCATTCCGCCAAATCACCACCGGTAGAATTATACGAAACTACCATTATCGTACCTGTTGCTCCTCTCCCTCCATCTGCTCCAACAGATGTAGAAGCATCTTCTTGCGCGCCGCCGCCACCACCAGAACCATAAGCTTTGCCATTTTGACCAGCTTCTACATTAGTAGTAGCTGCTCTTCCCCCTCTTCCACCACCTCCCCAATAACTTGTACCGCCATCACCACCTTTAGCACCTTCTGTTGGAGCTAAACCACTGTCGCCATCTCCACCTTCTATATTTATATCCCCAGTTGTAGTAGCCACGCCACCATTACCCCCATTGCCAGTTACGTGAACAGCACCATTTGAATCTGCTCCACTTCCCGGACTACCTCCATATGCGCCTAGAAGCGAACCACCAAAAGACGACAGGCCCCCTGCGGTTCCAACTCCGCCTTCATCAGTAGAACCTCCAGGCCCACCGGAGCCTACGACAATAGTTTGGGCAGACCCAACTTCTTCACTTGTAAATACCTCAATAGAAGTACCGCCTGCTCCACCGCCTCCAGCAGCTGCCTCACAAGCAGTATCACTACAATCTGCCGCTTCACCACCACCACCACCACCACCAGTTACAATTACTTGGGCATAATCCATACCCTCTGGAGCAGTCCATGTCCCAGTTCCGGGCGAAGAAGATACGAACATACTAAAGGTAGATGTGCCGGCACAGCCTGTACAACCACCTGTCACGACTAAATGGTTCACAGTAGTGGTTAAGGAGAATGTGGTATTAGTTGTGAAAGCAATAGCGTCTTCGGAAATCTGCATAAATGAAGTACCGGTTACAGAAGTAGCGCCAGAATATACAGCAAAATAATTTGATGTTGATGTGTTTACACCTCCGCCGGCACCTGCGCCACCATCGTCTGTTAAACAAGTAAACTTACCGGTTGTGGCATTATAATTTACAGTTTGACTCTCACCACTACAATCACCAAAACTTGTCTGGAAGAAACCGCCTTCAATAGTTGAGGTTCTAAATGTTGAACTGGCAGAAATATTTAAACTTACAGCAGCCAAATTAGTGCCGGTGGCACTAGTAAAAGTAAGAGAACCTAAACCGCTAATTCCTGAAACAGATAAGTTAGTACTCGTAACACTAGCAATAGTAGCGTTAAATAAATTAGCTAAACCAGAAACATACAAGTTGGTGGACGTAACTCCGCTCCCAGCAGTAATTCCATTCCACCCAATATTTACAAAGGCCATTACTGTGCCAGTCGCAGCACTGGTATAATCACCCATTGCTATCGCAATGGTAGGGCCCTCTTCGGTTGCTTTCATAGCTACACCAGGAAGATTAGAAGACGTTAATTTATCACCCACATGAATATCACCATTTATATTTGTTACTTTAATAAGCACACGACCACTTAAAGCAAGTGGCAAAGGATTGTCTTCATTTGAAACGTTATGTCCAATACTATTAAAATCACTATTTGTACTACTATTAGAAATTATACCTACCAATCTGGTTTGATAAGTTGACGTAGACTTACTGAGTTTAGGAATAACATTACCATCGCTGGTAGTAACAAAAGTATTAGAAAGTACCACGACATCACCCATTTCCAAATCAGTATCAGCAGCGTACATTTCTCTAAAATCAGCGCCGGCCGTAGAATTACAATCATAGATAACTTGGTTGGTAGAGGTACCATTGGTGGTATGGCAAAGAGCAGAGGTGGCACCAGCCGGACTAGTTAAATTTACTTCTAAAGCTCCTTGTACATCTAAGGTTGAAGTGGCAATTAAAGTACCGATACCAATTCTTCCATTCGCAAATACTCTTAATATAGTAGAAGATGCAGCAGAATTAACATTAAATACAGAAGTAGTGGCTCCAGTAGAAGATGCAAAAACAGATAAAGCTCCTTGAGAGAATATACCACCTGGTCCAACTACTAACGAAGTTCCAACAGATATACTTCCTTGAGCAAAAATGTCATTCCTAATCTGAAGGTTTCCTATTTCTGCACTATGCGCAACTAAGCTAGTAACTTCTGTACCGGAAATGTCTATTACAGACATCGTAGCATTACCACTATTTGCCATATAAGCATAACGGCCAGCAACATACACACCAATCGGCGCATTACCAATGGCATTATTAGATATCATGATCGGTCTTGTAGAACTAGAAATATCAACTATAGATAGAGTTCCACCTTCATTTGTTATATAAGCATAACGCCCGGAAACAAATATATTATCTGGACCAGTACCAACCGTCGTACTAGACATTTTAACTGGAACAGCAGGATTAGAAATATCTATGATAGAGATACTGTCTTCCGCATAGTTAGCAGTATAAGCACGATTACCAGAAACATATACATGATATGGCTGATTACCAACTTCTAAAGTAGTAATCTGTACTGGCGCGTGTGGATTAGATATGTCTACCACAGACATGGTATTTTCTCCATTATTTATCACATAAGCATAACGGCCGGAGACAGCTATAGAAAAAGGGTTACCCCCAACATCCGTATTGGCGATTCTTACAGGCGCCAACGGATTAGAGATGTCTACGACAGTTAAATTATTATCTGTGCGATTTGGTATATAGGCATAGCGACCAGAAATAGCAATTGATCTTGGATTGGCTCCCACTGTAGTGGTAGAAACTTTTCTAGGCACACTTGGATTGGACACATCAATTACAACCATGCTTGCCCCATTCCAATTGACTACGTAGGCATAACGACCTACAACTTTTACATCATGAGGATTTGCACCCTCGTTACCTGTCACAATAGTACTCTTCAACACAGGATTAACCGGATCAGAAATATCTATAATTGCTAAAAGATCGGATGAAAATGCCGGTACATAAGCATACTTACCAGAAACAAACATATTAATAGGCGTTGAACCACCTACGCTAATATTAGAAACTTCACTAACAGGACTGCTTGGATCCAAAATATTGGAGATATTACCTACTACAGATAATTTTTCTGCCGGAGTAGATGTACCAATACCAACTTTTGAAGTTGAAGTAACAAGAAATACATTAGAACCAGAGAAAGTCCAAGTTGTAGTAGAGCCACCCGACCCACCGCCATCAGCTAAACAGGTAAATTTACCGGTAGTAACATCGTAATTAACAGTTTGAGTTTCTAAATCACAATCAGTGAGACCAGTTTGATAAAAGCCACCCGTAATGGTTGAGGATGTAATTGTGGTAGAAGCCAAGTTAGTTAAGCCAGAAACATTCAAATTTGTGGAGGTGGCATTAGTAAATAGACCGTTGGTTAGGTTGGCAATACTAGAAATATACAAGTTTGTAGATGTGACAGAGGTTGCGGAAATATTTGCGAAGCTAGTTGTAGAAGTAAATGTAATTGTTCCAGCCACTAGTTGCATTAGAGAAGTGCCCGTTACAGAAGTAGCACCGGAATATACAGCAAAGTAATTTGATGTGGATGTATTTACTCCTCCACCGGCACCAGCGCCACCATCATCTACTAAACAAGTAAACTTACCGGTGGTCGCATTATAATTAACTGTCGAGCCTTCACCGCTACAGTCACCAAAACTAGTCTGGAAGAAACCGCCATCAATAGTTGAGGTTCTAAATGTTGAACTTGCGGAAATAGCTAATGAAGTGGCTGCAAAACTTGTACCGGTAGCGGAAACAAACGTAAGATCTGTTAATGTGCTATCACCAAATACTCGTAGTGTGCCGGAAGCACTGGCACTTCCTGCACTATTTACCAAGAATAATCCGTCCAAATTTGTAGTTGAGGTAGCTATAAATAATCCATCTGCGCGAAGACTAGAAGTTGTACCACCAGCACCGTTGGTAACTGTGATTGCAGTTGTAAATACAGAACTAGCAACGCCACCAGCATCTGCTAAACAAGTAAATTTACCAGTAGTGGCATTATAGTTTACTGTATCATTTTCTGTATTACAGTCTGTAAAACCTGTCTGGAAGAAGCCACCCGTAATGGTTGATGTGCGGAAGGTTGAACTAGATGAAACATACAAATTTGTACTAGTACCAAAATTTATATTTCCATTAGCAAAAACTCTAAATATATTTGATAACTGACCGGAATCCACACTAAATACAGAGGATGTAGCTCCGGTAGAAGAAGCAAAGATAGACAGCGCACCGTTTGACATGATGCCGCCATTTCCAACTACCAATCCAGTACCCGCCATAATATTTCCTTGAGCAAAAATATCATTTCTGGATTGTAGATTTCCTACTTCGGCACTATGAGCCATAAGCGATGAAACTTCAGTGCCGGAGATGTCGATAATAGAGACGTTGCTGTCTGAATAGTTTGCTACATAGGCATAACGACCAGAAACAGTAACAGCAAAAGGTGTTGCGCCTACAGGAATTCTGGCAATTTGTACAGGAGATGTAGAACTGGAAACATCTACTATAGACATATCATTTGAGCCTTGATTGGAAATATAGGCATAACGGCCGGATACATAGATACTAGAAGGGGTATCACCTACATCTACAGTGCCCACTTGGACAGGAGCGGTAGAACTAGAAATATCTACAACAGACATGTAAGTAGAACTAAAATGCGAAACATAAGCGTAACGACCGGAAACATAGATACCGGTAGGATTTGCACCAACACTAGTAGTGGCAGTCTGGAAAGGATTGGAAGGATCGGATACATCAACAACAGAAATAGTATTGGAAGCATTGTTAGCCGTATAAGCGTAGCGACCAGAAACAGCAATAGAAAATGGTTCCATGCCCACATTAGTAACGCCGACCTGAACTGGAATCTTAGGATTGGACACATCCACAATAGAAATTGTTTTAGTTCCTTGATTTGATACATACGCATAACGACCAGAGACAACTATAGATTGTGGACCTGTGCCTACAGCAACTGTAGACATTAATACAGGAACCGTCGGACTAGAAATATCTACGATAGAGATCGTATTATCACCATTATTTGTTACATATGCGTAACGACCGGAAACATATATGCCGCGTGGATTTGTACCAACAGTAATTGAAGACATTTGTTTAGAAGCTGTTGGATTAGAGATATCTACAATAGAGATACTGCCATCGCTAGTATTGGCTGTATAAACATAGTTACCAGAGACAAAAATAGCGCGTGGGTTTGAACCTACACCAACAGTAGTTAACTGACGAATAGAGGTACTATTACCAACAGAAAGAATGTTTGAAATATTACCCACTACAGATAATTTTTCTGTAGGAGTAGTAGTACCAATACCTACATTTTTACTAAATGTACCGGTAGTAAATGTGCTTACACCAAATACTCGCAATGAACCAGAGGCACTAACACTGCCTGTGCTATTTGCAAAGAATAGGCCCATTGGATTTGCAGTGGAAGTTGCTATAAATATGCCGCTAGCGGTAAGTGTAGAAGTTGTAGTTCCGTCAGATACGGTAACTGGAGAAGTAAAGGCCGAACTGACTGTGCCACCACCATCTGTTAAACAAGTAAATTTACCACTGGTTGCATTATAATTAACTGTCTGGCCTTCGGCGCTACAGTCGGCAAAATCAGCTTGGAAGAAACCGCCGGCGATGGTTGATGTACGGAAGGTTGAACTGGCAGAAATATTCAAGCTAACAGCTGCTAAATTATCAAAATAAGCATTGGTTGAAGTAACACTTGTACCAGTTGCAGTAGTGAATCCAAACGCACCAGAGAGTGTGCCGCCAGTTAGAAGGAGATAATTAGATGCAGTGATTGTGTCTACTACCATGGCATCGGTGACGGAGTTGGATGGCAATGTGATTGCACCAGTGGCATTAAAGTTAGTGGTGGTGATATTGGTAGTGTTAATATTGGCCGGCGAAAAGTTTGTTGTAGCCAAATTTTCAAAGAATGCGTTGGTAGATGTAATAGAAGTTCCGTTAGCGTTTCCGAAAGAGAAAAGACCAGAGACATCCAGATTGGTAGTAGAAGCACTTCCCAAAACTAATAAGGAGCCCTCTACACCTAATTTAGCTTGAGGAGAGGAGGAGTTTATACCAACATTTCCATTGGTAAGAATAGTAAACATTTCAGTAGTTAAAGGAGAAGAAGAAAGAATTGTAAACGGATTCTGTGCACCAGTTCCTTGCACTGTTAATTTTGAAGCTATCGTTGAAGTACCAATACCTACAAGACCGCCCGATGTTATTCTCATTCTTCCAATGTTGGTTGTACCAAATTCTAAGTAACCAACCTCACGATTATAGACAAAAGCACCACTAGCGCCGGTGTTAAGCTCTAAAATAAGACCGTCATTTGTTGTTGCACCACTAGTGCTATTGGTCAAGACAAACCTAGAAACGGCAGTACTCGGTTGATGAGCTTGAAAAGTTGCGATTGGCACATTAAGACCAACCCCAGCAAAACCATTTGCAAGAATCTTAAGCATGGCAGATCCTGTAGAAGAGTTCACGCTAAAAGGATCAACCTCAGCTACGCCCCCTACTGCCAAAGTGGCTATTGGCGAAGAAGTATTTACACCAAGTTTCAATATATTGGCAAGAGAAGATACATACAAGTTGGTGGTAGTAGCACCGGTACCAGCTACAGTTAATCCGCCGACGATAGTGGTCGTAACACCAACTGCACCAATTTGGATGCCACCAAGAGCAGTAGAGTTAGTGCCGATAAATATAGTGGTGGTACCAGGGCCAGTGCCAATATTTACAGTCGATGATGTGCCGATACCAAGTGATAATGTTTGATTGGCGGAAGAATTACCAACAGTGATTAGGCCAGTGCCGGCAGCAGCGCCGATAGTAATGGCACCGGCATCCCCTGCTGATGGATTAATTCTAGTGATAGCGACATTCGTACCGGTAGCATTAGTAAAGTTTAAAGATCCGGCTAAGTTGATAGCACCGGTAGCATTGAAGTTTGTGGTGGTGATGTTGGTGGTATTGATGTTAGCTGGAGCAAAGTTTGTAGCTGCTAAAGTTTCAAAGAAGGCGTTGGTAGATGTTACAGAAGTACCGGTTGCAGTTGTAAATCCGAACGCACCGGAAAGAGTGCCACCGGTGAGAAGGAGATAATTAGAGGCGGTGATTGAATCTGCGACCATGGCGTCTGTGACTGAGTTGGAAGGTAGTGAAAGGGCGCCGGTAATGTTTAAGTTTGTACCAGTGGCATTGGTGAAAAGTAAGTTAGCTAAAGTGCCAACTTGGATTAAGTTAGGCAAAGAAGTAGAGGCGGATAATGATAGGAATGTACTTGTAGCTTGAGCTGGGTAATCAAAACCAAGATAGGCCAAACTTGTGGAAGCAGATAGTGGAAGATAGTTAGAAGCAGTGATTGTGTCTACAACCATGGCGTCGGTGACTGAGTTGGAAGGTAAAGATAATGATCCGGAAATACTTAAGTTAGTGGAAGTAGCGTTGGTGGCGACCAAGTTTGTAGTAGTTACCATTGTGCCCGAGGCAACTGTAAAGATGAGCGGGCCGGATAATGTACCGCCGGTTAATAATAGGTAGTTGGATGCGGTGATGGAATCAACAACCATTGCGTCGGTGATTGAGTTAGCTGGAAGAGTGATAGCACCAGTGGCATTGAAGTTTGTGGTGGTGATGTTGGTGGTATTGATGTTAGCTGGAGCAAAGTTTGTAGCTGCTAAAGTTTCAAAGAAGGCGTTGGTAGATGTTACA
>MFRA01000002.1 GCA_001783215.1 Candidatus Magasanikbacteria bacterium RIFOXYD1_FULL_40_23 | reverse complement strand
GGTCATTTGACATATATACCACCTTTATGGATAAAGCCATATTTTACCATTTAGGTGGTTCCAGTAGTTTAGATTACTGCTAGGTCAATTTAACTATTGACAAAACCTATATTTTGTGGTATAGTGCGTGGTTAGTTTTTAGAGGATTTTTGGTCATTTAGCGTCAATTTTGGCGCCCAGTGACGGAAGGTTCTCTCGCCCTGCATATCGCAGAAGTGAGAAAAAGAACTTTGTTTCGTTGACAATGTAAGGAAGGTAGGTAACGCGTCATGTCCAACCCGACCAACCCCGTTTCGTCCTCTAGCGTTCTCTCCCTCGTTCCCAGCGACGACGACTCGTCGCCTGCCGGTGACGATACGGAGTGGACCCTGGAGTTGGTCATCCAGGAGATGATCAGCTCCACCCCCGATCTCGACGATGTGACCGTCGACGAGGTCTTGCACGATGAGGTGTTCAAGGACATTCGGTCCCTTGCCAAGCAGGCCTTGGAGAACCGTCAGCGCGAACAGCGCGCGGCCAAGCAGGCCAAGGAAGCCGCGATCCAGATCGAGCAGCGGCGGATCAAGAAGGAGAAGGCGGAGCGTCTCCGTGCGACGGCCGTGAAGATGGCTGGTTTCGACCCGCTCTCTCCCGAGAGCATCAAGAAGATGGAGCGGAGCCTGGCTGCCAGTTCGGACAAGCCGAAGCAGCAGACCGTCCAGAATGTGCGGCACGAGGATTCGTCCAGCTCGGATGTCCCCGAGGCGGTTCTCCGTCTCCGGCACACCCTGTCGGAGCTCCCCGACTTCATGTTCGAGGATGGCTACCTCGCCCAGGCCATGCGTGCCCACTTCGTGAAGTCGGCATGCGCGGTGCAGCAGGCTCGCCGTCAGCTGGATCGCACCAAGAACCAGGCGCTGTTCGATCTGTACAGCGCGCGCAATGGTGAGATCTCGCGGTGGATCGGCATGTGCCAGCAGGTCATCAAGGCCTGGGGTCTGCGCTGGGATCGCGAACACCGCGATATGGACTGGGCTTCGCCGAAGCAGGAGACGTGGGTGTGGCACACGCTCGAGGATCACTTCCCCGAGATCTACAAGCTGCACCAGCTGCCCAAGCTGGAGGACCTGGAAGAGAAGGCTCGGCGTGAGCAGCAGGCCATCAGCAACAAGGAGAAGCAGGCGGCGCGTCTGCTTCAGCTGAAGCAGGTGCTCAAGGCCCGGTTGCTGGAGTCCAACGACTCCAACTCCGGCATGAGTGAGACGCTGGCCGAGACCTTGGCTGGGCGCACCGCCGACAAGGTGATGAAGAAGGAGAAGTACGCCACGTCGGACTTCAACGACAAGGGTGTGGTCACCACGATCTTCGCGGAGATGGCCATCGCTCGTGAGAGCTTCGCCCTCAACAAGGCCGAGAAGTTCGCCAAGGGTGAAGGCAAGCCGGGTGAGGTCGACACGATGGTGTCGGATCACAACACGGCCATGTACTACGCCCGTGCCGCTGGCATGGACGAGCAGGCCCTGGCCGAGGGCGTCGACAAGCTGCGCAACGAGGGTGCCAAGACGACCCAGGTCGTCGAGAACCCGCCGGTTGCTCCGCCGATCGTCAAGAAGGTGGAGCAGCCCCAGGTGAAGCCCACGCCGCCGCAGAAGGTCAACAAGCCGGAGAAGAAGGTCGTTGATCGCAACGATCCCAACTTCGGCGCGGAGAAGCCCGAGACGGTTGCGAAGCGCGAGAAGAACAAGGGCGGCAAGAAGGGCGACAAGAAGCCCAGCAAGAGCGAGCGCAAGAAGGCTCGTCAGCAGGCGGGCCAGCAGTCGTAGTAACCATGTCTGCTCTGTAGCAATACAGAGCAGACTGGAGTCAGCCAGCCGGATCACCAATGTGGTGGCCGGCTTTTTTGTTTGATTGACGCTCAATTTTTCGTATGTTATTCTAGAGGTACTTTTTTAGCTTAAAATATAATTATTTATGTCTGATTTATCTAGTTTTCAAGATAGGGGCAAGTATTTAATGCTCGCTTTAGACCATCGCGGTAGTTTTAAAAAATATGTAAAACCAGCCGATCCGGAATCGGCTACCGATGCCGAAATGATAGAGATAAAAGGCATGATTATCTCTGCTTTGCAGGATCAATTTAGCGGTGTTCTTATAGATGTAGGTTGGGGTTTGGCTGGCTATGAATCCAAAAGCAAGCCATATCTTCTGCCGCTCGAAAAAAGCGGTTATACAGATAGTGCCGGAGAACGAAATACCGAACTAGAATACTCGGCCAAGCAATTAAAGGATTTGGGTGCAGGTGGAGCAAAATTATTATTATATTTTAATCCCGAAGCCAGCAATTGTGATTCTCAAATCGCCGTGGCTAAAAAAGCTTTGGACGATTCTCGCGCAAACAATCTGCCGTTATTTTTGGAAATTGTTACCTATGGCAACGAAGAGCTTGGGAAGAGTCGAGCTGAATGGGTTTTGCGTTCTATCCAGATGTTGTTAGAAAAAAATATTGTTCCCGATGTTTGGAAATTAGAGTACCCTGGAGATTTAGAGTCATGTAAAAAAATTACCGAGCTCGTTGGAAGCACACCGTGGATTTTGCTTACCAGAGGCGAAAAGTTTGAAGGGTTTGCTGCTCAACTAACAGAGGCTGTAGAGGCGGGAGCAGTTGGGTTTTTGGCTGGTAGGGCCTTGTGGCAAGAAGTAGGTAATTATAAAACCAAAGAAGAGAAGCAAGTCTACTTGGATACAGAAGTCGTACAAAGATTTAAAATAATTTCCGAGATTGTTTTGGGTAAGTAACTTAATTTAAAGGGTGATATTATGTTTAGCCACACTTTTGTAGATTGGGACGATACGGTTTATAACACAGTTGCGTTTAAGGCGGATATCTTTGGTATTTTTGCCAAACATGGCGCCAATGAAAAAGATATAAAAGAAACATTTCTTAAATCTCTTTGTACAGTAGCGCCGCACCAGTACGACTATACATTCGAAGAGCATACGCAATTTTTGCGTGACTTGGGTTATAATCTGCCAGATACCGTGGAGGCAGAATTAAATGCTCTGTTTTCCAAGAATTATCTTTTTCCAGACACAGAAATGTTTTTGCAGTTTTTAAAAAGTGTTTCCGATAAAGTAGTTTTACTTTCTGCCGGCGACAAAACATTTCAACTAAACAAGATTCGCGATAGTGGGATCTCGGACAGGTTTGATGAGTTGGTAATACTAAGCGGGAACAAAGAAAAATATCTGGGGGATAATTATAATAATAACAAAATATTTTTTATAAATGACAATTTGCGAGAAAATTTGTCGGTAAAGCAAGAGGTGCCGGCTGCGCTAGTAGTAACAAAGCTAAACACCTCACGCTACTCCGAGGAAGAAGCCAAGCAAGTAGGCGCGCCATACTTTAAAACTTTAAGCGAAATTAAACAATATGTTGAGCAGCAAATTAAATAATGTTGGAGTGGTAATCCTTGCCGCTGGTAAAGGCACCCGCCTAAATTGTGTAGATAAACCCAAAGTTATGTGCGAGATCGGTAGTCGTCCGATTGCCAGTTATTTTGTGGCTACGTTGGAAAATATAGGTTTTTCGCCGGCGCAAATTGTGATGGTTGTTGGATTTTATAAAGAAAAAATTACCGAATATTTTGGAGATAGAGTTAGTTATGTGGTGCAAGAAGAACTAAAAGGCACTGCCCACGCCGCCTTTACCGGAATGAAGCAGCTTCCAGAAAATATAAGTACAGTTTTGGTTGTAAACGGCGACGATAGTGCGTTTTATTCTGCGCAAACAATTTCAGATTTTATTGAAAGGCATTTGGAAAATAAAGCGGTGATTTCCGTATTGTCTGCCGAAATAGATAGTCCGGTTAGTTTGGGAAGAATGGTACGGCACGCAGATGGCAGAGTAGAAATAATTGAAAAAGAATACCTAACCGAAGAGCAGGCAAAATTAAAAGAAATTAGCACCGGAACTTTTTGTTTTGATAGAAAATGGTTTGAGGGTATGTTTCCGTCTATGCCACCACTACGTAAATTAGGGGAGTATGGTTTGCCTACGGCGCTAGCAATGGCTATAAATGCATCTTTAAAAACCCAGGTGGTAAAACTAAAGGACAACAAAGAGTGGTTTGGGGTAAATACGCCGGCAGAATTAGAGGAAGCAAATAAAAGAAAAAATAGTATTTAATTTTTATTTATGTCAGAATCTAAAGATAGAGTAGAGTTGTCTAGTTTAGAAAAAATAAAGTATTTATTTAATAATGACTATATTAATGAATTTGGTGGACTGGATTTGTCATTGCAGTCTTTAAAGAGTGGGGTGCTTGATATCCAAACCTTCAAAGATTATTGCGTAAAATTTGCTAAAAATAAAAATGGCTATTTAGTGTTAAAATTTAGTGATAAGTATCATTTGCCCGTGCCGTTGGAATATAAAGAAAAAATTGAAGCAATGGATATTTTGGTAGATAAAATAAATGTTTGGGTAAGTGAATTTTTGAAAGATGAAAACGGTAAAAATATAGATGATTTAGCAGTGTTGGTGGAGGAAGCCAATAATATTATAAATGAAGCAAGAAAAGAAGAAAAACCATATAGATAAATTGTATGTGTGGTATTGTTGCTTATATTGGTTCCAAACAGGCCTTGCCAATTCTTGTAAATGGCTTGCGTCGTTTGGAGTACCGTGGCTACGACAGTGCTGGGGTAGCTTTAATAGAAAATAGAAGTCAGAGTACAGAAAGTAGAAATCCAGAAGCCAGCATTCAGTGTGTGAGAGCGGTTGGTAAGATAGACAACCTTTCAGAAAAGCTAAAAGGTCAAAGTTTTGATAGTACATTTGGTATTGCGCATACCAGATGGGCTACTCATGGCGGAGTTACCGAAAGCAATGCTCATCCGCATTCAGATTGCTCGGGCAAAATTATTTTGGCTCACAACGGCATCATAGAAAATTATCGTGAGTTAAAAGAAAAACTGGGTTCAAGTCATATATATAAATCGGAAACAGATTCCGAAGTTTTGGCGCACCTAATTGAGTTTTATTACCGTGGAGATTTGCGCAAAGCTGTGCTAGAAGCATTGGCACAAGTGTGCGGTACCTACGGTTTGGTAGTTATGCACGGTGATCATCCAAGCTTGCTTGTGTCTGCTCGTTTGGGCAGCCCGCTTGTCATTGGGTTGGGCGAACAAGAATATTTTGTTGCTAGTGATGCCACGCCGATGCTTGCTTATACTAAAAAAGTTATTTTTCTAGAAGATGGTGAAGTGGCCGAGGTTAGTAGAGAAAATTTGCATATTGTAAATTTGAAAGATCAAAATATAACTAAGCAGACTAGTCAGATAGAGTGGGATGAAGCTAGTGCACAAAAGCAGGGGTTCGATCATTTTATGTTGAAAGAAATTTTTGATCAGCCTACTGTGCTGCAAGATGCAATTCGTGGTAGGTATAAAACAGAAGAAGGTACTGCGCATTTGGCAGGGCTCAATATGACAGATGCCGAAATGCGTAGTATAAAAAGAGTTATTCTCATTGCTTGTGGCACAGCTTCGTATGCCGCTATGGCGGGAAAATATATGTTTGAACGATTAGCTGGTATTCCGGTAGAGGTAGATGTGGCTAGTGAGTTTCGTTATCGTGATCCGATCATAGATAACCAGACATTGGTGTTTGGTATTTCTCAATCTGGAGAAACGGCCGATACTTTGGCTGCAATTAAAGAAGCCAAAAGAAAAGGCGCGTTTGTGCGTGGAATAGTAAACGTGGTTGGTTCCACAATTGCCAGAGAGACAGATGGTGGAACATATATTCACGCTGGTCCCGAGCTCGCTGTGGCTTCTACCAAAGCCTTTACCAACATGACTGCAATTTTGCTTTTGTATGCATTGCAATTTGGTCGCTTAAATAAATTAAGCGTGGCGACCGGCCAAAGATTGCTCGCTGCACTAGCCGAAATTCCAGAAAAAATGAAATTAGTTTTGGCACAAAATGAAAAGATAAAAGAGTTGGCCAATAAATACAAAAATAATCCGAACTTTTTATTTTTGGGGAGAGGAGTTAATTTTCCCGTAGCCCTAGAAGGTTCGCTGAAGTTAAAAGAAATCACTTATATTCATAGCGAAGCAGTAGCTGGCGGAGAGATGAAGCATGGTCCAATCGCTTTGCTTTCGCCAATGTTTCCAGTGTTTGCCATCATGACAAAAAACCAATTATACGATAAGATGCGCAGCAATATAGAAGAAGTAAAAGCTCGCAAAGCGCCAATAATTTTGGTAGCTACCGAAGGCGATTTGGGAGCAGCTGAGCTGGCCCAAGATGTGATATTTGTGCCACCAACTATGGAAGTTTTGGAACCCTTGCTCAACACCCTGCCGTTACAGCTTTTTGCCTACCATACAGCGGTAGCTCTGGGGCGCGATGTAGACAGGCCTAGAAATCTGGCTAAATCAGTAACGGTTGAATAATATAATGTATGAGTAATTTTAAAGCAATACTTTTTGATATGGATGGCACGCTGGTGGATACCAGCTTGCATTGGTTAACTGCGTATCAAAAATTTATAGAAAAATTTAATGTGCCGTATGTGCGGGAGCATGTAAAACTGGTAGATGGAAAAAGTTTATTAGAATCTTCACAGATTTTTAAGGATTTATACAACTTGCCCCATTCTGTAGAAGAAATTTTGGAACATAAACTTCTTACCAGTGAAGACGTATACAAAGTACACGCCCTTCCGCTAATTGGTGCGACAGATTTGTTAAAGCAAATCAAAATTCAGGATAATAAAAAAACAGCGGTGGCTTCTGGTGCTAGTTTGAATAGAATAGAAACTATTGTAAACAGGTTTGGTTGGCAGAATTATTTTGATACGTTAGCTTCTACTGATCACGTAAATTATGCAGGTAAGCCAGATCCGGCAGTATTTCTGTATGCAGCCGAAGTGTTGGGAGTGGCACCAGAAGACTGCGTGGTAGTAGAAGATTCGGAAAATGGACTCTCCGCTGCCAAGAGAGCGGGAATGAAATGTGTGGTAAGGCATGACGACCGTTGGTCTATTGGCGACTATTCAGCTGCAGATTTGATTGTAAAATCACTAGAAGACAAAGAGATTTATGATTTTTTAGGCATTAAGTATGGCTCATAAAAAAAATGTAGTAGTCATTGGTGGGGGCAATGGCTCAGCCGTTTGTTTGGAAGGGTTAAAAACCTATACCAATATTTTTGATATCTCCGCAGTTATTTCTATGAGTGACTCTGGTGGGTCTTCTGGCAAACTTCGCAAAGAATTTAATACATTGCCACCCGGAGATATTATGCGCGCAGTTTTGTCTCTTTCAAAATATGACTATCAATCTTTGCGTAAAATTTTTTATCAGCCAAGGTTCAGCGGTTTGGGTAAGTTAGATACTCATAATTTAGGAAATTTATTTTTAACTCTAACTAGCCAATTTACTGGTAATTTTATTCATGCCATAGAAGCTATGTCGCATAGTGTAGAAGCCAAAGGACGTGTTTATCCAGTTACTTTGGAAAATATAAATTTGGTAGCCGAATTGGAAAATGGCAAGGTAATAAAAACAGAAGCTTTCATAGATAACCCAGTGTATAATAGAGGTTGGAAGATAAAAAAAGTTTGGCTGGAGCCAAATGCTAGAGTGTACCCAAAGGCAGTCAAAGCCTTGGAGCAAGCCGATACTATTATTTTAAGCCCAGGTAGCTTATATACCAGCTTGGTTGCGGCGCTCCTTCCTAGTGGCGTTAAAAAGGCCATTGCCAAATCCAGAGCCAAAATAATATATGTGGCTGGCAATGCGTATCGCGTAGACGGAGAAACTGGGCCAGAAAAATTAAGCGAAATGGTATCTCAGTTGGAAAAGTATTTACCAAGGCCGATTGATTTGGTAATTTATAATAATCACAAATTACACAAAGCACAGAAAGATTTTTATAAATCTAAGAAGTGGGGAGTTTTCCATTTTGATAAAGAAAATTTGAAGAATAAAAAAATTAAGAGTTTAGATTTGGAAGCAGTTGGTGGGGGTTTAAATGTAAAAAAATTAGGTCTTACTCTAAAAAAATGCATATGGTTAGTCGTGAAAGCGGGTCTGGTAATCCAGAAGAAAAAGAAGTTGTAAGTCCGCTAGTGGGGGAAGGATTCCAGATAATCACAAAGTTAGATAAATATCAGTTGGCAGACTTGTCTAATGAAGATAATCTAGAAATGGCCAATGAAGAGCTGGCCAAACTGTTAGAATTGGCTGATCAGGTTTTTGAAAAAACAAATGAGCTAACAGTGGCCGATAAAAAGGCCTGGGATACAGTTGTGGCCAAGCCGCTTAAAGTTTTTTTAGGTAGGATTACGCCTCCGGAAAATTTTTCTAAAACACACGCAGGTGCGACGGGTAATGAAGACAAAAATATTTTTGAAAATATAGAAAGATTTGTAGAGCATGCAAAGCGGTTGGTGCAAGAACATCCAGTGCTAAATGGTTTAGAGTCGTGGAAAGACCCAGCGCAGATTCAAGCCGAAAAACAAGCTCTGTTAAAAGAGCGCGCTGACAAAGCACTTTTAGAATCAGAATTAAAAAATATACTATTACTTATTCAAAATGAATTAAAAAATCATAAGCCAGGCTTTTTTGGCAATGGCAAAGAGTTGACCGCTTCAATTAATAGGTTGTTAGCTCAGAAATCTGGACCTTTAAAAATTGAGGATGGTCCGTGGCGACCTGCCGAAGAAATTGATAAGAGTATTCAATATCTGGTGGGAGCAAAGCAAGAAATAGAAAAAGCAATTGTTTCGGGCAAGCCAGATGAAATTATCAAAAAAATTATTCAAATTTTATCAAGGTATAAAATATAATAGGTAAGTATGCAAGTCAAAAGAGAGATAAAGAACGATAGTTATGGTATAAGAATTACGGTAGTAGAAGAAGATAAAGAAATTGGTCGAGTTTGGTTATATGTGTTATATAATAACTTACACAAAGAACCGTTTGGATTGCTAGAGGATGTGTTTGTAGATGAAAAACAAAGAGGCAAAGGTGTGGGTAAGCAGGTGGTGCAAGCGGCCATTGAAGAAGCCAAAAAAATAGGCTGTTATAAATTAATTGCCAATACCAGAAGTTCAAAAGAGATAGTATGTGCTTGGTATGAGAAGTTTGGTTTTAAAAAACATGGAGTAGAATTTAGAATGGATTTAATTGAAAAATATGCCGGAATATAAAATTTTGACAACACCCGTAGGCAAAGATTACGAGTTGCTTGATAGTGGTAATGGAGAAAAGTTAGAGCGTTATGGAGACGTGGTGGTAGCCAGACCTGATCCCCAGGCTCTTTGGAATAAAAATTTATCCGAATCAGAATGGGACAAGGGTGATGCTTACTTTAAGCGCGCCAGTTTTGATGCTAATTGGAGTGTGCGCGAACAGCTACCAGAGCGTTGGCCAATAGAGTTGGGCGGCCTTAAATTTTGGATTAAACTTTCGGCATTTAAGCACACTGGAGTATTTCCGGAGCAAGCCGGGAATTGGGATTGGATTAGAGAAAAAATTACCAAAGCCAAGAGGGTAGAACCTGTTAAGGTTTTAAATCTTTTTGGTTATACCGGCGGTGCTACGCTTGCTGCTGCTCAAGCTGGAGCCGAAGTAGTGCATGTAGATGGATCCAAAGTGGCCATTGGTTGGGCTAGAGAAAATGCTGAACTATCTGGTTTATCAGAGAAACCCGTACGTTGGATTTTGGATGATGCACAAAAATTTGTGGCTAGAGAAATTAAGCGCGGTAAAAAATACGAAGGCATTATTATGGATCCGCCGGCCTTTGGCCATGGCGCCGAAGGAGAAGTTTGGAAAATCGAACAAGATTTGTTGCCATTGCTAGAATCTTGCAAACAAATATTAAGTGATAAGCCGTTGTTTTTTATTATCAATGGATATGCTTCTGGGTATTCGGCTGTAGCTTATCGAAATAGTTTGGGAGATCTGATGAAACAATTTGGTGGTGAAATTGAAATTGGAGAATTAACTATTGCCGAGAAAAACAGTGAACGTCTTCTACCGGCGGGAATTTTTGCTCGTTGGAGCTTGTAGCCTTATAGATAATAATTTTTTATGTCACTTAAAGTTCTCTATGAGGACAATCATTTAGTAGCTGTATACAAACCGGCCGGAGTTTTGGTGCAGGGAGACAAGAGCGGCGATAGATGCTTGATGGATGAAGTAAAAGAATATTTGAAAGATAAATATAATAAACCAGGTAATGTTTTTTTAGGCCTTATTCACCGACTAGATAGGAATGTACAAGGAATTGTGCTTTTTGCTAAAACGACCAAAGGAGCTAGTCGGCTATCGGAGCAGTGGCGCGAACATACAGTAGAAAAAATTTACCATGCAGTGGTTGTGGGTAGGCCAAGCAGAGACAAAGATAGGTTGGTGCACTGGCTCGTAAAAGATGAAAATAAAAATAAAACTACCGTTTATGATCATCAGGTGGCTGGAAGCCAACAAGCTGAGCTGTTTTACGAAGTTGTAGAATCAAATAATAAATATTCATTGCTCAAAATTAGGCTTGGTACAGGTCGGTCGCACCAAATTCGGTCTCAGTTGGCATTTGTAGGCGGGTCTATTTTGGGGGATGCCAAGTACGGCAGCACAGAGAAGTTGCCAGATCAGGCTATTGCGCTTGCGGCCACGTCTCTTAGTTTTAATTTGGCCACTGGTCAAGAAAGAAAGACAATAGAAGTTGCTGCTCCAAAGGAGTGGGCAAAATATTACACCCAGTAATACAACTTTCAGTATGCCTGAAAAAATTGTTGATTTGCATATTCATTCCCGTTATTCGCGTGCTTGTTCGCCAGATTTGGATTTGCCTAAAATTGCCAAGGCCTGCGAACAAAAGGGTATAGACATTGTAGTAACGGGTGATTTTACTCATCCAGCTTGGATTAGGCATATTAAAGAGAATTTGAGCGAGAGCGCTCAAGGAGTTTTTAAACTAAAAGACGACAGTAGTGTTACCCGTTTTATTTTAGGTACAGAGATTTCTTGTATATACAAACATAAAGGTATTACTCGGCGTGTGCATTTGCTTATTTTGGCTCCTAGTATAGAGGCAGTAGAAAAGTTCAATGCCATTTTGGAGAGTAAAGGGGTAAATATACGTTCCGATGGCCGTCCAATTATGGGGCTTTCTGCCAAAGATGTTTTGCGGATAATCTTAGACATAGACCCAAGATTTATGATGATTCCGGCTCATGCGTGGACTCCGTGGTTTGCAGTTTTTGGTTCCAAGTCTGGGTACAATTCATTGGAAGAGTGTTTTGAAGAATTAACTTCGCATATTAGGGCAATAGAGACAGGTTTATCTAGCGATCCAACCATGAACCATCGTTTGTCTGCGTTAGATAATATTACTCTGGTCTCTAATTCCGATGCGCACAGTTTAAATAATTTAGGTAGAGAAGCTAATGTTTTAAAGTTGAGCGATAATTTTACTTATAATGAGATTATAGAAGTGATAAAGAGCGGTGATAAGAAAAAGTTTTTATATACAATTGAATTTTATCCGGAAGAAGGTAAATACCACTATGACGGTCATGCAGTTTGTGGCGTATGTTTATCGCCGATAGAATCTAAAGCCAAAAAATTAATTTGTCCTAAGTGTAAAAAAAATGTAACCGTGGGTGTGTTACATAGAGTAGAGGATTTAGCAGATAGAAAACCCGACTTCGCTAAAGCTTCGACGGGCAAAGGAAGAAAAAATATAAAAGAAAAATTTATACCTCACAAATATATTGTGCCGCTTAAAGAAATTATTGCCAAAGTATTTGGTGTGGGGGTATCTAGTAAAAAAGTGGTTAAAGAATACGAAGCGATAATTAAAAAATTAGGAAACGAATTTTCTGTTTTGCTCCACAGAGAAATAAAAGAAATTGAAAGTGCTGTAAGTGATAAAAATATCGCTGTAGCTATAGCAAGTATGAGATCCGGCAAGGTAAAGGTTAAGCCAGGGTATGATGGTGTATTTGGCTCTGTAGAGGTAGTTTTGCCGGAACAAAAAATAAATAAAAAATAGAGCAGGTTGTTTTAAAATAGACTTTATTTGTAAACAAAAATCTCTCCTTGCGGAGAGATTTTTTGAAGACTATCTAGCTTTCTTAGCTTTAGATTTCTTTTTAGCTACCTTCTTTTTTGCTTTTTTAGCTTTTGCCATATTGTGCACCTCCTCTCGTTTTTTAAATTTGTAATAAGTTTTTTCTACTCGCGAGGAAAGAAAAAACCTACTGAAGAAATTTTTACAAGACAAGCATTGCTGTAAAAATTTATCTCGACATATTTATTATAGAATGTTTTTTTTAAATTGGGAATAGTAAAAGCAAAAGTTATGCACAGGGTAGTAAAATAAATTTTATTCTCATGTAAGTATGGTAATTTTTTTTAAATTATTTTATTTTAATTTTAAAATTTCGTTTAAGAAGCGCCGCATTTTAATGGTCGCGTTTCAATGGACGTTACGCAACATGATTCTGTTAAGTCAATTCTGTTGAATCAAATATTTTTTTTAAGCTTAATTTGTTCTAAAAATTTACCCACTTTTTAAATTTTAAAGGGGGTTGACCAGGAAACAAAAATGGGTATATAATATTGGCTGGTCTTATTATTGGGGGTGAGTAAAGAGTTGAAAGACAGCCTATTAAGCCTGTCAATTCGTTACTCATCTTCAATAGTTTTTCCAACCAATGTCAACCCTATCAAAGATAGGGAGAGGAGGACTTCATGTTCACCAGCAACGAAGAAAAGCAACTTGTGGGTAGCTGGGAAGAAGCTGGGGTCCTTCGGGAAATTAACCCTGAAACCCTTCCATTGGCCTCAAAGGCACTGGTATTCTCTTGTTTTGACGAGCGTTATGTATCTCAGTGGTTGGATGTTATCAACAAAAATGCTGCGCAGAAGCAGGAGCGAGCCCTCCCGGCTCTTTTCCCGGTTATTTGTGCGGGTGGTCCACTGGTTGTGGCGCCTTCGTCACCAATCCACGAGACGTGCGATCATCGCGGAATGGTGAATCTGAACGTGGAAACGGCCACAGTCAATGGCTGTCGTCACGCCACTCTCATTGGTCACTACCCGTGTCTGGGCGGCCAGAAGTTCGGGATTGACCTGATTCACAATGTGGCCCTACTCGTTGTGGCCAAGCGATGGCTCAACACCATGGGGATTGACGCGGCGATCATCTTCGACGTCAAAGAGCAGGAGACCGATCCTTGCCATCCACGGCATCTCAAGGCCAACGAGTTCGAGACCTGGTGTCAGAAGTTCCGACCGGATATTCTGGTCAAGCACCCGGGCATCGTCCGTCGCGCAGCCTGATTAGACTGCACCATATTAGTTCTTTACTTGCCATAGCGCCTCGCACACCTTAGATAGGTGTTCGAGGTACTATGGTTCCTTATCTGTTCAAATTTCAAAATATGTTTAAGTTTTATAAAAAAATTTTTTGTACCCCTAAAACAGTTATTGATACGAACCTTCTAGGCTACGAGAGTGTTGAAGTAATAGGAAAACAGCTAGAAACAAAAATTAAAAAATTATTTAATGGATCCCTAGCCATCAGAGAAGTAGATGCCGGCTCTACCAATGCATGTGAACAAGAGCTTACCGCTCTCACCAATGCCTACTATGATGTAGAGCGATTCGGTATTCATTTTGTAGCTTCTCCTCGTCATGCCGACATGCTAATGGTAACCGGACCAGTGTCTAGAAACATGAAAGAGGCTCTTATTCGTACTTACAAAGCCACTCCTGATCCAAAAATTGTAGTGGCCGTAGGAGACGATGCAATCAGTGGTGGAATATTTAAAGGATCTTATGCGGTTTTAGATGGAGTAGACAAAGTAATTCCAGTTGATTTCCAAATTCCTGGCGATCCGCCATCACCCAAAACTATTCTTTGTAACTTGCTTAAAATTTTGGAAGGAGTAGAGTCTAGCAATAAAACAAACCGCTAATCATATGCTTACTACCATCTCTTCATCAACTATATTTTTTATATCTTTATTGCTATTTGGAATCGGGGCTGTAGGATCTCTGGTTTTAGCCAAAAGCGACAAGTGGGCCAATGTTGCAGGAAGCGTTTTTGCAGTATCTGGTTCGATCTCAGGTCTAGTATCTTCTTTATCCGTACTTATAAAGAACTCTGTATTTTCTTTTAACTTCGATTTGCTTGCTCCGCTTTTGTCAGTTTCGTTTAGGGTGGATAGATTATCCGCTTTTTTTATTTTTGTAATATCCCTCATTGCTCTAGTTGCATCTATATATAGTCTGGGATATGTAAAACACTTCTATAACAAATACAATATCGGTGCGCTTGGATTTTTCTACAATCTTTTTTTGGCCGGCATGCTAATGGTTGTCAGTGCGCACAACGCCATTTTCTTCCTGGTAGTTTGGGAAACAATGTCTTTGGCATCATTCTTTTTGGTTATATTTGAAAACAAAGAAAAGAGTAATCTACGAGCCGGTTACTTATATTTTATCATGACTCATATAGGTACTGCTTTTATTATCATGGCCTTTTTGCTTCTATATAGGTCTACAGGATCCTTTGATTTTACTGTGATTAAAAACAGTATGGGAGAGGTTTCTCTTTTGGTAAAAAACCTTGTTTTTGTTTTGGCGCTTATTGGTTTCGGTACCAAAGCCGGTATTATTCCAGTTCATATTTGGTTGCCTCGCGCTCACAGCGCTGCCCCAACTCATGTTTCTGCGCTAATGTCTGGAGTTATGATCAAGACCGGTATCTACATGTTTATCAGAATTTTTATGGATATGATGACTGGTATCCCAGTTTGGTGGGGGGTAGTAGTTCTAGTTATAGGATCAGTCTCTTCTTTGTTGGGTGTGCTTTATGCTCTTACTGAACACGATATCAAAAGACTCTTGGCTTATCACAGTATAGAAAATATCGGTATTATTTTATTAGGATTGGGAAGTTCGCTTGTATTCTGGGCATCAGATATGAAATCATTAGCTGTGTTAGGGCTAGTAGCTTCGCTTTTCCATACTTTAAACCACGCAACCTTTAAAGCCCTATTGTTTATGGGTGCTGGTTCAGTAATTTCTCAGACTCATACCAGAAATATGGAAGAATATGGTGGTTTAATAAAACATATGCCACAAACCGCCTTCTTCTTTTTGGTTGGCGCGATGGCGATTTCGGCTCTTCCGCCTTTTAATGGATTTTTTAGTGAATGGGCAACATTCCAATCTCTTTTTTATGGTATCAAATCTTTAAGCGTTTCCGTACAGTGGGTATTTTTGTTAGGTGCAGGTTCGTTGGCATTTACAGGTGGTTTGGCAGCGGCTTGTTTTGTCAAAGCATTTGGCGCAATATTTTTGGCCAGACCTAGAAGTGAAGAGGCAAAGCATGCCAAAGAGTCTGCCGTCACCCTTAGAATTGCTATGGCAATCTTAGCGGCACTCACTTTAGTTATTGGGTTCTTCGCTAGTTATATTACTTCTGTACTAGCAACAGTAGCCAGCAGTGTAAGAGCTTTGGGATTTGCCGAGCCTGTGTTTTCATCTGCTGCGGGTGCCTTTAGTTTAAAAGATGGGTTTGCCACAGTGTCTATGCCCACTATTTTATTTAGTATAGTAGCTGCGCTTGTGCTGGCATGGATTGTTTTGAAAATTATAAACAGACAGGCAAAAATTAAGATTGAACGCACTTGGGATTGTGGTACAAATTTAAATGGAAGAATGGAAATAACTGCCACTGGATTTTCTAGATCTATAATTACTGTTTTCCGTGGTTTGCTCAAACCAACCAAACAAACCGACGTGGAGTACCACGATGCTGATATGCGTTACTTTGCCAAAAGCAGTGCAGTGCATTTGGGAATAGAAGATATTTATTTAAATAATCTGTATAAACCGTTGCAGGCCTTAGTAGCACGTTTGGCTGCGCATGTTAGAAAAATTCAATTGGGTAATTTGAATGTTTATGTCTTGTATATATTTTTAACTTTATTTGCCTTATTGATACTTTTGGCTTTTTAGAACTTAATATGACTTCAATAATTATTTGGACAATTCAATTAGCACTCGTACCTGCCTTATCACCTTTGTTTGTTGGTGTAATTCGCAAGATAAAGGCTAGGTTTCAAAATAGAGTAGGGGCTAGCATATTCCAGCCATACAACGATTTGTGGAAATTGCTTCATAAAGATGAAGTAATAAGCGAGGATGCCTCTTGGGTTTTTAGATTTGCGCCATACATTATCTTTGCAGTTACTGTCATTGTAGGAGCTAGTATTCCGCTTTTTGCTACAGTGTTTGCTAATAATAGCCTGAGTGATTTACTTGTTATAGTTTATCTTTTAGCTTTAAGCACCTTCTTTTTGGCTTTGGCCGGTATGGATACAGGTAGTGCTTTTGGTGGTTTTGGTTCAAGCCGAGAAATGACAGTGGCTTCTTTAACAGAAGGTGGTTTGATATTTTCTATGTTGGCTTTAGTTTTTGCAGTTGATTCAGCCAACCTTTTCAAAATATCAGAAGCTGTATCTGCCTTTCCGCTTGTGGCTATGATGCCTATAATGTTAGCTTTTGCAGGGTTTTTGATTGCGATGTTGGCCGAAACTGCTCGCTTTCCTTTTGATAATCCAGCCACACACTTGGAGCTTACCATGATTCACGAAGCGATGATTCTGGAGTACTCAGGCAAAAGATTGGCCTTGGTAGAATGGGCAGCGGCTAATAAATTGTTAATATTTTTGGCTTTAGGCGCTAATCTATTCTTCCCTTGGGGAATTGCTACTACTGTAGGGTTAATGCCAATTTTGGCAGCTTTGGGATGGTTTGTTATCAAGGTTTTATTGTTAAGTTTATTAATAGCGGTTTTGGAATCTAGTATCGCAAAGTTTAGATTTTTTAGATTACCGGATTTATTGTTTACCTCATTTATTTTGAGCGTAATTGCTATTAGTTTGATTATTTTTATTTAACTATGTTTATTGAGAGCCCACAAACCTTATTTTTTTTAGAAGCTTTAATTTTTGCTTCCGTTATTTTTATTAACATTGCCAAGAAAAATTCTTTTGCAGTTTTTCTTTACATGGCCCAGTCTTTTGTCGTGGCATTTTTGTTGTTCAACTCTTCTCTAAAAGAATCATCTTTTACTTTAATGTTGGTAGCGCTTTCAGTTTTTGCAGTTAAAGTTATAGTTGCGCCTTATTTCTTCCGCAATCTTATAAACAAGCACCAACTAAAATTTAGCGTAAGCACCTATTTAAACGGGCCAATGACCTTGGTAATTTTGGCTATGTTGACAGCTTTTACCTTCTCTAGCTTTTTTCAACCGCTATCTATTCTTTCTCAAGAAAATTTCAACGCTCTGCTTTTGGCACTCTCTACCATGCTTATATCTGTATTTGTAATAATCAATCGTAAAGGTGCTTTGTCTCAGATGATTGGTATATTGTCTTTGGAAAATGCAATTGTTTCCTTTGCTTTCTTATCCGGATTAGAACAGAACGCCGGTCCGCAACTAGGTATAGTATTTGATATCTTGGTTTGGGTGATAATCGCAACAGTATTTGCATCTATGATTTATAAACAATTCGGCTCACTCGATGTGAGTATGATGAAGAACTTAAAAGAAGAGTAAATATATGTATATATTTTTAATTTTAGCAATACCATTTGTCGCATCAGGCTTGTCGCTGTTAATCAGAAAGAAAACAAGCTTGTTAAATTTTATTGCAATCATTGCTTCGGCTTTAGAATTAATTTTTGCCATTTTGATAGTTTTGGCTGTTTTAAAAAGTGGATCATATTCTTGGGGTCATGATTTCTCCGTTGATTATTTGGGATCAATTGTCTTGCTTACTTTGGCTGCCACTGGTTTTCCAATTGCTTTGTATTCTGTTGGTTACCTTAAGGCAGAAATGGCCAAAGGGATTATAGATTTTAAAAAAATAAAACAATACTTTATTCTTTTTCATTTATTTATTTTGGCAATGTTTTTTGCCATTACCACTACCAGTTCTATTTTGATGTGGATTGGTATTGAAGCTACCACTCTTTCTACTGCTTTTTTGATCGGTTTTTACAATAAACCATCAGCCATGGAAGCCGCTTGGAAATATCTTATTATAAACTCCCTAGGTTTATTATTCGCATTTTTTGGTACATTGCTTTTCTTGTATCCAGCTTTAAACGGCGGTCATACTGAACTTATAACATGGAGTAACTTGCTTGCAAGTGGTCCAAACTTAGATCCGTTTATAGCCAAGATGGCATTTATTTTTGTTTTAATTGGTTACGGTACGAAAGTTGGTTTTGTGCCTATGCACACCTGGCGCCCAGACGCTTACAGCAAAACACCGGTGCCTGTAGTTGCATTATTTTCTGGATCCCTTCTAAACGTAGCTTTTTTGGCGATTTTAAGATTCAAATTAGTTATTGACTCTGCTGTAGGTAAAGATTTTTCTCAAGATTTGCTTGTATTTTTCGGTTTAATATCTATAGTTGTGGCGGCCTTTAGCATTTTTGCGCAGAAAAACTATAAGCGTTTATTGGCTTACTCTAGTATTGAGCATGCAGGCATAATGGCTTTAGGTTTTGGTTTTGGGGGAGTGGGCGCCTTTGCAGCTCTGCTTCATATGGTTTATCACGCTCTAGCCAAATCAATGTTGTTTTTGGCAGCCGGTAATATATTCTTAAAGTACAGCTCAACAAAAATGAAAAATGTAAGAGGTGTAATGTCTACTTTGCCAGTAACTGGTGCAATTTTTATCCTTGGATTTTTGGCTGTAACTGGTGTGCCACCGTTTGGTATTTTTGTCACCGAACTTTCTATTTTATCTGCCGGTATCGGTAGCCACCCAATAGTAACCATGGCTGCATTATTAGGTATTGGGCTAGTGTTTATTGGTTTTCTTCGACATGTAATTGCTATGATGTTTGGAGAAGCTGATTCAGAAATTACTGCTGGAGAAGGTAGTGTTTGGTTAGTTGCTCCCATCGTGCTGTTGGCAGTAGCTTTACTGATTTCCGGTTTTGTATTTCCTGGCGCCATTAAATTTTTAATATCATCTGCAACTTTAGTTTATTAGTATGTATCAAGAAATAGTAGAAAAATATATCTCCAAAAACTATCAAGTTAAAACTGACGGTAATGTTTTGATATATGAAGTGCCATCTAGTGATATTTTAAAAGTAGCTACTACTTTGTATTTTGAACAAAAATTACCACTCAAAACCATTACGGCCGTTGACGAAAGAAAAGAACACGGCAGATTTAGAATACTATATGTATTTGGAGTTCCGGGGAGTAGTGTTTTTTTGGTGCCGTACATAACTTTGTCTGGCACAGAAGAGTTTCCTTCTATTACCAAACAAATTCAGCAGGCAGCTTGGCACGAAAGAAAAATTAAAACCTTTTTTGGTTTGGAACCAGTTGGTCACCCAGATCATAAACCGTTAATACTCCACGAAAATTGGCCAGAAAATTTATTTCCTTTACGCAAAGATTTTAATTGGCAACAAAGACCAGAAGAGGCGCACAATACCTACCAATTCCAAACAGTGGAAGGGGAGGGTATTTATGAAATCCCTGTAGGTCCAGTGCATGCTGGTATTATTGAGCCAGGACATTTCAGGTTCAGTGTTGCAGGCGAAGAGATAGTTTTGTTGGAGCCAAAATTGGGCTATGTTCACAAAGGTACAGAAAAACTATTCGAAATTCTGCCACTACAAGATAAAGTAAAATTATCAGAAAGAGTTTCCGGTGATACTTCTTTTACTCACTCACTGGCTTTTTGCCAGGCTATAGAAAGTTTGTCTAGTTTCGAAGTGCCGGAAAGAGCCAAGTATCTTAGAGTTATATTTTCCGAACTAGAAAGATTGGCCAATCATTTTAATGATGTTGGTTTTGTAATGTTAGATACTGGTTTTAGTTTTGGTGGTGCCAACGGTACTCGTCTTCGTGAGCAGATTATGCAATGGCACGAACGTCTAACTGGTAGCAGATTTTTGCGCGGTGTTAATACTATTGGCGGAGTGACCAAAGATATTTCTGCAGATACATCTAAAGCACTTCTTCAAGATTTGCAAAAAATCCAAAAAGATTTCCGCGAGTTTATAGATATTTCTGAAGATAGCGCTTCGCTTTTAAATCGTTTGGAAGGTACTGGTCAACTTGATTATCAAATAGCTACAGATCACGGGGTGTTGGGTGTGGCCGGCAGAGCTTTGGGAATAGTTAGTGATTCAAGAATTGATTATCCGTATGCTGCTTATAACAAAATTAAATTTAATATAGCTTTAGAGAAAAATGGTGATGTGCGATCTAGACTGTATGTTCGCATTAAAGAAATTTTTGCTTCTTTTAGTATTATTGAACAGGCTTTAGCTAGCATGCCAACAAGTGGAAAATTAGTTTTTGAAGGAAAAGTAGAATTAAGAAAAAATTCTTATGGTGTAGGTTCGGCCGAAGGTTGGAGAGGTGAAGTTTTTTATTTTGTGGTTACCGATAATGAAGGGCAAATCACCAGAGTAGATGTGCGTGATCCATCATTTATCAATTGGGCTGTATTAGGTTATGCTGGTAAAGGCAATGTGGTTCCAGATTTTCCTTTGATAAACAAGAGTTTTAATTTGTCATACTCTGGTCATGATGTTTAGTAGGTAGGAATCGCCTTCGCTCGCTGCGGCTCACTCAGACATGCTTTTTCTCTTGCGAAAGAGAAAAACAAAAAAACTCCGATCAAGTCGGGGTTTTTTAGTATGGCTCGATGGGTGGGGGTGGGTTGTTGCCCAATGATGTGTCGAGCGGTCACATCGTTGGGGTAGATGCCTAATATGGCATCACGTCGGCGCCGGCAGCCGGCATGGGCTTGTAGTCGTACAGGCCGAACTTGTCGATGATCATCCAGATGGCCAGGGCGGCCAGCAGAACCCGGAGAATGGTCTTCATATAGTTTCCCTCCCCCCATGACTCATTTTGGCTAAGTAATGAGGGGAAAGAGGCATATTTCAAGCCTGACAAGGCCAATTTTACTCCTATTTTGGCATTTTGTCAACCATGTTAAATTCTGCCAAAGGCAGACGGCTTTGCCGTATTTAACATGGTCAATTTAACTCTAAAATAAAAATACCCCGAAATTAATCTGGGTATTTTTATGTTGCTCGGTAAATATAGTAGAGAAACACGACAGGCCGAGCAACCCTGTCATCGTGTTTGGCGCCCTTGGTGGGCCTAGTTAAGAAATGGTTTCAGCAAGATGCCGTGTCCGTTGTGTGACGGGTATGGCTAGTGCCTTGCCTATAGCCCCAAGCCTTGAAAAAATCTGTAGGCGAAATAAGCGATGGTACCATAGCAGTAGAATTCAAGTTTTGGTGCCAGCTTCCCTCGGTGCATTGCAGAGCCCCCTTGTTACAGACTAAATAAGATTTTATTCCTATCTTCGTTGACTGTCAATTGTTTTTAAAAATGAGTTATTCACTTTATAGAAATTTCAATAAAATTAACGAACCCCACCTTTTGTGAAAGTGGGGCATTATTTGCTGGCTATGAGGTTGATTAGCTCTTTTATCCAAATTAAGTTGATGGCAGCAACTTTTTCTAAGGGCATAGTTGTTTTAGTTTCGGAGGTTACTACAAACTTGGAACCTTTCTGGTAGAACAAGTCGGTAATAGTTCCATCATGCAAAACAATCAAACCATCTTCATTTATCCGATAAAACACTTCTCGTCTATCTTCGTTGCTTGTACATAAGTCATTCTTAGCTATGGGAGCAATTTTTCCTAGTTTTCTCATAATGCGTCGGTAAAGTGGTGTGCGATCAAAAACGTACGCATAAATTTCGCCGTTTTCCAGCGATCCCTCTTGTTGATGAAGATCTATCATTCCGTCAGGGGGAATAAGTAGATATTTCAAAATATCTTTTTTGAGTAGCTTAACTTCTTTAGCTGGAGAATCTACGATATTATAGTGAACAAAATGTTCGTCTTTTTCTAGAACACCTAGCTCTTCTCCATTTTCCATTACATAGCGCATGAAGTCATTGTTGGGTTGTTCGTCGCTGGCATTGTAGCGCTGGCGCAAATCAAACCCGGAAGGATTAACACATGGATACACAATTAGTCGCACGCGCCTTTTTTTGGCGTAGGTAACTATTTTGTCAAAAGTATGTAAAAGCGCGATCGGTGCATTGAATTCTTCGCCATGGAAACCGGTAGTGATAAGCAAGGTTTTTTTGTAGCGTGCATTGGCTATGATTTTGTAAAGGGTATATTTTTTATCGTCTTCTTTTACTTTGCCATAAGTATGAAGGCGATGGTCTGTATGTCTGTATCCAAAAATCAAGTCCTGATAGCTGGTGATCTTTCCTGTTTTCTCTTTCAAGGTAAACCTCCCCTTGTTTGAGATTTTTTGTCAATGATCTAACCATAAGTTAGTGTATCAGTAATTTTTATCTATGCCAACAAAAAAACGATTTGTAATTTTAAATCGTTTTTTAGGTTGTTAATTTGTGCTATGTTTGGTGCGTGGGACGCTAAGCGTGGTGCCCCTCTGTGGAAGAATCGGCTTCGACTAAAATTTTCTTCCGAAAATTTTGTCTAGCCACCCGTCCAAACGGATTCATCCGGGCGGGCCGCCTCGCGGTTCGGCTCGCTCGCTTGCGTCGCCGAACATCGCTCCGGCGTTCGATTCTCCTAGGTAACCAAATAAATAACGACCCAAACTATTGGGTCGTTATTTATTGTGCCCCCAGAGAGAATCGAACTCCCATCTTCAGGTTCGAAGCCTGACATTCTATCCATTAAACTATAGGGGCGAGTAATCTTTTGTCTGTTTAGAATAGGGTCAATATATCATTTAATGAATTAAATTTCAACCCTGCTAAACCTATGCAAATTTGGTGATTTATTTGACAGTAAATTTGTTTGTATGGTTCCATTAAATAAGTAGACGTTTTTTGACAAAGGAGCGTGTCATGCGTTTTGTTCAAGCTCGTGGCTCGTTCTACGAGGTAGCTCTTCAAGTAGGAGAAGAGTGTAGAAGCGATATCCCAGAGGTGTACAATCGCGGTATGGAGTATCTGCTTAAGCATACTATGGTTGGACATGGGATGCAGATAGAGAAGAGAAGGTCTCTTATTCACGATCGGGCGCAGTTTTATCTGCGTAAGGGTGAAGAGATATGGAAGCCTAGCGGTATATATCTTCGTGCGCAAGCAAAAGGTGCCAGCGTTGATGAAAGTGTAATTGCCGTTACATCTTTTACGGAAGAGGTTTCTTCCGAAGCTGGTATCATTCCGCCAGATAAGTGTTCAACTTGGGTTGGGCGTTTTTCCGACGGTGCTATCAGACATGTTCATAATGAAGATTTTGAAGAGCATAATCGTAGTAATATGGTGCTTCTGGATGTGGTATTTGATGGCTTTCTGCGATCGGTCGGTTTGACCTATTCGGGCCAGCTATTTAATCTGGCAGGATCTCTTAATGCCGCTCGTATTGGTATCACCAATAATGGGTTTCATCCATTGGCACAGCCTGGATGGCCTAAGCAGGTCTTGCATTGTCGCGCTTCGCTTACCCAAAGTATGCGTGGAGCCAAGACTTGGCTGAGTTTGCAGCCCAATGCTGTGACCACTGGTTATGTGGTGGTATGTGGACGAACTGGCGAGGCAGTTTCTTTGATGGTTTCTAACCTCAAGACAGCTAAATTGGAGATGGATTTGCTTCCAATCCAAGACGTGTTCTATTGCACGAACCACGTTCCACCCGGGCGCTTGGGTTTGCACTTGCCTGATCCAGCTATTGCAGCTTCACCCAACAGCTTTGAGCGGTACGATGTTTTGGCAAACTTTAAGCCGAACGAGTTGCCGAAAAACCTCCAAGAAGGAATTTATCTTTTTGCGAATCATCCAGTACTGTTTCGTAAGGCGGGTGCAAGTGTGACGTTGGCCACGGTGGCCATGTGTGCCACAACTGGTGAGTTCTTGGTTTATGATGCCGATCCGTCGGCTCAAAAGCGCTATTGGCCCTTTTATCTTTAGGCGGCTTCCACTCAACTGACAATTGGGTGGATTTTTTTAAGCAAAGCAGTTTGCTCGCTCGACCCACAAAACTAAAAACTCCCTTGCGGGAGTTCTAGTTTAGTGGGTCGGCTGGGGATCGAACCCAGGACCTTATCCTTAAGAGGGATCTGCTCTACCAGCTGAGCTACCGACCCTGGTATGACTAAAGCGGGTCTCCTTCTTTTCTTTTTATAATATTTACCTTTGGACCCTTCCAACCTTTTATTTTTAAGGCTGCTTCGGCTGCTTCGGTTTGGCCTTCTTGTTTGCTTGTACCTTCTCCGCTTGCTACCAAATCTTTGCCCAAGTATACGCCGATTTTGAACGATCGGATATGGTCTGGGCCTTCTTCATGTAAAACTTTGTAGGTAGGGGTAATGCCTTCTATTTCCTGAGCAGATTCTTGAAAGCGGCTTTTGGCATCTAGATATAATCCATTTTCTAAAATGTAGGGTAGTTTTGGTAAAACCCATTGGCCGATAAATTGTTGGGTAACTTCGTATCCTTGGTCCAAATAAATAGACCCAATCAAAGCCTCTATAGCGTTGGCCATAATGTAATCTCTGGCTTTTGTGCCAGCGTCTTTGGCTTCGCCATGGCTTAGGAAAAGGTATTCTTCCATGCCAATTTCATAAGCGATACTTGCGAGTATTTTGGCGTTAACCAGCGCAGCGCGCCAGTTGGTAAGTTCGCCTTCTGGGTTGCCAAATTCTTTGAAAAGAAATTCAGTAACGATTAATTCCAGTACTGCGTCTCCCAAAAATTCTAAGCGTTCATTGTGCCCGACTACAAAATCGTGATGTTCGTTTAGGTAAGAACGGTGCACAAAAGCCTGAACTAGAAGTTCGGGTTTTTTAAATTTAATATTTAATTTTTCTTGCAAACCAGGAAAATCTTTTTCTTTTATTTCTGGTGTGCTATAAATTTCTTTTGACATAGCTACTGTTGTGCCTTATCTGTGCTCGTTGTTTCTTGGTGATCTTCACCTAGTAAATCTTTGTATATTGCTCCCAGCACTCCGTTTACGAATTTTCCGGAAGATGGCCCGCCAAAGTTTTTGGCTAGTTCTATAGCTTCGTTTATAGCCACTTTTGGAGGAACTTCGCGGTTTAGTTTTAGTTCGTAAATACCAATGCGTAGCACGTTGCGATCAATGATAGTAATTTGATCTATTGGCCATTGAGGAGCGTACTGTTCAATAATCTTATCTATTTCCTCCATGTGTTCTTTTACTTCGTCTATAATTTTTTTGGCAAACTCTGTTTCTGCCAAGCCCGGGCCGAATTCCTTTAGGTCTCTTTCCATTATATTTGGCAAACTACTCTCCGATTTGCCTCGGAAATCCCATTCAAATAGAGCTTGCATGGCGATGCTTCTTGCTAAATGGCGATTAGACATAGAACCACGAAGAATTTAAAGATAATGCTACTTATCAGTTATTGGAGAGGGGGATTGATTATTTGGCCTTTGTTTTTCGGCCAGTACGAGCGGTGCGCTTGTCTACGTTGACTACGCTTTTGCCCTTATAGGTGCCACAAAAAGCACAAGCTCGGTGTGGGCGAAGAGGTTTTTTGCATTTTGGACAGGCGTTGAAGGTGGTTTCTGTCAAAGCAAAGTGTGCGGCGCGGCGGCGTTTGTGAGAAGACGTACGTCTATGACCAGGTAAGCCCATATAATTTTAGTTTAAAGCAAGGTAATTAATAAGTCATATACTACACCAAATTGATTATTTTGGCAAGAGATAGGCTAAAACATGGGATTTGCACGCATTTTCTTCGTTTATCTAGGGAAGAAAGCGAGTTTTCTCCATGCTAGTTTGACTTGAAAATAAGGTAAAACCCCATTTTTATTATTTACTTTTTCTCAAAAATATGGTATAATATTTAGGTAAATTTATATTTTTTAACTTAGTCTATATGCGCAGAGGTACAAGCGAGACAGGCCAACAAAATAATGGGTACGAAGCGGTAGATTTGAGCCCTTTAGAAAAAGCCGGGTTAGAGCCGGGAGATGTGGTTAGATTGAAGGCAAAAACAAAAGATGTAGTTCCTCCTACAGAAATAAAAGCAGAAAAAGCCGTTCTTCCAGAGGATGATTTTTCGGATGAACCAACAAAAGTTTTTAAAAGAAAACCAAAGGCAAAATTATTAACCCCAGAAGACCATAAGGAGAATAGTCGTAAAAGAGTGGAAAATTCTCGGAAAGCAGTCGAACCTTCGCAAGATACAAAAGATGCTTTGCAAATGGTAAGAGACATATCTACTCCAACAGGAGAAGCTCTAGCAGAGGTGAGGGCTTTGTCTGAAAGCCATAACGATCCAGAAGTGGTGGCTGAGCGTGAAAAATCTAAGAAAAATGCAAAAAGTGAGCTGGAACAAGCTCGAGAAGATTTGAATAACGCCAGACAAAATTTTATAGACGAAGCAGAGGAAGTGAACGACCTTGATAGGATAAGAGACTCTATTGCCAATTCTGCTAAACAAGCAGAAGTAAAAAAATTAGATGAAGAAATAAAAGCGGGCTTTAAATCTGCTAATGAAGATAGTGTTAGCCGAAGCAGGGTTAAAAAATCAGTTTCCGCCAAAGAAACTTCGGTTCAAAAAAGAGAAGCGCCGGCAGAAACAGACAAGGTAAAAAATGCCAAAATTTTTGCCGAGAACGCAATTCTCGCTTACTCCAAACTTTATATAGAGTATGATCCAAAAGCTATAAGCAAGCTGCATAAAGGTGCGGAAGATGCTGTGGCAGCGTTGGATTTGACTACTGTTACACCTCCGCCACTACGAGCAATTTTTTCATCCAAAGGCAGGCAGCTGCGAGATGTGTATGGAAAAGTTCAAGAAGCAATAAAGAAATATAACGACGAAGTAGAAGCTTCGTAAAAATTTAAATTAATAAAAAATTGAAAAGACCTTGAAATTAGCGGGGTCTTTTTAATTTGATTTTTCATCTAGTCTTAGGTAAGATACGCACATGGAAATAAAAATAATACAAAATAAAGAAGAGTGGGATGGATGGTTTTTGCGAGGTCAGGGCACAAGTAACTTTCTCCAATCATGGGCATGGGGTGATGTTTTAATTGCAGAAGGAAAAAATGTAGAGAGGCTGGCTGTGGTGGAAGGCGGCAGGGTTTTGGCACAAGCACAGCTTATCTATACTCCTATATTTTTTGGTTGGCAGTATGCTTTTTGTCCAAAAGGACCGACGAGCGATGAATCAGGAAGTAAGAATCAGGAAGTAAGAATATACGAAACAATTGCGAATTTTTTGAAAGAAAAAAATGTTATATTTTTTAGGACTGAACCATCTTCTATCATTCATAATTCAAGCTTCATGCTTCAAAAAAGTATTGATATTAACCCTTCCGCCACGCTAATCTTGGGTTTAAATAAAACAGAGGATCAGCTTCTCGCCGGCATGCACTCAAAAACCAGATACAATATTCATTTGGCAGAAAAAAAGAATTTAAAGATTAGCCAAGACAAAAATTTAGAAGTATTTTGGGGTCTGATGAATAAAACCGGCAGTCGCGACAAGTTTGGCTTGCATCACAAAGAGCATTATGCCAAAGTTTTGCAATCTCCAATTATAAATCAGTTAACAGCCTATGAAGACAAAAATGCTGTAGCCTGCGCTGTGTTTGTGCGTTTTGGTAATACGTTTACATATCTTTATGGCGCGTCAGATTATGAATACAGAAATCTAATGGCGCCGTATTTGCTGCAATGGGAAGGGGTCAAAATGGGTAAATCTTTTGGCTGTAAAGAATATGATTTTTTTGGGGTGGCTCCAAGTAAGAATTTAGAAAATAGAATACAGAAAATAGAATACAATTATGATTTAAAACATCAGTATGCTGGTGTAACCAGATTTAAGCTTGGTTTTGGCGGTGCTCCGCGCCAAGCACCAGGGACGTTTGATTTGTTAATAAATAAAAATAAATATATTATTTATAATATTTTGAGAAGACTGCGCAGATTGTTTTAAATTACATTAAGTATGCATATTTTAGAAACAGAGCGGCTACAATTAAGAGAATTTACTTTAGACGATGTAGATGCCCTGGCTACAATTTTTGCGGATCCAATTACCATGCAATTTTATCCGTCAGTTAAAACTAGAGAGGAAACAAAACAGTGGATAGAAAAAAATATTGAACGGTATAAAAAGAATAGTTTTGGTTTGTGGGCTGTGGTGCGCAAAGACACAGACGAATTTATTGGTGATTGTGGAATAACTATTCAAAATATTGATGGTGAAGAAAAACCGGAGATCGGATATCATATCCGACGGGGCTATTGGAAAATGGGATATGCCACCGAAGCGGCGACTGCTTGCAGAGATTATGGTTTTAATGTGTTGGGGCTTGAAGAGTTAGGTGGAGATATTAGGGCAGAAAATTTTGCTTCTAGAAAGGTGGCAGAAAAAATTGGTATGAAATTGCAAAAAGAATATATAAAAAACGGTCTTAGCATGGTTGCTTATTCTGTTAAAAAATAAATTTGTAATAAAAAATCCCCTAACATTAGGGGATTTTTTATTTATTAGTGTCCGTAATGAAATGAAGGGCGAAATGCGGTATATATCGGCGGAGCTGATACTTTGTCTAAAAAGCCCGCCCAGGTACTTTCTGTTATAGGCAGAAAGTCGGGCTTATTCTTCTGTTGGTGCCGATTCAGACGGAGCTGATTCCTCTGTATTTTTCTTGAAGTCGCATTCTTTGCTGGAGCATTTGATTACACCTTTTGGTGCGTAGGTAAGTGGTTGTTTGCAGGTTGGGCAGAATTCGCCAGTTGGTTTTTCCCACAATGCATATTCACAATCCGGGTAACGATTGCAGCTATAGAACGGCTTGCCTCGCTTGCTGCGGCGCTGCACAATATCGCCCTGGCCGCACTTTGGGCACTTCATGTTCATTTTTACTTCTATGTTTTTTATGTTCTTGCATTTTGGGTAGCCGGAACAGCCCAAGAATGGGCCAAATCGTCCGCGGCGTAGAGTCATTGGTTCACCACACTTTTCACACTTTTCGTTGGCTTCTTCTATCGCTTCTTGTTGTTTGGCTTCTTCGGCGTTTAAAGATTTGGTTGTTTTGCATTCTGGATATTTGGTACAAGCCAAATATTTACCAAAGCGTCCAGTTTTAATAATCATATCCGAATTGCACTTCTTGCATTTTTCATCGGATTTCTCTTCGGTGAGAACTTTTTTGTCTATTTCTATTTCTTTTTTATCCAAATTTTCTTTGAATGGTTTCCAAAAAGCGCTAATTACCGGACGCCATTCTTTTTTGCCGTGAGCAATTTCGTCTAAGTTGTTTTCCATCTCGGCAGTGAATTGATAATCCACCACGTGGAAGAAGTGTTCAACAAGTAAATCGTTTACAATATAGGCGATATCTTTTGGAGCAAAGCGTTTTTGTTCGTTGCGTTCTATGTAGCCTCGGTCTTCTATAGTAGAAATAGTAGGAGCGTAAGTAGAAGGGCGGCCAATGCCATAATTTTCCATCGCTTTTACCAAAGTAGCATCCGAGTATCTGGCTGGAGGTTCGGTAAAGTGTTGTTCTGGTTTAAGTTCCGTACAGGTCAAAGTTTCGTTGGTTTTTATTACCGGCAAAAGGTTTTCTTTGGCACGGTCTGGGAATAACTTTAGGAAACCATCAAAAACAATAGTTTGGCCGTTGGCTCGGAACTTGTAATCATTGCTGCTAGATATGTCTATGGTGGTGGCATTAAGCTCTGCAGGGGCCATTTGAGTGGCCATAGCGCGTCTCCAGATAAGGTCGTATAGTCTAAATTGTTGTCTATCTAGGTATTGCTCAATAGATTCTGGGGTGCGTATAGCTTCGGTAGGGCGTACGGCTTCGTGCGCTTCTTGAGCATTTTTACTTTTGTTATTATAAAATCTAGGGGTTGCTAGTTGGTATTTTTTACCAAAATTAGTGCCAATTACTTCTTTGGCTTCAGCCAAGAATTTCTCGGACAGATTTACTGCGTCGGTACGCATGTAGGTAATCAAACCTACGGATCCTTCGGTGCCAAGGGCAATACCTTCGTATAGCTGTTGCGCCAAACGCATAGTTTGTTTGGCAGAAAAACCAAGATGGCTGTTGGCCTCTTGTTGCAAGGTGGAAGTAGTAAATGGGGGAGAAGGTAAGCGTTTTGTTTTTTTCTCTTCTACACTTTCTACTTTATATGTAGTTTTTTCTAAATCAGCCAAAATTTTATCTATCTCGGCCTTGGTTTTAATATCTAGCTTGTCTATTTTTTTATCTTTTATAGCGTAAAGTTTACCGGTAAAAATCTCTTTGGAATCTGGGGTAAAAGCACCTTCTATGCTCCAGTACTCTTCTGGATTAAAAGCTTTGATTTCTCTTTCTCGTTCTACAATTAATCGTACAGCTACCGATTGTACACGGCCAGCCGATAAACCTTTGGCTACCTTGCGCCACAAAAACGGAGATAATTCGTAGCCTACCAATCTGTCCAATATTCTGCGAGCTTGTTGCGCGTCTACCATTTTTAAATCCAATGGTCTTGGATTTTCTAAAGCGTGCATGATGGCGGTTTTGGTAATTTCATGGAAAACAATGCGTTTGGCATCTTTTGGTTCAATTCCCAGTATATTGGCTAAGTGCCAAGAGATAGCTTCTCCTTCTCGGTCCTCATCGGTAGCGAATAGGATGCCATCGCATTTTTTGGCCGCATCTTTTAGTTCTTTGGCAACTTTGGATTTATCTCGGCTTACTATATAATGAGGTTCAAAATTATTTTCTACATCTACCCCCAGTTTGCTTTTTGGTAGATCGCGCACATGGCCAAAAGAAGACTTTACGACAAAGTTTCTGCCCAAGAATTTGGAAATTGTTTTGGCTTTTGTAGGAGATTCTACGATGACTAGGTTTTTCATGGAAAAAATTATTTTGATTTACAAATATTAAGGTTAATACAAATTATATCATTTGTCAACCTTGGTGGCTATTATTTAATAATATAATTCATTCCTCCCAAGTTGCGAACTCGCCCCCTCATCTCCATAAGTACCAGGGCGCTATTTACCGTTGGGCTCTCTAAGCCGGTCGTTTTTATAATAAGATCTATATGCACAGGTTCTTTGGAAAGACACTCTAGTATTTTGGCTTCGGTAGGGTTAGTTGGTGTGCCTTTATTGCTATTTATTATTTCTTTTATCTCCTGGATATTTAATGATTCCAAAATATCTTTAGATTCAGCAACTAACCTGGCGCCCATTTTTATTAAATTATTTGGGCCAATGCCAGTGGGCGAGTTAATCGGGTGGGGAACAGCAAAAACTTCGCGGTTATAGTCTAGGGCGCAACGGGTGGTAATAAGCGCGCCAGAAATTTCGGCCGCTTCTATAATAAGCGTGCCCAAACTTAGGCCAGCGATAATACGATTGCGGGCGGGAAACGAATAGGCGGTAGGCGCAAATCCAGGCGGGTATTCGGATACCACCGCTCCGCCGTTAGCAATGATTTTTTCTGCTAGATTGTTATGAGATGGAGGTGCAATTGTTTTTTTATCTACACCCCCACCTAGCACCGCAATAGTAGTGCCGCTGTTGTCTAATGTAGTTTGATGAGCTATGCCGTCTATGCCGAGAGCTAGTCCGCTTACAATAACTACGCCTTGTTTGGCTAGCGGACCCACGATTTCTTGGCAAGCCAATTTGCCATAAGCGGTAAATTTTCTGGTGCCAACTACGCCTAAAGTTGGAGATTCGTCTGGCGGCAAAATTCCACGGATAAACAAAGTGTGTGGCGGATCATTTATTTCTTTCAACAGTCGTGGGTAACCAGGTTCGTTTATAGAAATAGTATGTATATTTTCTTTGTTTAGATTTTCCATTATTTTTTCTATCGGGTTAACTTCGCGCCAAGCCAAAAATTCATTGGCAATATTTGCTTCTAGTCCGGCGGGCACAAGATCATTTATTTCCGCTTCCCAAAGATCTTTAAAATCAGAAAAATAAGCCGCCAGTTTTTGGTAGCGGTTGTAAGTTATTTTTGGGAAGTGAGCCAGGGCGGCGTGATATTTCATGATTGGGAGTAAAGTGTGAGTGGTAAGGAGTTGTTGTCATCCCGAGTGAGGCCGTAGCCGACGAGGGACCTAATCCGATAAACTAAAATAAATATTTTTTAATCTGAATAGATCCCTCGTCGCCACGAGGCTTGCTCGGGATGACAACCTAAATCAAAGTTTCAATTTCTTTAGCTATGTTTTCTATAACTTTTTTTAAAGATTGCATTTCCGCGGCAGTAAATTTACCCAAAACAAAACCGGCTGTATCTTTTATACTTTCCTGTTTGTCTGGAGCGACACCTACGCGAATGCGAGTAAAGTTTTGTGTACCTAAATGTTCGATGATTGATTTGATACCATTATGTCCGGCTGGGCCACGGTTGGTTTGCAGCCTAGTTTCTCCAAGAGGAATATCTTTGTCGTCGTGAATTACGATTAAGTTTTCCAATTTTATTTTATAAAAATCCATTAGTGCCCGTACGGCGGTGCCGGAATTATTCATGTAGGTAAGTGGTTTAGCCAGAATAGCCCTTTTTTTATTTATAGTAGTTTTAAATACTTCTGCATTAGCCTTTTTATCAAAAGAAGTGTTTGTTTCCAAATTTTGTACTAATTTATCAATTACCAGAAACCCCGCGTTGTGGCGTGTGTTAGTATATTCCGGTTCTGGATTGCCTAGACCGACTATTAGTTTCATAAAATGAATAGATGTATTACCGAGGAAGTATTTTTGCCTCGAATTTTTTCATATCATCTAACAGTTCTTTAAGCATTGGGATTATTTCTTGGTAGCTTTTTATCTTTTCTTCGGTAGATTTTGATTTTGCAGCGTGTTGGACTTCTAAAATATTGCTTCTTCTGGAATTAAGTTCTTTGATTCGGCGAATTTCTTTGTCCGTTAAATTAACGCTAACGTTTGCGGCCGCTAGTTCTACAAGTTTGAATACGACTTCATTCATCATACCATCATATTCTTGGTAAAGGTATTCTTCTATATTTTTTTCTCCGCCGCTTCTTTCGCTCATATGCGAAGTGAGTGAGAGAAATAATCAAATGTTTTTGATTATTTCCGAACGAACGAGCATGTATGTGGCTTTAGCCCATATATGCGATATGAATAAGTATCTATCAGTATGTATAAGGGTTTATTTCAAGTTGGTAATATTTCTTCGTAGTTTGGTAAGTTTGATTACAATCGGGGTAGCAAAGAAGCCGAACTCTTCGCGCAGGCGGTTTTCGAAATAGCGCACGTAAGAAAAGTGAATAGAAGTTTTGAATTTAATCATCATTTCAAAAAGAGGTGGGTTGTTGTGTAGTTGGTAGAAAGACATAATATCTGGGTGGCGGGTACCCTTGCCACGAGCAGGTCTATGCTCTTTAATGGTTTTTTTGAAAAATGCTTGTAGTTCAGCTTCGGGAATAATAAGATGCCTTTCCTCCCAAGCGCGGAAAATAAGCGGGAATATTTCGTGTACTTTGTATTTGGTTTTGGCGCTGATAAAGATAATCGGTGCAAAATCCAAATGAGGGAAGTCGGCGTAAATTCTGGCTTTGAAATTATTTTTAAATTCATCGGTATTTTCTTTTTCTACCAAATCCCATTTGTTTACCAAAATAATCGTGCTGCGAGTATTTTCTCGGAGCAGTCCGGCTAATTGTTGATCTTGGGTAGTTATAGTTTCGCTAGCATCTAGAACCAAAAGTACAATATCGGCTTTTTTGATCATGTTTATGCTTTTGCCAATGCCGGCTTTTTCTAGTTCTCCGGAAACTTTGGCTTTGCGGCGGATACCGGCAGTATCTACAAAGATAATTGGCTGGCCATTTACTTCTACTAGAGTGTCGTGCGGTTCACGAGTGGTATGTGCTAAGGGACTAACAATTACTTCGTCTTTGCCGATTAAATCATTAAACAAAGAAGATTTGCCCACATTTGGTTTACCAATAAGGGCCACTTTGATTGCAGGTTTTTCTTCTTTGACTCGTTTTGGTTTTTTGCTTGTTTTGCCTAAGCGTTTAAATATTTCGTCTAGTAAGTTGCCTATGTTTGATCCGTTAGCTGCAGAAACAGGGAAAGGTTCGCCCAAGCCCAGTTTTAGCCACTCGCCTTCGTGTACATCCATGCGCATTCTCTCGCTGTCGGCTTTGTTGGCAACAAATATAGTTTTGCCTTTTTGTTTTATTAAGCGTTTGGCCAAGTCTCTTTCTTGAGGCAGAAGTCCGGTTTGTACATCTACTACAAAAATAATTAAGTCCGCCTCTTTTATGGCAAGCTCTGTTTGTTTTATAATTTCGTCTTCCAAAGGGATGTCTTCGGAGAAGGTAATACCACCAGTATCTACTAGGGTAAAGTTTTTGCCGCGCCAGCTCACTAGGCCGATGTTTCTAGTTCTAGTAGTGCCCGGAATATCCGAAACAATAGCTTTATTTTCTTCTATGATTTTGTTAAATAGGCTAGATTTGCCAACATTAACCCGCCCCACCAAAGCAACGGTAGGTAAGTCTTGATCAACGATTTTTGCGGGAGTAGCCATATGCGAAATGAGTGAGTATAAAAGTTAAATGTATTTAACTTTTTATACGAGCGAATGAGTATATATGTGGCTTTAGCCCCTATACTTGTATGTTTAAATAGCGTCTTCTCCTAGAATTATAATGATGTCCGGTTTGGACTTCGGGGTGCCTGTAGAAGAGCTTGGCTCATTATACGCTAAAGTAAGCCATTCTGGCAAGCTGGCAGTGGAGGAGGCCTTTATTTTGCTTGTTATAGAGTCTATGGTGGCCTGTGGCACGTCTTTGTTTACTATATATATAGTAGTGATAGAAATAGGTCTTTTGGCGCTGTTTCCTACGCCAGATATAAATAAACCTTCTTTTTCTAGCTGTTGTTTCTTTAGTGCAGCTAGTCCGGCACGCCAAGTACCGTTTTGGATTTCTATTTTAGCGTTAGGTATGGCGATAGATGGGGTCTGCGTAGGTTTTTGATCTGGGATAGAAACTATTGGGGTGCTGGTTGCATCAAAAATATTATTTATGGCTGCGGATATGGCGTCAAAATTTCCAGTTTTTGGTGCTAGTAGATAAGCACCACCTTCACCGGTAATAGGTTTTAAGAATCCGTTGGGTGCGTCGGTTAGAACTAGAGTTTTTATATTTTCGTTGTCTATTTCTTTGGCTAAGCCAGCCAAAAACATTATTTGTCCAAAGTCTATATTGGTTACAATATGTTTGGATAGAGAAGAAATAACTTTTTGCAGAGTAATCGGATTTAGGAATGTCTCGCTAGATAATAATTTTTTCTTGAAAGCAGCTAGCATTATTTGTTGGCGTTTTGCTCTGGCAAAATCTGAACCTTCGCCATTTGAGCCGTGGCGAGAGCGAGTAAAGATAAGGGCACGTTCGCCATCCATGTGTTGTGGGCCAGCTTCAAAAGAAATTGTTTGGAAAGAATCGTTTGGTCCTGGGTAAGCCGTATCTACAAAAGATCTTTGCACATCTACGTTTATACCACCCACAGCGTCTATTAGTTCTTTGAACGCAGCAAAGTCTACGCGAGCATAATAGGGCAGGCTTATATTGAAAGTATCTTCAAAAACTTTGCGAGCATATTCGCCGCCATTGCCGGATTGTTCTAATTCGCCAAAAGCATTGGCGTTATTTATTTTTCTAAAACCATAATTCCCCATTTTGGCCGCCAGATCTCTGGGTACAGATATCATAGCCACCTGGTTGGTGCTAGGCTTGATGCTAAGTATGATATTGGTATCGCTAAGATAAGGTCCGTCGTGGCCAGAGCCGCCAATTCCTAGTAATAAAATATTTATCCTGTCTTCTTGTTGGCCAGTCATTACGTTTTCCGATTTGAAAATAAAGTTTCGTACAGTCTGTAGGAAGCCTATCTTTTTTGGTTTGAGAGTAGTTGGATCATAATCAGAAGCGCTAGTTGGCCATCTGGTCATGTTGTAGTTGCGTAAGAGCAAAAGCAGTATAATGGTTACGCCTAAAATTAAAAACACCGCCCTTTTAGTTTTGTTGGTTGGGGGAGGAGTAAGAGGAAGATTTTGAGGTTGAAGTAAATTTATTGGTGGTTGCTCTTCCATCATATATGCATCAATATTAAATCAATTCAGGAATATTAATTTTAACATAAAATAATCGTGAAAGCAATTTTGTTCTTTGACCCTTGTATGTGAATTATGATATACTAAACACAATCACAAAAAGTTAATAATACGGCGTCGCGTTTCAAAGGACGCCGAGGTCGGGCTTCAAATGACACTGCCCGACATAATTCTGCTGAATTAATTTCGCAAAATCAAAATCTTATGTCAGTTAACTTAAGCAGAGAAGATGCAAACACAGGCGAGGTTGTTTTTTCTTGGTCTGTGACTGAATATAACCAGCACGAGCGCAGTAGCCGTTGGTATTTAGTGATGGGCTTGATTGGAGCCGCGCTATTGCTTTTTTCCATTATTTCTGGTAATTATCTATTTGCGCTTATAGTGGTGCTGTTTGGTATCATTTTGTTCCTACAAGATACCCAGGCTCCACTAGAAGTTTTCTTTGCCATTACAGAGGCGGGAATAGTGGTAGGAGATAGCTATTATCCTTTTAAAGAGGTAACAAAGTATTGGATAGTCTATAATCCGCCAGAAGTTAAAAACATCTATTTTGTAACCAACAACCTCTTAAAACATCGTTTGCAGGTTCCGCTTCTAGACATCGATCCATTGCCGGTTAGGGATTATCTTAACCAGTTTATCTTGGAGGATGTAGATCAAGAAGAAGAACCTCTTAGCGATAGGTTAGGCCGAGTGTTCAAGTTGCATTAAGACACAAGTCCTCGTCGTTCAATGGATAGGACACTGGCCTGCGAAGCCGGAAATTTAGGTTCGACTCCTAACGAGGACACGACGCTGAGCGTCGTTATAGGCACGCTTAGCGTGCCACAAGCGAACGTTCCAAAAAAACAGCTATACTACTTGGTTGTTTTTTTGTAATAACATAAACCTCGTGCGGTGACACGAGGCGTTTTATCGTTTTATAAAGAAGCTTTTTAGTTGTGCCAAGCACGAAGGACAAAATGGTCTTGTCCGGATTTTTTCTATGAAATCTTCTTTCAATGTCCAATACATTACGCAGTAGTTTGGACAGTGTGCTTGAGCCATCTCTTCGTCGGTGGCGTTTATTGGAGCAGTGTTGGGCCAAAGTCCAAACACGTGGCCAAGCTCATGCACAGTTCGCATTTTCAAAAAAAGATTAAACTTAGTGAGTCCGGATTCTCCGTTCACCGACTGGAGAATATAGAGCAGGTCCGCATAAGTTACAACGGACCCTTGGTGCTGCATACCAACGCCACCAACCAGTCGTGGCGATCCATAAGTCCAATGAAGACTTTCTGTTATAAGAGCGATATCGTACCTATCTTCCGAGCTGCGACTTGTATCGTTTGCAATAAAGTCTAGTAGAGCGGCCGCATTGAGCGCTCCAGCCATGCTTTGTTTGCGTGCTTTAGCAATATGTTGCTTAACACCTACGCCAGTTTTTTTAAAAGCGTAGACTCCTGTACTGTTGTTAAACAACCGGTTGTACTCTGCCAAAACGCCTGCATGATATAGTACGCAGACAATAGCAGAGTAAATAGTAGACAAAGCCGTTGTTTTGGTGTTGTCTTGGCACAACACCGTAATTGGCTTAATATTTTGAAATGGCATTTTCCACCCCCTATACTTCAGAGGAATTCGCCATAATGTAGTATATGCCAGAGGAAAAATTTTGCAACCTTTTTGTGTCAGGTATTCAAATTATGTAAATAATAATTTACATGGTATAATATTTTTATTAATTATTTAATTTAGTATTTTAAATAAATTTTATGCCTAGACGCAAAGCTGTTGTTAAATCATCATCCAAATCACCGTTAAAATTTTTTCGTAGTATCCCTACGTCTTTTTTAGTTGGTACGATTGTTATGTTGGAACTAATGTTATTATTTGTTTCTCAGCAATCATCTGCAAAGTTAGTAAATAGAGTAAGCGAAAGAAATTCTGGTTTGGAAACTGTGGCGTCTGATCAGAGAAGCACTCCTTCTTCCGCTGTAGCAAAATTAGCCGTAGTCAGTGGTATGGAAGCTGGTTGGGTGCTTGGTCAGCCAGATTTTACAACTGGTATAAATGTAGGTGATCCAAATTATGGCGCTGTTCAACCTCCAACTGCAAACTCAATGTACTTTCCAGAAGGCGTAGCTTTTGACTCTGTTCAAAAAACATTGTTTGTTGCCGACGGTGCAAATAATCGTGTTTTAGTTTACTTAAACACTGTGCCCGGTTCTAATTTTAACAATCGTCCTGCTGATCGTGTTTTTGGACAAGCTAGTTTAACTTCTGGTGAAATCAATACTGCCTGCGGTGGAGGATCAAGTGGATCTGTAAATGCCTGTGGATTATCTAGACCGTCAGCTCTTTGGTTTGATGCTTCTGCAAATCGTCTTTGGATATCAGATGTAAATAACTACCGTGTGGTTGGTATTGATTTACCTACAAGCCACGCTTCTATTTCAAGTGGTCCAGCTTGGACATATGTATTAGGTCAACCAAACTTTGTTTCTGCTACTATAAACAACCCTTGCGGTGGTGGAGTAGGTGGCAATAATACCAGCACAAACTCCTGTGGTTTTGATTATCCAATTGGGGTAAGTGGTGCTGCCGGACGATTGTTTGTTGCCGATAATGACAATCAGCGCGTTTTAGTTTTTGATACCGGTTCAATTACTAATGGTGAATCTGCAGTAGGTGTGCTTGGAAAAGCTGATTTTGTTACTAGAGGAACTCAAACAACTCAAGCTGGATTAGGATTGGTTTGTGATGTAGATTTCGATACAGCTAAGAGTCGTTTGTATGTTGCAGATTGTCAAAATAATCGTGTAATGGTTTGGGAAAGTTTCAATCCAGCTAGTTTTTCTAATGGTGCTCCAGCCAGTAAGGTGCTTGGTCAACCAGATTTTACAACTGCTACCGCTAACACAGCTTGTGGTGGAGGGTCTAATGGTGCGGGCAATGCCTGTGGTTTATGGGAGCCTTATGGAGTGTCTTTTGACACGGCGAACAACCGCATGTTCTTGGCCGATGGTAGCAATAGCCGCCTTTTAATTTTTGATGATACTTCTCTTGTAAATGGTGAAGCGGCCGTTAATGTTTTGGGACAACCAAATCTTACCACAATTTTCAATGCTTACGATCTAAATGTTAGCAGTTCTTCTGTCTCAAGATCTCTTATGCGAGGGGTAGACGATATTTATTATGATGCATTAGCCGATCATATTTATGTAGCAGACAGTTTCAATCATCGTGTAATGATATACGGCCTTCATTTTGAAGATCAACAGTTGGTAGTAAATGGCGGCGTAGGTTTTACAGATGGTAATACTGTAAGCATCTCTTCTAATGGCAATCAAACTTTTGCAGTAGTTTTCCCAAATGGTACTACGCCTATTGCCCCAAATACGGCTATTACTATTTCTGTTTCAGATGTTATTAGGAATATTCCAGCCGTTACAATCAATGCAGATTTACCAGCTGGTGAAACAAAAACTATAAGCATGCCTTGGTACAATCATGATTTATGTATTAGAGATGTGCCAGGAGCTTCTGTAACTAGGGGTAACAGTTGTTCAGGTGGTGTTCGTGTGACCAAGAATAAATTTGATGCAATAGGTGAGTGCGCCAACTGGAAGCCGGGTGAGACAGTTTGTCATGTAGGTAATATGACGGTTATAACCGGCTTAAATCATACTGCTCTTTTTTCTGTGAAGGAAAAGGAGAAGGGTGAAAATGATAAAGATGAAGATTCTGGATCGGACAGTCATTCAAAATTTGATTCTCGATCGTCCCGTCGCTAGAATCTTTGTAAATCAGTCTAACTTATACACAGTTCCTTTGCTTAAAGATAGGTTAGTTGAATTGCCGTTTTTGTGATATAATATTTTTAGAAGAAAAACTCCTATTTAAGTTTAGTTTGTGTTGTACCTATGATCACCCATCGAGTTGCCACCAGATTGGCGCCAGAGCCCCCAGTACGATTTTACCGCACTATTGCTGTTACATTTTTAATTGTTACCCTTCTTTTGTTGGGTGTTATTATATTTTTTACTTCCAAAAAAGCTACTATTGTTATAGTTGCAAAAACAGACAATAAAAATATAAATTTAGATATTGGTGTAGCCAATCAAAAAACTGGCGACCTTTCTATTGTGGGTATTGTTACAACTACCAAATTTCATTTATCACAAAAGTATTCTCCGACTGGCAACAAGACTACCGATGGCATAGCCACAGGTGAAGTTACATTATTTAACGAAACAAACGCTCCTCAAACATTAGTTAAGACCACCAGATTACTCACTTCAGCAGGAGTTCTGTTCCGTTTGTCCGACAGAGTATCTATCCCTGCCAAAGGCCAAGTTCAGGCGTCTGTTTATGCAGATCAATTAGGTGCAAGTGGCAACATATCTGCTAGTAAATTTACTATTCCTGGTTTGGCAGAAGATAAACAAAAAGTTATTTATGCTAGCAGCAACAAAGAGATGTCTGGAGGCGTAAGAACAATAGGTGTGTTAAGTGCCGAGGATTTAAAATCTGCAAAATCTGACTTTGCCAATAAAGTGAAACAAACAGTAGAGGAATCTTTAGAAGATGCCGGGTCTTTTGGTCAAAAATTAATTTTTGTTCCAGACAATAATGTGGCGGTAGATAGACAAATAGGAGAAGAGATAACCGAATTTAATTTATCTGGCACCAGCACAGTTGTGATTGTTTATTATAACAAAGATGACCTTAAATCAATTTTGGCCAAAGAAGTATCTGATCGTGTAGATGCAAGTACCGAGAAAGTCTTGTCTGTAAGCAAAGAACCACAAGTTACTTTGGGTAGTTATGATATAGAAAAACAAAAAGGACAATTATCTGTATACCAAGATGTTTTGGTAACCCTAGACGTTAACGGAGAAAAATTGATGGTAAATAATTTCTTTGGAAAAAAGAAAGATGAGATTGAAAGGTATGTGTTTGGTTTAGGACATGTGGTAGGGGTAGATGTTAAGTTTTCTCCAGGCTGGATGAGATCCGCCCCATCTGTAGCCGAAAAGGTTCAGGTAGTAGTAAAGAACGTAGAATAAGTTTGCCCCGTAGAAGTACGCCCGAATCGCTTGTGCAAATTGTAAATTAGGGAATCTCTGTAATTTGTACGCGCTCATTTTAATAATGAATATAAACAAACTTCGCGATAAGCCAATTTGCTCGGGCGTATCTCTACGGGGTTTGACAAATAATTTGGATTATTTTAGTATAGTTTTAGCGCGGTAGTACGAGAGCCAGCCCAGTTTGAAAAGATATGGTACCACTCTCGGAGCGCTTGCAAATCAAATTCACCCTGTTAAATACCTGCAAAGCGGGTCTGCCAAAGGCAGAATTTAACGGGGTAAAAAGTTAAATTTCGGGTGGAACCGTCCTTGGCAAAAATGCTAGAGACCCCGATGTGCGTTATTTGTTTATAATAGTGCGCAACGGGGTCTTTTTGTTTAAATTAATAATAAATTAAATCGTATAGGGGCTTCGCCACATATATTTTCATTCATTCGGAAATAAATAAGCAAGCTCATTTATTTCCTCTTTCATTTCAAATATGAATCAAGAAAATTTAGATAGTATTCGTCACTCTGCCGCCCATATGCTCGCTGCTGCAGTTTTAGAATTGTATCCAGGCACCAAATTGGGTATCGGCCCTACTATCGAGGATGGTTTTTATTATGATTTTCTTTTTCCGGCTGGCCAAGTAGTGTCAGAGAGTGATTTAGAACAAATCGAAACCAAGATGAAAAGTATAATAAAAGGTCACCACAATTTTGTGGGCAGAAAGGTATCTGCTGCCGAAGCGGAGGCCGAAGAAAAAGATCAGCCGTTTAAATTAGAATTAATCCGAGAGTTCGCGGGCGAAGACAAAGAACTAACTATATATGAATCCGGTCCGTTTAAGGATCTGTGCCGAGGTGGCCATGTAAACAACACAAAAGAAATTCCAGCCGACGCATTAAAATTGCACAGAGTAGCGGGGGCTTATTGGAGAGGTGATGAAAAAAATGCCACTCTTACTCGTATTTACGGACTTCTTTTTTCTACCAAAGAAGAATTGGACTCTCATTTACTAAGGTTAGAAGAAGCCAAAAAGAGAGACCATCGCAAATTGGGAGCGGAGTTGGACTTATTTACCTTTTCCGATTTGGTTGGGCCTGGGTTGGCTCTGTGGACACCTAAGGGCACATTACTACGAAATACATTGGATGATTTTGTGCAGCAGCTTCGCAAAGAGCGTGGCTATGAAAAAGTTTCTATTCCTCATATTACAAAAAAAGAATTGTACGAAAAAAGTGGGCACTGGGATAAATTTAAAAATGATTTATTTAAAATTACTACTCGTGAAGGGCATGAGTTTGCGATGAAACCAATGAACTGCCCGCATCATACTCAGATATATAATCATATAGCGCGAAGCTACCGTGATTTGCCACAGCGTTATGCAGAAACAACAATGTGCTATCGCGATGAACAGAGTGGAGAGCTTCATGGGCTTTCTCGTGTGCGCGGGTTTACCCAAGATGATGCGCACGTATTTTGTCGTGAATCCCAGGTGAAAGAAGAGATGTTTAGGATTTGGGATATTATAGAAATATTCTATAAAGCAGTTGGGTTTAATGAATTGCGAGTGAGATTGTCTTTGCATGACCCAGCTAAGTTTGAAAATTATTTAGGTACCAAAGAAGTTTGGGAGAGTACAGAAAAGCAATTGCGGGAATTGGTAAAAGAAAGAGGTGTAGAAGCTTTTGAAGCAATTGGTGAAGCTGCTATGTATGGACCGAAAATAGATTTTATGGCCAAAGATTCTATTGGTCGTCAGTGGCAAGTGGCTACTATCCAAATAGATCGTAATCAACCGGAGCGGTTTGATTTGGTTTGCACAAACGAGCAAGGAGAAAAAGAAAGAATCGTTATGGTGCACGCTGCTATTATGGGTTCAATTGAAAGATTTTTATCTATTCTTATAGAGCACCATGCCGGCGCGTTTCCAGTTTGGGTTTCTCCAGTGCAGGTACATTTAGCACCAGTTTCATCTAAGCATGTAGATGGAGCCAGGTTATTGCTCAAAGAGTTATCCGACGCAGGGATTCGCGTGGGTATAGATGAGGCCGACGAAACTATGGGGAATAAGGTTCGCAAAGCTGTGGGGCAAAAGATTCCTTACATTGTAGTGGTAGGAGATAAAGAGTTGGGTGGAGAGCCTTGGATGATACGGGTAAGAGGCGAGAAAGATCAGATAAAAATGACTAAGGAGGAATTTGTGCAGAAAGTTTTGGAAGAAATAAAAGAAAGAAAGTATTAAATTAAATAGGTTAAAAAAATCAACGTAATTTACGTTGGTTTTTTGATTGACTTTTTGTTTTGAGAATGGTTGAATGTATTAAATAAAGGGGAGGGTTATGGCTAGTACAGCATTGAAAGTATGCCTGTGTGGGAGTGAGGCAAGAAAGTGCAACGAAGTTCCAGAGAATGGTTTTACAATATTGCAGTGCGTCAAGTGTGATACTAGATGGAAATATACTTTTTGCGCAGCGTGTGCAGGCACTATGGATAGTCGTTTTGTGCCAAAATGTTTTCAGTGTCGGAAATGGCTTTGCCAAAATCCGGGATGTAGGGAATATAACCCAAACCGTAGGTGTAGGTAACGTGACCGCAAATGAAGGGGAGGGCTTGGTTTTATGGTCTAGGCAAAGAGAGTGCCTAGACCTTTATAATTTAGGCTAAAATTAGCCAAAATAAGGCAAAAAAGTATTGACAAAACAACCAAAATATGGTACAATAGTTATTGTAAGTTTTTTTAATTTCTATATTAAGCATATGGCAGAAGGTCGTCAAATAAGAGCAGGTTTAGAAAGATCAAAACAAATTAGGGATACGAGAGCGGAGCTTAAAGCTGACGTCGGAAAGCCTGTGGCTAAGAAAAAAAGTAATGCAATAGAAATTGTTGATCAAACAGTAACTAGAATTACTAACGAGGATGCAAAAGAAGCACTGAAAATAGCCGAAAGTGGATATGAAGGCTTTACGGAAAGTGAAGATGATTTAAATTAAAATAGCTGGTAAAAAACATCCTAAGTATAAAATGGATGTTTTTTATTCCTAGTGTATGCAAAACAATCTGCCAAAAATAGCTGTTATTCTCGGGCCTACTGCATCTGGTAAAACAGATCTTGGTTTGGTGTTGGCCAAACAATTTAATGGAGAAATCATTTCGGCAGACTCCAGGCAGGTGTATAAAAAAATGGATATTGGGACAGCTAAACCAAGGGGAGAGTGGAAAAAAGAGGTATTTTTGGTAGAGGGTGTGCCCCACCATATTGTAGACATAGCAAACCCGGGTCAAGATTTTAGTTTGGCAGATTTTAAAGCTATGGCTACAGATTGTATCCAAGATATTTTGGCCAGAAATAAGTTGCCAATAATTGTTGGGGGAACAGGTTTATATATATGGGCGATAGTAGATAATTTGGATATACCAAAAACAAAACCAAATTTAGAGTTGAGGAGTGATTTAGAAAAAAAGGATCTATCAGAATTGGTAGCCATGTTGCAAGAAAGAGATCCGGAGAGTGTAGAAAAAATAGATTTAAAAAATCCGCGTCGAGTATTAAGGGCATTGGAGGTGGCTATTTCTAGCGGCCAGTCTTTTGTTAGTCAAAGAACGCAATCCAAGCCTTTGTACAATGCTTTGCAGATTGGAATAGATATTAATAAAGAAGAATTGGACAAGCGTATCGATAGTCGCGTAGATAGGCAGATTAAAGATGGTTTGGTAGAAGAGGCTAAAAAGTTGGTTGAACTTGGGTTGGGCTGGAATCTTCCTAGTATGAGCGGTATTGGGTACAAGCAAATTGGGTATTATTTGCGAGGAGAAATGACTTTGGAAGAGGCGGTAGAAGTGTTGAAACGAGATACGAAGCGTTATGCCAAGAGACAGATGACCTGGTTTAAACGTGATAAAAGAATAAAATGGATAAAAAATACAGACTTGGATTTAGCCAAATCTGTATTTGAAGAATTTTTGAACAGGTAGTTTATCTGCTAAATTTTATTTCATCTCCCATAAAATCAAGCTTTTCTCTGGTAACAGTATCGTCGGCTTCTACATGAACTTTGGACACGAGTAGCGCTTGTGTAGGGTTAATTTTATTCAGGATAATAGTGATTGGCAGTGCCAGCACGTCTACGCTTTCTGGCATTTCCGAAATAGTCCAGGTAATTTTTTTGGTTTGTGGGTTAAAGTTAGCTGTGCCTGCCGGTATTGGAGTTGGTAATTCTACATTCACATCACCATATACTTCGGCAGATAGAACCAGATTTTTCAAAGGATGGAAATTATTGGTTACCACCCAATTTAGTTGGTGTTTTTCGCCTTTGCCAGATGGTGAGACAGTATCGCGAGTATCAAATTTAAGATCAGAATTAACGGCGATAATTATCTGGTTGCTAGAAAAGTTATGAACAACATTTGCTTCATCTTTGAAGCTTATGTCTGCTACCACTGTGATTTGAGAAGAGGTGGCTAGATCGGATAGGTTGATAGAGGAGGAATCTTTTATTGGCAGCTTAATATCCAAGCTAATTTCTTTACCGCCAGCTATTTTGGCTAGAGACGAAATTTTACTTTTGCCCCAGGTAATTTCACCTTTGCGTAAGTTGTCAGTAATTTGTTTTCCTTGGATGTCGCCATCGTATTGGTCTTCTATTTTGGACCAATCAAGCAAGGTTGTTTTTTTAATGGCGGGACCAACCAAGCTTAGTTTAAGAGTGGCGTTTTGTAGGTCGCCTTTACTTTGGTTTTTTAATGAGATGGTAATGTTTAAGTCTTCTCCGGGTTGAGTGTTGAAGTTGGATAAAGAGCCGTTAATAGCAAGGTTAAAATTTAGGTCGTTTTGTGCCAACTGGGTAGTGATTTTGTTGTCCGTTAGGTTAAAGGTTTTATTGTTAGCTATAGTGATAAGCGATCCGGATATTTCTCCAGAGTTATCTTGGAGAACAGTACCGCTGGCACTGCCAGTAAAGTTGCCTGTGAGTTTGAATGTCCAGCTATCTGGGGCAGAAGAAGTTGCGGACAATTTTTTATTTGGTTCAATGATCCATTTAAAGTCTTTGGTTAGGGGTAGAGAGGTAGAGGTGATCACAAAATTTTTCGGCCAAGATGGTTTTAATTCTAGTTTGTTTATAGCGGAAGTTTGTTCTCTTTTAACTGCAAACGTATATTCGGAAGCATTACCAACCAAGGTTTTGTTTGATCCGTTTACTGTCAGAGAAAAAGGGGATTTATCTACAGTTACATCCAAAATAGCCGCTTTTTGTAATTCGGATTCAAAATTTTCCGGTTTATATTTTAGGAAAGATCTCCAGGATTGTTTTTGGCTTATGGATCCATAGGAAATACCAGTGATAGAAATCTCTTTCTTTTTTCCAGCAGCGATTTCTCCCAGGTTCCATTCGGTGTGGCCGGAGTTTTTTGCTTCTACATCACTGGATAAGAATACAAAACCTTCTGGGTACTGTATGTTTAGAGTTAATTTTTTGAGAGTTAAATTTTGTTTGTTTTCGTAAGATATTTTGTAGGTGGTAGTGGTGCCGGCAGTTACATAGGTAGGTCCGTTTACGCGAAGTTCAACTTTTTCTTCTGAAAATTTTTGATCGCTAGGCATGAAAAAAAATCCAGCCCAAGCGGTGGCGGCGAGCAGCCCACCTACAAAAATTACGCCCAAAAATGTCTTGAAACCAGAATGGTTCTTTTTAATTTTAATTTTTTTCATATCTGGCAAATGACCCTGGTCGTCTTGGTAAATCTGGGTTAATTGTTTGGAAATTTTAGTTTGTTTTATGTTTTCTCTTGAAGAAGAGCTTGTCTCGGGTGAGCGTTTTTTACGGCTTGGTTTCTTGGGTTTGTTTTCTGGTTCATCGGAAAGTGGTTTGGTAGAAAAGGATGGCTCTTCAGACATAAAAGTAAAATTTTAAATTAGTAAGTTATTCATCACTCTTTTTCATCATCAATCCCCAAATCTTGTCTGTATCTAGTTCGGTTGTCTTTATAGACATGCCATTGGCAGCTGCAGTAAGGCCTATGCCGTCGTGCCAGATTGGTAGCCAGCCCTCTGGGTAAATTACCTGGCTTTCAAAATTGCTATTTATGCCGGATTGCTTTTGAATAATTAGCTGGTATTTAGAAATAGAATTTTTGGATTGGAAAATTTTTGCCCAATTATCTAGGTTGGAGTTGATGTTTTCTTCCCAAGCTTTGAAAGGTAGTTTGTAAATAAATTGAACTTCGGTAGTTTGGCCAGGTTCAGTAATAATCCAATTACCAAAAGCTGTTTTACCAAATTCATTTGTAACACGTGTGCCAGATTCGCTGTCTGTAGAAATTTCTTTTTCTAAATTAGATAAAGTGGTGTCTGTTTTGTACCAAGCATCTGGCGCTCTAAACATTCTTTCTTCCGGCCAAGTAAAGCCACTGGCGCGCACCAGTTCGCTGCCTTCTGGCACATAAATACGCAGGTAATCAATATTGGTTTGGCCGTATAATTTTTCTTGAATGTCACCCGTATGCTCTCGAGTAATAACTACGCTATTTAGTATAGTGCCGTCCGGTTGAATTACTGCTTGATGGCTTATGCTTTGTTTTATTCTGGCATCGCTTTTTTGTCCTTGGATATTGGTATTTACGACAAAAAGATAATCTTGGTCTGGGTTGGTATTTGTAATTTCGCCACTCCAACCAAATTCTTTTATAGTTTTTTGAGTGTTGTCGTCGACAAAGTATGTTTGGATTTCTTTTTGTTGTAGGGATTCTTCTAGATTAGTTAGGATTGGTAAAATTGCCTGTGGTTTTATTTTTTTAAAATTTTCTATAAATACGGGCGCTAAATCCGATAAAATCTGTTTTGGTTTGTTGGCCTTTTTTTCTGGTCCGTGCTCTACGATATCTTGTATGGTAACTAGAGCATTCGCTTTGTCTAATACTAAACCTCGATTATCTTCGGCTACAGGGCCGATTATAGAAAGTAATCTGTTTAGAACATCGGCATTAATCGCTATTACACCGTCGGCGGTAATATTACGGCTATGGCGATAGAACCAAAGGATTTTTTCGGCACTTGCGGCAAAGTCTGGGAACCAATTGGCGTCTTGGAATTCCCAGCGTTTATTGGATAGTAGTAGTGGGGTAGGGGGGGCTACATATTCGGAGAGCTGTCCTTGTAAATCGTATGATCCGCCAGCTGGGATATCTATTTTAACTATTTCGCCGTTTTTTATATCGAGCATGGCAAAACTACCCATAAACCCGCCAGTAGGACGTATTTCGGCTGGATTTTGGAAGATAAGCAAATAGCGTCTTAAGCCTTGTCCGCCAAATATTTCTTGGACAGAGTTGTTTAGTCTAGCCAGATTTTCTAGATCTTTTACATAGACATTAAATAGCACGCGGAATTCTTTGAACGTTTCTTGGTATTCAAAAGGCAACACATCGGAGTCTACGTTGTTTAAATCATCCTGAGCTGTTTGGTAGTGAGGTAGAGAAGAGTTTAGGTGGTTGCCAACTAGTGCCATGTTTTTGGTAATACTAAGTTTGCTTTGCCCAACATCGGAAAGTCCTTTTAGTAGATATGTGTTACCAAGGGATATTTCTTGGCCAGCAGTGACTAGTCTTTGTCGGCTTTGCATTTCATTATTCATGATTGGCACCGCCGAAATTACTTTTTGTAAAAAGCTATATTTGCTGTCTAAAATATTCGTAGCCTGATTAAAATTTTGTAGAGCATTGGTAAGAGATGTTTGGGCGCCCGACAGGTTTCCGTTCATTAGGGCGGAAGTAGAATCGTGCAGGGCCGAAAAGCCAGCCGTACTGCTATCGGCTACTTTATCGGTTGTAGATTTAAGATCAAAATAGTATGTGCGGGCTCTGCCTGGTACAAACAACAAAAATAAAATCATAGCCATTGCCCCAACTAGATGCTTGGGGGCGGCAACTGCGCGCGCCTTGTTTGCGATAGCTGAAGCCGATTGTGAAAGTTTAATGTTGGAAAGTTTGTCCGATAGTTTGCTTCCTAGCGACTGTTTATTTTTTGGTGCGGCACTAAGTGGGCGAGCTGGGGCTGTATTTTTTTCGGCCAGAGATTTTTTTGGTGAAAAAGAGGGGTTGATTACTTTTGGTTCGTTCTTGGTAGATTTTTCGTGAAAGAAATAAAAGTCGTCTTTGTTTTCTTCTGGGGCAGAGGCTTGGATATTTTCGTATAAGCGATTTTTGTTTTCTTTTAGATCTACCAAATGAGGGGATTCGTGGTCTTGATATTGGACATGGTGCACAAAAAATTTGAGCGGAGGGCGTTCCGTAGATTTGGTGTTTGCTTCCGGAATTGCTTTTGGAGTAGTCTGCGGACTAGTTTGATGTAAAAGTTGTGGGCAAGTGGATTTGTTGTGCCCTACTTTTAGGCAGATAGCGCAATGCCGAAGTTGGATTTTTCTTAGTGGGGTTGATCCTTTGACCATTGCAAAAGATACGTTAAATTATGAGTATATTATACACCATTTTTACCTTTCAAGCACTGTGAATAAACATGTTTAACTTTTGACAAAGTAGGAGCTAGGTCTGTAGTATACTTTTAGCTGTTGAGGGGCTCTTTTTCAACAATCAGCATGGGGGCAAAGATGTTCACAACCATTTTCTTGGTAGCTTTGGGGCTCGCCTATCTTAATACTGGTCGTTACTTGGTCCAAAAGGAGATGGAAAAGCCTGAGATAGGCAATCGAAAATGGTGGGACCAATTTGCGGGCATGATAATGTTACCGCTGTGGGTTTTTGGACAATTTTCTGTATTCTGTACGAAGAAAATCATATTTGCTTTGGATAAAGTTTTGTTTGCACCCGCTCTCTACCTTTATGGAAAGAGAGTAAAGAAAGCACGATTGAAAGCGGCAGAAGACCCGGTTGAACCAGAAGATCCGAAGCTTTTGGCAGAGGCTGCAGAGGCAGCAGATCGAGCCGCGCAGGGTCTTCCTGATCTTGATCCTGACCCTGATCCAGAACCGGAGTTAGAGCTTGAGCTCGAACCTGACCCAGAACCTGAACCAAACGGTTCTCCTATAAAATGAAGTTTGTTAGTTTGAAGGGGTGGCCGCCTATCGTTATAGATTCGCGGCTTTTTTTATTCCTTCTATAAATGATTTTTCGCTAAATTTTTGAGAGGTTTGGTAACAAGAATCTTCCATCTGTTTGGATTTTTCCGGTGTCATGCTTTTTATGGCTTCTTGCAGAGCAATCATAGTAAAGTCTGCTGGTAGCAAAATTCCGTTTTTATTGTTTTCAATAATTTCTAATAAACCACCCTCGGCTACGCCAATTACCGGCTTACCTGCTTGCATAGACTCTACAGCGCTCATACCAAAGTCTTCTCGTATAGGAATGTATATAGTGGCCAAACAACGCCCCAGATATTCCAAGAGCTGGTCGTCGTCTATCCAGCCAATTATAGTGATATTTGGGTGTCCCTCGGCCATTTTTTGTATTTTTTCTAGCTCTGGTCCGCCGGAGGCCACTACTAATTTTTTGTCTGGCATAGTTGTAAATGCCTCTACTATTTTGTCTACTCGTTTTACATCATATAGCCTTGCCCAAGAGAAAAAGTAATCTCCGTATCCCAAGTTTTTAAAAGGTAAAGTATCACAAGGTGGATAGACAACGGTTGAGTCTAGTTTCAAATATCTTTTTATTCTTTCTTTGGTATTTTGGGAGTTGGTAATAATCAAATCTAGTTTTCGGGACAAAGCTTCAAATCTCCAACGATTAAATCTAACAAATGGAATAAAAAGGGCCTTTTTCCAAAACGGATACTGTTTTAGGCGGTTTTGATAAGTGTCGTATAGATGGCGAGGAGGGGTGTGCATGTAGGCGATATTTCTTTTGTGCTTTAACCTAAGCAGGGCAATCAAGCAATCGCCGCTGTAAATTATGGTATCGTATTTTTTGGCAAAACCCGTTTTGAATAAAAATGAAAATTGCACTTGCAGATAGCGAAACCCAGGCATATTTGACCAGCCTTTTTCTTTGTATAGTTCTATGGTATTTATACCTTCGGCGCGGGGGTCAAAAGCATCCTTGCCAATAAAAGCGGTGGCTATGTCGGCGTTTAGATTTTTGGCTAGGCTGATTACCAAGCGTTCTCCGCCACCTCTGTAGAGAAAGTAGTCGTGGAGAATTAGGATTTTGGGCGTAGACATGTTGCAGTTTATTAAAGGGTAGTTTATAATCCCAATTATCCCACGACAGCTTTAAATATTCAAGGTTATTAATTAATTAAGCGTCGGGCTTTAATGGACGCTGCCCGACATGATTTCGTTAAATCAATTTCGTTAAATCAATAATATGTCCGAAAGACCGAAGATAATTTTTGACAATAAAGAAGTAAAACCTAAGCAAATACGGTTTGATGATTTGGTTCCTGGTAAAAGTTATGTCGCTGCTGAACAGATAGTTGTTCACATCGGGGAGCAGGATATTAAGGAAAGAAGCGAACGAAGAGATATAGGATCATTGATTATTCCACCAGGAGGAAAATTTAAGATAGATTCGAGCAGGGGTTACACAACTGCTAAAGGATTCATTCTTGATGGGGGAGTTCAAGTTATAGTATCAAGCGAATGTTTTCCAAAAAAGGAAGTGCTGGTTTATGAGCAGTTAGATTCAGATAGTGAGGAGCCTGTAAGAAATTAAGTATTATTTTAAAAGACCAATAAATTCTTGTGCAGCTTGGCCCCAATTAAACTTTTTGGCTTGTTTTAGCCCAAGATTCTTAAATTTCTCTCTTAGCTTTTCATTTTTTGTCATCTCTATCATTGCTTGCGCCAGCTCGTTTGGGCGGTTTGGGTTAACAAGAAAAGCGGCATTTCCTGCCACCTCTGACAGAGAAGATCGGTTGGAAGTAATAACCGGCACACCGCATGCAAAAGCTTCGGCTACAGGGAAGCCAAAGCCTTCGTAGAAGCTTGGGTAAACAAACAAATCAGATATTGTGTAGAGTGCTGGCTTGTCGGCAGCATCCACAGAACCAATAAGTTTTATTTTTTCTTTTACAGGGGACAATGCGATTTTTTTGTATATTTTGTTATCGTTCCAGCCCTTGTGTCCGGCTATCACTAGCGAGTAGTTGAGAGTTGTTTTACAAAGTTGTTCAAACGCTTCTATTAGGCCGATAATATTTTTACGCGGCTCTACCGTGCCAAGAAAGAGAATAAATTTATGGGGGAGATTGTATTTTTGTTGTAGTTTGTTTTTGGTTTCCGGATAAGTGCTCTCTGGCAAGCAAGATATTCCAGGATAGATTACTTTAATTTTTTCTGGGCTAATATGATAAATATCAACTATATCTCGCTTGGTGTTTTCTGAAGGGGTAATTATAATGTCGGCTTTTTCGCACTGCCTTTTTGGGTTGATAGCCCAGTGCCAGAGCCTCTGTTTGAAAGAAAAAAAATGTGGGAAAAATTCAAAAAATAGGTCGTGAACTGTAAGAACACTTTTTGTGTTCGTAGATAAATTAGTAAAGTTAAAGTTAGGAGAGAAGAAATAATCCAGTTTTATCTTGTTTATTTTTGGGATACCAAAAAGTTTAATGGAGGCATTGTATAGTTTGTTTGGCCATTTGGTATGTATGTAGTGTACATTTTCTTGTGTCCACTTTGGTATGTGCTGGGATACGTCTTTGTAGGAATTATAAAAAAGAAAGTATTGGTTTGTTTTATCAATTTTAAAAATAGCGTTTAGAAGTTCGTAAGTATATTCGCCCACACCAGTGCGAACAGGGGACATTAAGGCGCGTATATCTATGCCAATTTGTGACATACTAGTCTATGAGAGCCTGTTGATTAAAACCCTTTTTAAATTCTTCGTATCTATCGGTAACGTATTTTTTTATACTAGTTTTAAAATAGGGCGCATCAAATTTGGCTGCATGTTCGCGAATTTTGGCGCTATCCCAATTTTCGTAGTTGAAATTAAGTAGTTTATCAAACAAAGACTCCCATGTTTGGGCATGGAAAAATACGCCTGTTTCATTGGGGATAATGGTTTCCGTAGCGCCACCTTGGGAGAAGGCGATAACCGGTCTGCCGCAAGCCATTGCTTCTACGGCGGTAATGCCAAAGTCTTCTAGTTGTGGATGGATAAACGCGCGCGCGCCAGAGAGAATTGCCCCTTTTTCTTCGTCGGTTATTTGTCCCAAAAATTCTATATTGCTTTTGGCTATTTTTTTAAGTGTTTCTAGTTCTGGTCCGTCGCCAAATATCTTTAGCGGCCATTTTAGTCGGTTGAATGCTTTTACAATTAGATCAAAACGTTTGTAACCAACCAAGCGGCCACCAGCGGCGTAATAATCACTAGTCTTTTGTAGTGAGCAAGAAAATAGTTCTACCGGAGGGTAAATCACTTCGCTCTCTCTGCGATAGTATTTATTTATTCTTTGCTGTACGGTGCGAGAGTTGGCAATAAAACTGTCTACTCTGTCCACGCTCATTTTGTCCCAAATACGTAGTTTGTGAATAAAATGAGGTAGAAGAAATTTGATAAACCTATTTTGTTTTAGGTCGGAAATGTAATTATAATTATCGGCCCACAAAAAACGAGGAGGAGTGTGACAGTAAGAAATATGTAAAGTGTTTGGACTGGTAATTACGCCTTTGGCAAATACGCTAGCGGTAGAAATTACCACATCAAAATCTTTTAGGTTGTGTTGCTCGGTAGCTAGCGGCATCCATGGCAGGTACCACTGGTAGGCCGAATTTTTAAATGGTAATTTAGCCAAGAAAGATTCATGGATATTTTTGTTATTAAAAAACTTTATTTTTTCTTTGTCGTGGAACAAAACAAAAATAGGCGCCTCTGGCCAAATTTCATGCAGGGACTTTAGAACTCGTTCTGCCCCTCCATCTTGAGCGAGATAATCGTGTACTAGGGCAATTCGCATAAACAAAGTGAGTGAGTATATAGGGGCTATACAACAGATCCGGTACTGGTTAAAACAACAAAGGGTGTTTTTATTAGGATAATCATGTCCATGTATAGGCTCCAGTTTTCTATATAAAAGGTGTCTAGGTTTATTTCTTCTTCATAGCTTAGGTTGCTACGGCCAGAGATTTGAGATAAGCCGGTTAAGCCTGGTTTAATGGCCAAAACGATTTTGTGCTGGCGTTTATAGCCTTGTACTTCGCGCGGCTGGTGTGGGCGAGGTCCTACCAGACTCATTTCACCTTTTAGCACATTGAAGAATTGAGGAAATTCATCTAAGCTCCAGCGACGCAAGAATCTGCCAAAACCAGTAATGCGTGGGTCGTTTTGTATTTTGTAAATTGGGCCAGTCTTTATACTTTGGGTGGCGATTAGTTCTTGTTCTTTTTTTAGCGCCTCTTCTCCTTGTTTGCCAAACTGAGGGCCAGTAGAGAATTTTTGATGCATGGTGCGGAACTTTAGTGCAAAAAACTTTTTGTCTTCTTGGCCTACACGTTCGTTTTTGTAGATAATTGGGAAACCACTTTCTAGCGCCACGATAATAGAAACTATGATAAATATAGGGGAGAGTAGGATTATAAAAAATAAACTGCCAATAATATCTACGAGCCTTTTTATTATTCTGCTCCAGCCAGTTAGGCGAGTAAGACGGAGCTCTATAATCGGTATACCGCCAATAGTGCTAACGGCCATATTTGTAGATATAGTAGAAAATAGGTCGGCAGAATATTTGAAAGCAATATGGTGTTCGTTGGCGAAATCAATGGCGTCTATAGCTTCGTCACCGTGTGCTTTTGGGTCGGTAAAAATTATTTCATCTGGTCGATTTTCCAAAAGATATTGTTTGCTCTCTAGATTAAAATGAGAAAAAGAAGCAACAAGTTTGTATCCCAGTCCTGGACGGGAGTTGAGCACATTTTTTATTTGTTCGGCGATAGTTTCTTTGCCAATAATTACAGTTTTGCGCAGTCCATACCCGGCACGATGCATTAGTTTTTTTAATCCGTTCATTAGGATTCTGCCGATACAAACATATAGCATCGCTAGTATCCAGCCAGCCAAAACCAAAAAACGAGAGTCAAATTTTTGTAGAGCAAAAAATACGTATATGGTAATAGCGGCAAAGCCGGTGGAGCAAGCGAAAATTACGCGAGTGAGGTCGGAGGCTAGTTTACGGTTGGAACTTGTACTGTATAATCCAGCTAAAGCAAAAATAATTACCCAGCCTAAAGCGGTGATAAGTATGAGAGGGAAATATTTGTCCCAGGCGAGATTAAATAAAACAGGGCGAATATTTTGGGTTATGGAAGTAAAACGCAAAGAGTAGGCGGTAATGCCGGCTAGGACCATTAAAATATAATCTAAAGGAAGTTGAATGAAGGCAAGAGAAAGTTCTAGTTTTTTCACACAGTTTATTTATCATTATTTCTAATATTTTACCCCAGTTTTAAACTTTCCGCAAGCAAGTTTACAGCGGTATATTATTGACAAAACCCTTATTTTATGCTAAAATTTCACCGCATAGTAGACAATCGCCCTAACGCAAGTTGGGGAGGAAAGTCCGAACATTCCCTCTGTATAGTCACGCCGGAGGAGAAGAGTAGCGGGTAACCCCCGTCGCCTCGGGTAATACCGAGATGAGGTGCGAGCAGAGACGTTTCTTTTCGAAAGGAAAGAGAGAGCAAACCTTACATTCGTGTTGAATCATGAATTAGGGGGCTGTCATCATATACGCTTTCGTAGCGAAGATTATAAATTTCGAGTCAGAATTGATGAATAAATTTTCTGGATTACCTGGCGGGTAAACTAGAAAATTTTGAAACAATTATGCCGGAATTTATAGTCTGCAGTAGAAATGGTATATGATGACAGCCCCCGTGCTTAGCTCTTAGCGGAGGTAGCAAGCTAAGAGGTGAAACGGCTAAATCCTTACTTGAATGCAAGAACAGCCTTAAATCGGAGCAATCCGGTTTTTGGAAAAGTTCGTTCGCTTGAGGTTGGTGGTAACACCAATCCTAGATAAATGATTGTCATTATTCGTCGATCCGCCTTCGCTAAGGCTTCGGCGCGATAAAACAAAATTCGGCTTACGCTATGCAAAATAAAAACATCCCGAGCAATTGGGATGTTTTTATTTCTGTACTCTGTTTTTTCAGAATTTATTTTTGGGGTACGTACTTATCAAATCCTTGAGGTAGGGATACTTGCTTAAATTGTTGTGGGCCTTTTTCCCAAGGAAGGGCATCTTCTTGTCCGGTTAATTCAGACGTCTCAGATTCAAACTCTTGTTTAATGTTTTCTAGCTCATCCAAAGCTTCAATTAGGGCTTCTTCGTCTATAGGTTTTGCTTTTAAGAGAGTAAGAATCTCTTGGCCTTTACTATTGGCTTGAGATATTATTGCTTCCAAATTAGCAGTATCTACTTTTTTTCTTTTTAAATTTTTTACCATAGAATTTGCTTTGGCCATGTTTTGTTTAAACTCTGCAGCAAAACGACCCAAGTTATTCATGGTCATTATGATTTTTTGGTTTTGCCAGACGTCATCCATTTGTCCAAAGAAATCATCTTCCAGAAGACTAAACGCTTCTTCGGAATCACCGGCTGCCATTTTGGCCACAGCTTCATCTCTTACGCTTTTTAGTTTATTTACAGCGTCGGCAAAAGCTGTATATTCAGCCTGGAGATCTATATCTTTTTTAGCTAGTCGGCTGACAATGGTTTTTGATTTAGTTAGTTCGCGATTTAGCTTGGTTAGCTCACTATTTATTTGCTTTAAACTTTTTGGCCATCGAGCCAGAATTTCTAATTGACGTCGATCGTCATCTAAATTTTCCATTACATCTTGCATGAAGTCAAAGTCGATAGCGTCCATTTCTTCGATTGTTTTAGCATTTTTAATTGTGGAGATAATTGTTTCAAGTCTAGCAATATTGTCGGTAATTTCGGAAGGGATGGTTATTTTTTGTTTTGTTAATCGTGTTATTTGGGTTTTAAACATTTTTAATCCCTGCTCCATTCCTTTCATGCCACGTTTCATGCCGTCTAGTCTTTGTTGGGCCTCCATCACATTTCGTCTATATTCTTCTAGAGATTGCATTAATTCTTGCAGCTCACTTGTGTCTGCAGCCTGTAGGTCTTCTTGGCTTTTGGCGTTTTGTACACTCTCAATGATGCTTTTTATTTTGGCAAGATTTTGTTTTATTTCTTCTGGAATGGCGGTGCCTTTCTTTTCGGCGCTAGCAATCATTTGTTCAAATTGTTTTACCTGACGAGACATCTGGCTTATGCCACGTTTCATCTGGTCTAGTTGTTTGCCGTTGTCCTGGTAATTTTGACCACCTGGCATGCCTTGTTCTTGGTATTGGTTGCCAGAAGGAGGAGCCATGCCTTCTTGTGGTGGCATAGGGTATGGTTGGTTCATTGGTTGACCGTCCATTCCAGAAGGGGGAGGTACTGTGCCGTCTGTAGGTTGGTAGGGCTGATATGTGCCAGAGTATGGCGCTGGTTGAGCGGGGTCTGTTGGAGGCGGCGGCATTATGGTAGAGCTTTCTTGGGCCAAGGCTTTGTCAGATTTAAACACTGTGAATAAATTTTTAACACTTTGAGGTACTTCGAGGTAGAAGGCGTGGGCTGGTTTTGCTATAAGTATAAAAACAAAAATGACAAAAATTGAGATTATTTTTGTAATAATTTTCATAAAGTTAAATAAATTTAAGAAAGTTGTAGTTTATTTTAGCTGTTTGAGCAGCTATCGACCGTGGAGATATTATATCACAGTATTATTTCTTTGATACAGTCACATCGTTTATTACCTTGCCTTTTGCAAAAGACTTTATATTTTCTATAGTGACATCTAATATTCTTTGGATTGCTTCGGCACTGTTAAAAGCATTGTGTGGAGTAACAATAGAGTTAGGGTGGTCGATTATAATATTATTTAATAGAGTAGTTTTTATTTTACATTCATCATTACTACAAGAGATTATTTGTTCGTAATTTTGGATTAAATTTTCGTCTTCTAGCACGTCTAGTCCAGCACCAGCCAACTGGTTACTTTGCAATCCCCAAACTAGCGCTTCTGGATCTATCAGAGCTCCGCGAGCTGTATTTATAAGATATGCACCTTTTTTTATTTTTTTAATGTTTTCTTTATTTATTAAATGGTGAGTTGCAGGCAGTAATGGAGTGTGAAGACTTATAATATCTGATTGAGCTAATAATTTGTTCAAGGTTGTATATTTAAATCCTAATTTTTTTTCTAGGTCTTTGTTGGGAAATGCATCGTATGCAATTATGTTCATTTCAAAACCGCTAGCCATCTTTATAAGATGGGCACCAATATGACCTGTGCCAATAACGCCCAAAGTTTTACCTTTTAGATCTACGCCTCGCAGCCCATGAAAATCGTATAAACCTTCTTTTACTCTTTTTACTGATGGAAAGAGTTTGCGGGTAAGGCCTAAAATTAAGGCCATAGCATGTTCGGCTACTGTGTTTTCGCCATAAGTAGGTACGTTGCAGACTGGAATTTTGTTGGCTTTAGCCGCGGCTAAATCTATATGATCAAAGCCGGTGCTCATGGTGGCAATCATTTTTAGATGAGTGTTTTTTTCTATAATTTTTTTGGTTACAGGTATTTCTACAAAAACTGCTAATACATCTGCGTCGGTACTGACATTTGTTTCGCTGATTTTTTCGTTGGAAATTGCCACGCTAAAGCCACTCATTTTGGAGCGTACGTAATCTTTCATTTCTGGCCAAACACCGTAGAAAGCAATTTTTAGTTTTTTGGGCATATGCTTAAAATTTATTTATTGTGTGTATTGTATATTATTGCAAACTGTTAGGCAAACATTCGTTTTTTATTTTTTTTAAATTAAATTTTTTCCATTTTTTACAACTACCCTTTATCACCCCATTTTGTCAGCAAACACCT
>MFRA01000001.1 GCA_001783215.1 Candidatus Magasanikbacteria bacterium RIFOXYD1_FULL_40_23 | reverse complement strand
GTCATTTGACATATATACCACCTTTATGGATAAAGCCATATTTTACCATTTAGGTGGTTCCAGTAGTTTAGATTACTGCTAGTTGTGCCACAGCTTGACAAAATGCCCTTTATTTGCTATACTAATCTTTCTTAAATCATTGGCTTGCCTTTAGGTTCGCCAAGGACTCGAATCTCTCGTGTGTCATAATATTAGTGACCATAGTTATATCGGGTCACTAAACATACAAGTATGACACACAACACGCCAGCGCCAGGTCGTTTTAGCGATCTTGGCATAGCTCCTAAATTACTCGACAACCTAGAGAGGTTGAAATTTTTGGTGCCTACACCTATCCAGCACCAATGTATACCCCAGGCTTTACAAGGCAAAGATATCGTCGGTATTGCTCAAACCGGAACAGGTAAAACACTTGCTTTCGGTATACCTATGATCCAGATCTTGTCTCAAATTACAGGTCCTGGTCAGGGTTTAATTTTGCTTCCTACTCGCGAACTTGCTTTGCAGGTTGATGAAGTGTTGCAAAAAATTGGCAGACCTCTTGGTCTCCGCACAGCTGTTCTTATTGGTGGAGCTTCTGCTTACCAGCAAAGACAGATGCTTGCTCGTGGTCCGCATATTATAGTTTCTACTCCAGGTAGATTAATGGATCATATTGATCAAAGAAATCTTACTTTAAACAGAATGAAAATTGTGGTGTTAGACGAAGCTGACCGCATGTTTGATATTGGTTTTATGCCACAAATCAAACAAATTTTGGGAATGGTTCCAACAGATCGTCAAACTTTAATGTTCTCTGCAACCATGCCTAGAGCGATTGCCGAAATTGCTAGTCGCTACATGAAAATACCTTTGCGTATAGAAGTGGCTCCGGCTGGAACTTCTTCCAAAAATGTAGAACAAGAAATGTTTATCGTTGCCAAAGATGCAAAGACTCAATTGCTTGATAAGATTTTGTCCGAAAGCAATGGTTCTGTTCTTGTTTTTTCTCGCACCAAACATGGTGCCAAGAGAATTACGCTCAACATCCGCGGCATGGGTCATACCGCTGCCGAAATTCATTCCAATAGATCTTTGGGACAACGCAAAGAAGCTTTGGAAGGATTTAAACGTGGTAAATATAGAGTGCTTGTTGCTACAGATATCGCTTCTCGCGGTATCGATGTAACTGGTATTTCTTTGGTAATCAATTATGATTTGCCAGACAATTCCGAAGATTATGTACACCGTATTGGTCGTACTGGTCGTGCCGAAAGTTTTGGTAAAGCTATTTCTTTTGCTGCTCCAGATGAACGTGGAGATATAAAACAAATTGAAAGACTTATTAAAAAGACAATTCCAATTATGGCGTTGCCGGTCCTGCCTCCTCGCAGAGCAAATTCTGCGCCTAGCTTCTTTAAAGAAGAAGATAATAATCGCAGAGGAAACTTTCCGCCAAGACGACCATTTGGTGGCCACGGTGGAGGTAGTGGAGGAAATAGAAATTTCCGCAGACGCAGATAATCAATAAAATAGAAAAATGATTGCCCAAAAGGCAGTCGTTTTTTATATCCATGTCTTTTTTGATGTAAACACGTCGTTTGCTTTGCAGAAATTTGCTGTATATATTATAATAATAATTATCTTATATAAAAAATATGACCGTAAACCCAGTAGGTAATAGCGCAAATTCAATGCATGTTGCAGAAATTGATTACAATCATATTATTGATGGTATTTATATAGGCACTAATCAATGTTGTCGAATGCATTTTGATGAACTGCTCAAGAATAAAGAGGGGATTACAGCTGATATTTCTTTGGAAGAAAACCATCTAGATATGCCGTTTGGGGTTGATTTTTACACATGGTTGCCGACAGTGGACCATAATCCATCCAATCCGGATCAGCTGGCTTTGGGCGCGTCTATTTTAAAGCAATTGGCGGCCTTGGGACATAAAGTTTATGTGCATTGTAAAAATGGACATGGGCGCGCGCCCACTCTAGTAGCTGCATATCTTATTTCGAAGGGTTATACAGTTAAAGATGCCTTAGATTTGGTTAAAAAAATGCGTCCAACGATTCATCTCTGGGATGTGCAAATAAAGGCGTTGGATGAGTTTAAGAAACATATAGACTAATTTAGTGTGGGAAATTTTATTATCGTGTTTAATAATAAAACATGTTGGATGCAGTAAAAATTCCAAATTCTCTTCGTAGTTGGTTTTTCGTTCATTTTTTAGTGGATTATATTTTTGCGATTCCTTTGTTCTTATTTCCACAACAAACGCTTAGCTTTTTTGGTTGGGGGGTTATTGACCCGATTACAACTCGCTTTGTGGCGGCAGCGCTATTTGGTATTGGAGGTGTTTCTCTCGCCGCCAGAAAATCTGATGTGGGTGTGTATAAGCATTTGCTCATGATGAAAATAATATGGTCGCTTTCTGTGGTCGTTGGAATTTTATTTTCAGCCTTTACCGAAACCGTGCCACTATTTATTTGGGTAGCGCTTGCCACTTTCTTATTTTTTGCCTCAATTTGGATTTACTACTATCTTTTTCTAAAAAAATAATATTTAATTAATCTTTAAAAATATGTCTAGCGTAAAAATTTATTCCACCAGCACTTGTCCGTATTGCAAAATGCTTAAGGCTTATCTAAAAGAAAAAAATGTCACTTACGAAGATGTTTTGTTAGATGAACGTCCAGATGAACAACAAAAATCCATAGATGCCTGCGGATCAATGGGTGTTCCTTGCACGCATATAGTTAAAGACGATGGTACCGAAGTGAATATTTTAGGCTTTGATAAGGCCAAAATTAATGAAGCGCTCGGTCTTTAGTTGGTCAATGCATGTTAAATAAAAATATGGAAACAATAATTTTGGGTGGTGGTTGTTTTTGGTGTTTGGAGGCAGCTTATTCCCGTATAAAAGGTGTGGAATCGGTTGTGTCTGGGTACGCCGGTGGTAGTGTGTCAAACCCTTCGTATGAACAAGTTTGTGGTGGAGGTACCGGACATGCGGAAGTGGTAAAAATCACTTATAATCCTGTGCAAATAACCTTGGAAGATATTTTGCATATATTTTTTGTAATCCATAATCCTACAACACTTAATCGTCAGGGCAATGATATCGGGACGCAGTATCGTTCGGTAATTTTTTATGAAAATGAAACACAAAAAGAAATAGCCGAAAAAATAATAAAAGAAATAAATGAAGAAAAAGTTTACGATGACGAAGTTGTGACGGAATTAAAACCGGTTCAGGAATTTTATTCTGCCGAAGAATATCATCAAAAATATTTTGCCAAAAATCCAACTCAAGCGTATTGCCAAGCTGTAATTGAACCTAAACTGGCAAAATTAAGACAGAAATATAGCAATTTTTATAAATAAAAATTCTTCAAGTAAACCAAATACTATTCTGCCGGCTTCATTATTTGACATAAAACAAGTGGCAGTTTAATCTACCTAGTGGGAGGGCAGTACCATGCGCAGTTGTACCCTGAAAGTTTTTGCAGCGTTTGTATTGGTTGCTCTGGGGGGTCTTTCTTCTTCTGCTATTGCTCAGGCAAAGCAGAAGCCTGAAGAGGCAACCCCGGTGCCGGAGCCTATGGAGGCAACTCCGGTAATTACCCTAAAGTCCAATAGCTTCTTGTCTTGCGGAACTAATTTGCAAGCCCGTGTTCAAACCGGGTCTTCGCAGAGCGTTAAAAGCGGTGATAATCGCTTTGTGCGTTGGGGATGGAGCTTTGGCGGCAACTGTCGCCTTCACTACCGTTTTCTGAACTTTACGCTTGGAGCCAACCGCTACAGTGGCGATATTGGCATCAAGCATCGTGAGGAAAATTGGAAAGTTTCTTTGTATGCCTTCGAGAAAGGTTTGGAGACTTGGGGTCGGCTCGGTGCCACTCTTGGAGGGAGGTTTACCACCGGACTTAGGTTCGGAGTTCTGGAAACCAACGTAGCCAGGGTGGATATTGACAGGCTAGATGTGAAGCTGGGGGAGTCATGGTTTGACTTCACTGACTTTGCTGCCGAACATGTCAATGTAGATGGTAAGCTTCTTAGTCTTGAACTTGGGTTTGACTCGAGTCTTCGACTCAGGAGTGGGCTTTATCTGCTGTTTGGTGGAGAATGGCAACGAGTAAGGATTAAGGGTCAGATTGATGTAGACAAGACTGGCGAAGATCTCTTGCGTGCAGCAGATGTGGATCCAGACACTGCTGCAGATAAGCTGAATAAGCCTCTCAATTTGTTCTACGCCATGCCCGGCATCAAGCTGTGTGAAAGCAGTTTCTGCTTCTCTGGAGTAGTGTTTCTTGGTTCTTTCGGCCAAGAGGACTCCTCCCTGGGTGGGCAACTGTCTCTGGAAGTTAGGCTGTGGTGAATGAAATTATTAAATTTTAGACTGGAAGGGGTCGATATTCGCTTAGCGAATCCGACCCTTTATATTTTAAGTAGATTTTTAAAATGATTAGGGCGTGATATACTATTATTGGTTTTATGTTAGCATTTCGAATATATGGGCTAAAGCCGCATATACACTCATTCGTTCGCAATAAGTTAAATACATTTAACTTATTGTCTCACTCATTTCGCGTATAGGGGCTAAAGCCCATATATACTCGTTCGCTCAAAAATATTTTAGCAAGCTAAATATTTTATTCACTCACTTCGTATATAGGAGCTTCGCCGCATATATTTTCACTCACTCGGAAATAAATAAGCAAGCTCATTTATTTCCTCATTCATTTCAAATATGGATCTAACTCTAATTCTCGGGCCGATGAAAAGTGGAAAGTCGTTTGATCTTATAAGTCATTTTGCGCCACTTAAATATACAGATATTCCTTTTGTTCTTTATCAGTCTGCGCGCAATGTTCGCGACCAACACATCTCTTCTAGAAACGGAGTGGTAATAGAGGCGGAAAAAGTTAGCACTTTAGCCGATGCTTTGCAGAAAGATTTCGCCGTTGTCGGTATAGACGAGATACATATGTTTGACCCAGCAGATGTTGCTGTGGTGTCCCAGTTGTTAAATAAAGGAGTAAAAGTGGTGGCTGCAGGTTTGGATATAGATTATCAGGGCAAAATGTTTGATATTGTAAAAGCTCTTTTGGAATTAGGTCCAAGAGAAGTTAAATATAAAAAAGCTGTTTGTGAAATTTGTCGCCAACCAAATGCAGTTTATTCCCAAGTCTTTAATAAAGGAGTGCCGCTTACCGGTGGTATGCCTCCCGTTATACCCGACGATGGAACATTTACATATCAGCCAGTTTGCCGTAATTGTTTTGTGCGAATCGGAAATAGTAACTAGAATATTTCAGAGCGTTTTTTATATAAAACATGGTACAATTTAGTATGCTAATAAAGTTTGTAAAATCCCAGATAGCCGATTCGGAAAAATCTATTTTGCGTTGTGGCTATGCCAAAATTATAGATAGGCGTATGGGTAAAACTAGTTTTGCCAAGCGTATCCATCGTGATTTTTATCCTCGTTTTCATGTGTATATTAAAACCGAAGGCGATTCTGTGGTTTTTGATTTGCATTTAGATCAGAAACGACCCATTTATGAGGGCGTTACCGCACACTCCGGCGAATACGATGGAGAAGTAATAGAAAGAGAAGCAGAACGAGTAAAGAACGCTATAATTTTGGCTACAACAAAGGCTTGATTATCTGTGTGCTTTATGATAAAATAGGCAAGCTTTACAGAGGCTTGTTTTTGTAATAATTCTGTAGAAATTCCCTAAAATGTATGTCTTTTTTTACTAAAATTTTTGGAGACCCAAACGCCAAAGTTATTACCAGTATCCAGCCAGCAGTAGCAGAAATTAATGCTTTAGAACCAGAAATGGAAAAACTAACTCTGGCAGATTTGCGTGCCAAAACGGATGAGTTTAAAGGACGTTTGGCAAATGGAGAAACTCTAGACGATATTTTACCAGAAGCATTTGCAGTAGTGCGAGAAACTTCCAAGCGCATAACAGGTATGCGTCACTTTGATGTGCAGCTTATCGGCGGTATCGTGCTCCATCGTGGCAGTATTGCCGAAATGGGTACGGGTGAAGGTAAAACTTTGGTGGGTACTTTGCCAACATATCTAAACGCTTTGGCCGGAAAGGGTGTGCATGTAGTGACTGTAAATGATTATCTGGCCAAACGTGACGCAGTTTGGATGGCTCAAATTTACGACGCGCTTGGTCTAACGGTTGGTATTATTCAACAGCAATTATTTTCTTTTAAATATAATGCGCAAAAATCTATAAAACCGGAAGAAAATTTATCCGAAGGCAGTGAGGCAGACAAAGAACGAGATGCTAAAGGAATGTATAAAGTAGAAACAGAATTTTTGGAGCCATGCTCCAGGCCAGAAGCTTATGCTTGCGATATTACTTATGGAACTAACAACGAATTTGGTTTTGATTACTTGCGCGACAACATGGTGCAAAGTAAACGAGAAATGTCGCAACGTCCATTTTTTTATGCAATCGTAGACGAAGTTGATTCTATCTTAATTGATGAAGCGCGTACCCCGCTTATTATTTCCGCTCCGGCCGAAGATGCTACAAGCATGTATTATAAGTTTGCCGAACTGGTAAGTAGGTTAAAAGAAAATGAAGATTATAATGTAGACGAAAAGATGCGATCTTCTACACTTACAGAAGCTGGTTTAAATAAAATGGAAAAATGGCTGGGTGTAGAAAATATTTATGCAGAAGGTGAAATAACTATGGTTCACCATGTAGAGCAAGCATTGCGGGCACATGCTTTGTTTTTGTTAGACCGAGATTATATCGTAGAAAATGGTGAAGTTATGATTGTGGATGAGTTTACTGGTCGAAAAATGCCAGGTAGACGCTATAGTGAAGGTTTGCATCAAGCCATAGAGGCCAAAGAAGGTGTGGCTATACAACAAGAAAGTCGCACCATGGCTACAGTTACCTTCCAGAATTATTTTAGATTGTATCCAAAACTATCCGGCATGACTGGCACTGCTGTTACCGAAGCCGAAGAGTTTGGAAAAATTTATAAATTAGAAGTAGTGGTAATTCCGCCAAATAAATTAAACCAACGCCGAAATCATCCGGATAGAATTTATAAAACCGAAGAAGCAAAATATAAAGCTATTGCTTTGACTGTAAAAGAATTGCAAGCCAAAGGCCAGCCGGTACTTATCGGTACAGTGGCAGTAGACAAAAATGAAGCTTTAAGTTTGTATTTGGAACGAGAAGGAATAAAACACGAAATTTTAAATGCCAAAAATCACGAACGAGAAGGTGAAATAGTAGCCCAAGCTGGCCGAGTTGGTGCAGTGACTTTGGCTACAAACATGGCTGGTCGTGGTGTGGATATTCTCCTTGGAGGAAATCCGATTGTGCCTGAAGAAGCTGAAAAAGTACGTGCTGCCGGCGGTTTGTTTGTAATTGGTACCGAACGCCATGAAAGTCGTCGTATAGATAATCAGTTGCGCGGACGTAGTGGTCGCCAAGGCGATCCGGGTGAATCTCAATTTTATCTTTCTACCGATGATGACTTAATGCGTATTTTTGCCGGAGATCGTATTCGTTCGGTAATGGAAACTCTAAAAGTGCCAGACGATATGCCGATAGAGCAGGGGATGATTACTCGAATTTTGGAATCTGCTCAAAGAAAAGTAGAAGGCATGCATTTTGATACTCGTAAGCATTTGCTTGAATACGATGATGTGCTTAATCGTCACCGAGAAGTTATCTATGGCAAACGCCGAGAAGTTTTGGAAGCGTTTGAAAATGAAAAAACGAACTCCGTGCCGGAAGGTGCCAAAACTATGCGTCAAATGATTTTGGCAATGGTAGAGCAAGAAATAGAACAAGTTGTTTCTTTCCATACCAATAGCGAAAGTCGTCATGATTGGAATGTAAAAGAAATTTTGGAAACAGTAGCTACTATCTTTGCTTTAACTGACGAAGAAAAAAACAGTATTACCGATTTGTCTTCCGGAGAACATGGTCAAAAATTAGCCGATGTAGAATCTCGCACAAAGATCGTAGAATATTTGGTTGACTTGGCTAATCAAAAGTACGAAAAATTATTGGTGCGCGCTGTGCCAGATCAAGCTATATTGCTTGAAATAGAAAAACAAGTCTTGCTTCGCGCTATGGATAATCTTTGGGTAGATCATTTGGTGGCCGTAGATTATTTGCGTACCGGTATTGGTTTGCGTGGCTATGGTCAGCACGATCCTTTGGTAGAATACAAAAAAGAAACATTCCGCATGTTTAACGAATTGCTGAGCCTGATTCAAAAAGAAGTCGTATATTTAATCTACAAAGTAAATTTGGGCATTCAGTTGGCGCCTTCGGTAATGGGTAAAAGTAAAAATTTACAGTTTAAAGGAGCGAGTGATGCGATAGATGGTGAAATAGAAGTATCTAGCGGTAATCATAAAGAAAAAGATGCTGATGGAAAGGAAATTGGGCGTAACGATGCCTGTCCTTGTGGAAGTGGCAAAAAATACAAGAAGTGTCATGGAGCATAACAACATTGTATGACTCACGATTTAAGAGAATTAATTCAAGAAGTTTTGGAGCAAGGCTACCTAATGAGTTTGGCCACTGCCGATAGTAGTGGGGTATGGGTAAGTGATGTTATTTATGTTCATGATGACGATTTAAATATTTATTGGATGTCTGATCCGGAAGTTAGACATTCGCAAGCGGTGGATCAAAATAATAAAGCAGCTGGCACCATAACTGTAAGCGGTATTGGTGAAGATAATCTAGGTATTCAATTTGAAGGTGAAATCGAAAGAATAGATGGTCCGCGGTATGATTTGGCTGTTAAGCATTTTGCCAAAAGAAATAAGCCAGAACCAGAAGAGGACGAAGATGTTTTGCAAGGCGATTCGTGGTATATGTTGAGACCGAAAAAGATTCAATTGACGCACGAAAGACTGTTTGGCTTTGATAAGCAAACGCACGAAGAAAATTTATAGTTCAAGTTTGAAAATTTATGTTAAAACTTGGAAAATATAGGCATTATAAACAAAAAGAATACGAAGTGATTGGTGTTGGTAAAATTGAAGCTACTTTAGAAGATGTTGTTATCTATCGACCACTATATAGTAGTGAGCACAGTATGTGGGTGCGACCATTATCAGTGTTTACAGAAAATGTAGAAGTAGATGGCAAAACAATGCCTAGGTTTGAATATATTGGGGAATAAATTTATCCCCTGTACTATATAGGTAGCTCTTGCCAAAAATACCCAAATCCATTAAGATTAAGCAGGTTTAGTATCTAAATATTAAGTCTTAATTTGTCCCTTAATCCCTTATATTTATGGCCGTAAAAAATCAGGTTAAAACCGTATCAAAAGACACTCTGAAATCGCGTGTTTTTTTAATTTTTCTTCTAACCGTTTTTTGTCTGATTATTGTCTTTCCTACGTATGCCAACAAAGGTATAAGTTGGGTTAATGCAAAAGCCAACATCGGTATCCCTAGTTTGCCAAACAAAGGTTTTAGTTTGGGTCTAGACCTCCAAGGCGGCGCCCATCTTGTTTATCATGCTAACACCGAAGTTATTCTTGGTGCAGACAAAGCCGATGCAGTAGAAGGTGTTCGTGATGTTATAGAACGTCGTGTGCGTGGTGGTTTGGGAGTTTCTGAACCTTTGGTGCAAACAACTCGCGTAAATGATGATTATAGAATAATTGTAGAATTGCCGGGTATTACCGATGTTAGCCAAGCTATAAAAATGATTGGTGAAACACCTATTTTGGAGTTCAAAGAAGAAAGTGATGAGCCGTTACGAGAACTTACCGCGGAAGAGAAAAAAGAAATGAATACCTATAATGCTCAAGCTAGAGCCAAGGCAAGTGAAGCCTTAAAAGATATTGCTAGCGGTATGGATTTTACCGATGCAGCTATTAAATATTCCGAAGACGAAGGTGTGGAATCCCACGGTGGCGATTTAGGTTTTATTGATAATGCAATTTTCCCAGAATTTTATAAATGGGCCGAAACTCATAAAGACGGAGAAGTTAGCAAAGAACTAATAAGTAGTTTTGATGGTTTAAATATTATAAAAAGACTTTCTGCGCAAGAAAAAGAAGGCGCGGACGCTTCTTCAACCGTTAAAACTTATAATGTAGCTAGAATTTCTATAAAAATAAAAAAACCGGTTGATATTGTGCCGCCGGCAGAACAATGGAAAACCACTGGTTTGTCCGGAAAGCAATTAAAACGCGCCGAAGTAAGTCAGGACTCTCAAACTGGACAAGTGCAGGTAGCTTTGAATTTTGACGATGAAGGCACGGAATTATTTGCTGATTTGACTAGACGTAATACAGGTAGGCCGGTAGCTATATTTTTGGATGGCTCTGCTATTAGCGTTCCGCAAGTTAATGAACCAATTTTAACGGGTAGCGCTGTTATTAGTGGCAGTTTCTCACTTCAAGAAGCTCGTCTTTTGGCTCAACGTCTAAACTCCGGAGCTTTGCCAGTGCCAGTAGAGCTTATTAGTCAGCAAAAAGTTGATGCAACTTTGGGAGCAGACTCTTTGCAGAAGAGCTTTATGGCCGGTATCTATGGTTTGATTGCAGTTTTGATTTATATGGTTATCTATTATAGATTGCCTGGCGTATTGGCCGCTGCATCATTGTGTATATATGTATTGCTTAACTTGGTATTGTTTAAGGTATTAAATGTAACGCTTACTTTGTCTGGTATCGCCGGTTTTATTCTTTCTATTGGTATGGCGGTAGATGCCAACGTGCTTGTCTTCGAGCGTTTGAAAGAAGAGCTTAGATCTGGTAGAGGTCTAAAATCTGCTGTAGAAGAAGCCTTTGTTCGTGCTTGGCCTTCTATTCGCGATAGTAACACCACCACTTTGATTAGTTGTATATTTATGGTTTGGATGGGTGGTTTTGTGAAGGGCTTCGCAGTAGTTTTGGCCATCGGCGTGATGGTTAGTATGTTCTCTGCGATTGTGCTTACACGCACCATAATTAGAGCTGTTTTATTGTTAATGAAGGACGAAGCGAATGTCTTGTTTTTGGGGTATAGTAAAAAGAAAGAATTAATTTAAGCGCCGCGTCTCAAAGGACGTTACGTGGCATGATTTCGTTAAATCAATAAATAAAATTATAGAGCTTACTATGATAATTCCATTCATTAAATATTCCAAAGTCTTGATAGTGTTTAGCGCCATTGTGACCGTAGCTTGTTTAGCTTTCTTGTTCATGTGGGGATTAAAGCCAGGCATAGATTTCACTAGCGGGTCTCTGTTAGAGGTTACATTTAACACCAGACCAGACAACGAAGAGCTTAAAAAAATATTTGATAATATAGATTTGAAAAATACTTTTTTTCAAAAAACAGGAGAAAATGGCGTTATTATCAGATCCGAATTTCTTTCGGAAGAAGAGCACCAATTTGTGCTTAAAGAAATGGCAAATAAGCTAGCCCCTAGTGGTGTTTTGGTGCATGAAGACAGATTCGAAACCATTGGTCCGGCTATTAGTAAACAATTAAAATCCAGATCTCTCTTGGCAATCATACTTGTAAATTTGGGTATCATCGGATATGTGGCTTATGCCTTTAGAAAAGTTTCTAGACCAGTTGCAAGCTGGAAATACGGTGCGTTGGCCATAGTAGCCCTTTTCCATGATGTTTTGTTGGTAATGGGTGTGTTTTCTGTGTTGGGAAGATTCTATGGAGTAGAAGTAGATATAGCTTTTGTGGTGGCAATTCTGACAGTGCTTGGTTATTCAGTAAACGATACCATTGTGGTTTACGACCGTATCCGTGAAAATTTGCTCAGACACAGTGCTGATAATTTTGACGAAGTGGTAAATATGGGTTTAAACCAAACTCTGATGCGTTCTATAAATACCACCTTCAAAACCATGTTGCCTTTGTTCGCTTTGTTTTTTATCGGAGGCTTTAGTATCCACTATTTCGCTTTGGCTTTGCTTATTGGTATTGCTAGCGGCGCTTATTCCTCTATATTTATTGCTAGTCCGCTGCTTGTATTTGTATACAAATGGCAGGAGCGCAGAGCATAGTATTCACATTCTTAAACCAAAACCCTCGACTTTGTCGGGGGTTTTTGGTTTAGGTAGGGGGTTATGGTATAATGGAACTGAGCGAGAATGAAATATTATTTTTAATATAGCATCGAGCGAGGGACGTTATAATTACTAAGGTTGAATTATAAAAGTTTACTTTTATATGAGACCTGACGTAATTATATGGGCTTTAGTCCCTATATGTGGCTTTAGCCCATATAATACTTTAGAATTATAAAGCTTTTTATTATTCATAATTCTTAATTAATATGTCCGATAATTTTGTTCGTCATCTGGTGGCAATTTGCGCCACACTTATTTGTGCTATGGCCTATTATAGCGGATGGGTATCTAGCCAATATGGTTGGTGGTGGACTATTTTTGGCATGTTTATCGTTTACGGCGGTATATTTTCTATTCTTAAGAAGTAGGTATGGGAGCAGCAGAATTACCATTTGGTTTAGTAGTTGACTTTGCTTTTTGGGTAGATATTTTGAAGTTGCCTTTCCCACAATTGGTGCAGGTTATTTTTGCTATAATCGGATGGGTTGCTCTGTCTCTGTTGGTATTTTTTGTAGGCGCTTATTTTTGGCTTGAAATAAAAGAGGACCAATACAAAGAAAATTGGCAATGGGTGGTGCTCGCGGTAGACGTTCCGCCAGATACTATACAAAGCCCAAAAGCAGTAGAGCAGATTTTTGCCCATCTTAGCGGGGCTTTATATGAGCCAAATTTTGGTGAAAAATATTGGCAAGGTGTTAAGCAAAAATGGTTTAGTTTAGAAATAATTAGTCTAGAAGGATATATTCAGTTTTTAATTTATACCGAAAATGCACATCGTGATTTGGTAGAAGCTGCTATCTACGCCCAGTATCCGATGGCCGAAATTACTGAGGTAGAGGATTATGTTCATCTAATACCCGACAAATATCCAAATGATACCCACAATATGTTTGGGGTAGAATTTGGTTTGGCAGCTGCAGACCCTTATCCAATTCGTACGTATTCTGAATTTGAACATAGCGTTACTACAGATTTTAATTTCAACGATCCGATGGCCTCTATATTAGAAAACTTTACCCGCATTGGTCCGGGAGAAAATCTTTGGTTCCAGATTATTATTGAACCTGCAGCCGATAGTTGGAAAAAGAAGGGTATAGATTTGATTAAAAGTATTATAGAAAATAAAAAAGCATCCCATGGTTCAAACTTTTTTTCAAGCTTTTTAAGTACTTTGGCAGGAGATTTGCTTAATGCTGTACAAGGTAATCCGTTATCACCGCCGGGGGATTCTCATAGTGTAGAAAAACCACCTGGTAAAATTTCGGATTTAACTCCTGGTGTAAAAGATACAATTAGCGCCATAGAAGAAAAAATTTCCAAAATTGGTTTCAAAACCAAGGCTAGAATTTTGTATGCGGCGCCAAAGGAGTTCTTCAACCCAGGGCGCTGTTTGGATGGTTTTATTGGTTCTTTAAATCAGTTCAATTATAGTGGTCGCAATGCTATAGTGCCATCTATGGCGACCAGCGCACACTATGCCTTCAAAAATTACCAGATAGCCGAGTTAAAAAGAAAGTTTGTTAAGGCATATAAAAAACGTAAAATGAAGATGGGTAAAAGCCCTTATATTTTAAACATACAAGAGCTGGCTACTTTGTGGCACTTCCCATTGCCACTTGTAAAGACTCCGCTATTACAAAAGACTGGCGGCAAGAGAGCCGAACCCCCTATCAATTTACCTATAGAAGAATTAATCGAAAGTCCTCTAAAGAGAAAAGTTCAAGCTGTGCAAGTAGCCGAAGAGCCGGTAGAAGAGCCACCAGCAGAGCTTCCTTATGCGTAGTTTATTATTTAGTTATTGGTGCTTCTAGTTTGGAGACGAGGTTTTTGTTTAGGGTATAATTTTGAATTACTTCCATGCTTCCAACCAATATGCCGGTGTAGAACAGATCGCCTAGTAAAGTATTTTTGAAGAAGGGCAAGGCCATTAGGTAACTTTGTAATAGGCCATTTAAATTATGGGTGTACATAGTTCCAAAAGCCCAGACTGCACCGTTGGTAATGATAAAGAATAAAATGCTGGCTAGAAGCGTGCCACCAAGGATGGTGCTAGCTTTTTTTTGTTTTTGAATACCAAGACCTATAAACCCGGTAATTACAAAGGATAAATAAACCGATACCATAACCGGCCAAAGATAAAATCCAAGCAAGAAATCACTTACAAGCATAGCTACTAGTGGTAGTATGATTGCGAATTTTTTTGGTAAATAAATGCCGGCAAATAAGGCGATGGCTGCGATAGGGGCAAAGTTGGCTGGGTGCGGAAGAAGGCGTGTGGATACACCTAAAATGATAAGAAGGAAAGCGGGAATATATTTTTGCATATGTGTTTCAAAGTATTAGTTAACTATTATTTTGTAATAGATTTAAATCCTAGATATATTGCTATTGCGCTGGCAGACATAAGACAGATGGCCAAAAGTTTTTTTATCATTTCTCTGGCAGGGGAGTCGGTGCTATTTTTTTCTTGTTTTAGTTCTGTTTTTTCATCTGTTTTTTGGTTATCATTCGTAGATAAAGTGGTGGTGGGTTCTAAATTTGTCGCTATTTTGATTGCTGCTTTTGGTTTTACAATTTTTTCTCCTGTTATTTTTATTTGTGGTTCCTCGTTTTCTATCCGCATTCCTAGTATTTGACCGGCATTTTCATTTTCTATATTAGTACTTGTAGAAATTGGTGGCACGCTTAGCGTGCCGGTTACGACGCTAAGCGTCGTGGTAGTTATTATACTAACAACCTCAGTGGAAGTCGATAGAGTAACGCCTGAGCCTCCAGAACCGCCAGAAGAGGGCTGTGTAATGGGTGCAAGTATAATTGGCCATGATTTACTCAAGAGGGCTGGTACGGCGTGTTTGGTGGCAAACCAGTCAATTCCATCGGCACTCCAAGGGCTTGTGTAATGGCCAGCATTGTCTAACTTGCTTACCAAAGCCGTCCAAGGGTTTTGGTTGCCAGAGGTTGTCCATTGTGTTTGACCTTCTCCAAGGGCGTTTATACCGTACATAGCCCAACTGGTAAGGTTAGGGTCAGAAGTTGTATCAAAGCCCCAACCACCATCGGTAAGTTGAGTGCTGTGAAGGTAGCTTTTTGCTTTTTGGAATATTAAGTCGTCTACAATAATTCCAAAAGTAGAAGCATATTTTAACGCGTTTATAGCTGCGCCAGTTGCATCTTGTCCTACCCAACCATTCCAAGTAAACGCACCGCTTTCTTGTTGGTCTGTTTTAATAGCATTTACAGATGTTTGTACAATTTCGCTATTGGTACTTTCGTTTGTGGCAAGTAGCGCCATTAGAATAAATATATCGTCGTTTATGCCAGCTTGGCCAACTGTTCCGTTATTTAAACATTCAGTTTTAATTTTATTTTTTAGATCAATTATTTGTGTATTTGTTTTGCTAAATCCGCTAGATAGAAGTCCTAATATATGTCGTGAGTATTCGGTACATTTATTTAATGTATCGGTGGTAGAGGTAACGATTGTAACTTTTAGATAATCATAAAGAGAGAATGTGGAGGTTCGTACGTCTTGGGCATAGGTACCGTTGGCGCCAAACGCCATCGCTGTCCAGTCGGACATTTGTAAATCAACAATAGAGCCGTCATTTAGTTGCTTGGATTTTAAGAAGTTTAATATTTTTTGCACAGCATTATTTATTTCTGTTGTGCGTATGGCTGGTGCAGTTCCGGAGCCTCCACCGCTGTTTGATGGTTGTTCGGTGGTAGATGTAGATACGGGTGTTGTAGTCGGGACTAGGGTAATAGGTTCAGTAGTAATAAATCCTGGTTTAGTTCCAAGTATAATAATTGGTTCAGTTGAAGATACAAAAAGATAGTACGTCCCAGTTTCATTAGAGAATGAAGAGCTGTTTATATATATAGTGCTGCTAGTAGCTGGCTTCCAGGCAGCTTGAATAAAATTAAATTCTTCTATGCTAACAGTTGTGGTTGTTCCTATTTCAAGAGTAGAGGAAGCGTTAATTTTTAATGGAGCAAGGTCGTATGTAAGCAAAATATCCTGGTTTGTATTTGGAGTTGTGGTCAGAGAAAACTGGTTTAGAGCTGTTTGTCCGTATTCTAAATTAAAAAACCAGTTCCAAAATGTGCTAGCAGCCCAATCGTTAATATAAGAATTAACAGAGTCTAAAAATAACATATTTCCATAAGCAGACCAGGTTGTAGATAATCCCGACTGTAATAAAGCACAACGTGCATTTAGCGTTGTAGTTGGGCTATCGTTTGTTTCTGGACACTCAGTAACTAGTAAGTTAGGGAAAGAAAATGTTTCTTGGCTTGTGGCCACTGTTAAATTTATGGATGTAGTAGCCAGTTCAATATTAGATTCAGTTGTTGTGCTGGTCGATTCGTCACTGGGCGGAGTAGAGGATGTAATTTCAACTGTGGAAGTTGCCATATCTGGGGTAGAAGTTACAATTTCTGGAGTAGATGTAACTGTGTCTGGAGTGGAACTAGCTGTTTCATCTGCCAGAGCAGGCAAAAACCACAATAGCGCTCCTAAAATTACCAAATATTTTAATCCGTTTAGTTTATTTTTTAACATATAATATTTATTTATTCTCGTACTTCCAAGTAATTAAATCATTAGGTTTTATAGTGTAGTTTGAAATTCCTACCTTGGCTTCCTGATTATTTATATAGAATGTCCAGTAGAATCCAGTAGAGGGGGAATTTTTTATTCCATCTACTTCTTCAACAAATTGTCCTAATCCAGAGAAAACTTTTGTAGAAAATGATATTTGATTTGATTTCCTCAGGGTGTCCATGGCTTCGTAAGCAGATGCGCCCGGTTTTATATTTATTTCGTATTCTTTGTCTGTGATTTTAAATTTAACCGGTATAGTTTCTGTGGGAGTTGTGGAAGTGGGTGGCACGCTGAGCGTGCCTGTTACGACGCTAAGCGTCGTGGGAGTGGTAGGTACAGAATCCTCGGTTTTTTTAGCCTTATTTTCTTCCAATGTTGCCGGTTTTAATTCTTCTATTTTTACTTGAGGGGTGGTAGAAGTATTTATCAGGAGTGGGGTTGTATTGTTTTTTGGTGTAGAAAATAAGTAAGCCGCCGCCGAAACAGATATAAAAATAAGTATAATTAAAATGCGGTGTAGATGTTTGTTCATATTAAATTTATTAGTATCCGCCTTCGCTACGGCTTCGGCAAGATTGTTAGCCAGACGGATTTTCTTAATAGAAAATCTCGTCGCTAACAACAAAAAAATCTTTACCGAGCGGAAAAGATTCAAAAATAAAATATTTTATCTCCTGCTCGGGACGAACCCTATGTTTATAGGGCCTATATCTGAAGATCGGACTTCCCAAGCCAATTGCATGGGTTTACCGTTGCGGCACAGTGGAGGAATCAAACCTCACTTCCACAGATATATAATTAAATTGTCCCGATTTTGTTGAAGCTTCCTGGCTTCATTACAAAATCGAGGATCCCGCTTTTGGCGGTGATAAATTCATCCTAACATTTGTATATTTTGGTGTCAAATTTGGTTGTGTATATGGTTTGTGAATAAAGATTTTGAATTTAAATTGGACGGTTTTTTGGGAAATTACCGACAAACCCTTTGTTCCGCCCATTTGCTTGGCATGAGTATAGTCTGTTGTGCAAGCATTTTAGTCTCTAGTACTATCCTGGAAAGCTCTACGCTTCGCATCTTCGAGCTTTCTGTGCAAGTCAGTTATTTCGATATAGATAATACGACCACATCTGCGGCATTTTAGGCGAGTAACGTATTTCCCTCCGTTTTCTGGGCCAACATCAACTAGTTCACCGTTGCACTTTCCTCCATTAGGATTGAAGAAATCATTGCAAAGCAAATAAAAACTTACGGCGCTTTTTGCCATTGGCGTTTACCCCCCTTTGTATTTACACTACATTATTAATTTTTTTCGCGCAAGTTACCGTGTTTAGGAGAAGTTTGGCCACTGTAAGTGGGCCAATGCCGCCCGGGGTAGGGGTAATGAAGCTAGCTTTTTTGGAAACTGGTATAAAATCAACATCGCCGTGCATTTTGCCGTCTACATATACAATGCCGGTATCAATTACTACCGTACTTTTTTTTACCATGTCGGCGGTAATCAAGTTTTGTTTGCCTACAGCGGAGATAATTACATCTGCTTCTAGGCATTTATTTTTTAAATTTTTAGTATGGCTATTGCAGGTGGTAACACTAGCCAGTTCGTTTACAAGCATTATGGCCAGTGGTTTGCCAACCAGCGCGCCTGCGCCAACGATAGTTGCGTTTTTTCCAACCAGATTAAATTTTATTTCTTTTAAAGTTTTTATTACTGCCCAAGGAGTTGGAGGTTCGATTAGGTTTGTTTTCATTACCAGTTTGCCGATGTTGGCATCAGTAAGACAGTCTACGTCTATGTTTGGGTTAATAGCATTTAGAACTTCTGGTTTATATAAGCGTTCAGGTAGGGGGAGTTGGATAATAAGACCGGTTAGTGCGCGGTCTTTTTGGATTTTATTTACAGCGCCAACAAGATCTTCTTTGGAAATATTTTTGGAAAATTCATGCAAAACAAAACTAATACCGACCCGTTCGGCTGCTTCTTTTTTTCTTTTTATATAAAGGCGAGAGGCTTTGTTGTCGCCAACTAAAACAACTGCCAATTTTGGGGTAATGCCTTTAGCTTTTAGGGCAGATACAGCCTTGGCAGTTTCTTTTTCTATTTTGGCTGCAATTTTTTTGCCGTCTATGATGTTTGACATATCGGAAATATTATCAGATTTAGAGTGTTTTTGCAAGGTGGAATGTTTGACCGCAGAGCTTATTTTCGCTAAACTATCAGTTGTATGAAAAAATCCACTTCTTGGGGAAAGGTAGCCAGTTGGTACGATAGCATGCTGGAAAAGGACGATGACTCATTCCAAAGCAGGGTTATTTTGCCAAATCTAATGCGTTCTATGAATTTGGATAAAAACCAAGTGGTTTTGGATTTGGCTTGCGGACAAGGATTTTTTTCTAGAGTAATGGCCAAAAGTGGTGCAAAAGTAATTGCTTCCGACATCTCTTCGGAATTGATTAGTCTAGCAAAAAAACATGCAACGCCTGGTGTTGAGTACTATGTTTCTCCGGCCGATAACATACAATTTTGTGCAGATAAGTCGGTAGATTCTATTTTGGTTGTACTGGCTTTGCAAAATATACAAAACGTAGATGAAGTTTTAAAAGAATGCGCAAGAGCGCTAAAAGAAAAAGGAAGTTTATTTTTGGTTTTGAACCATCCGGCATTTCGTGCGCCCAAAGTATCTAGTTGGGGCTGGGACGAAAAAGAATGGGCGCAGTATCGTCGTATGGATGAATATTTGTCCGAATCAAAAATAGAAATAGATATGAATCCTGGAAAAAGAAATTCAGAAAAAACTATTTCTTTTCATAGATCTTTACAGTGGTATTTTAAAATGTTTCGAAAAAATGGTTTCGGTGTAGCTAAATGTGAAGAGTGGATTTCTCATCGTGAACCCACAAAAGGTCCGCGTTTTGCGGCCGAAGATAAGGCTAGAAAAGAATTTCCTTTGTTTTTGTTTTTAGAATGTAAATTGTTTTAACAGCGCCGGGCTTCAATGGACGTTACGCGACATGATTCCGCTGAATCAATTCTGTTGAATCAAAAAATCACTCGTCTTTTGTCTCCTCCGCTTAAGTCTTCTAGATATAGAGGATCTTGAGTAGGGGTGCGAGTGATTTTTTGTTGCACCACCTACGTGAAGCAGGGGTGCGTGTTTTTTTATTTTTCCTTTCGGAGGATTGTTTGAATGAGCTAGTCTTTCGGTTTTTCTTGTATGTCTACCTCGGTGAAGTAGGCTCTCTCTTTTGAGCCTGCAGGCATCTGGCTCGCTAGCCAAAACTTTAGATGCCAGTAGAGCCGGTTGCTTCGTTTGCCAAGCGGCATATCCAAGCGCGCAGTTACTTCTCCGGCCAAGTCGATTCCTGTTTCTTGGAAAAAGACCACGAAGAGTTTGGTGATGCGCTTGAGGTATTCCTCGTGGAACTCCGGAGAACGCCCTGTGTTGGGACAGCCATCGCACGGGTGGAGCACTCTACCCATGAGGGCTTGGACAGCGCCTATGGTTCGAGTTCTGGTGCGGGTACCCATGAATTTCCTCCTGCCTACCAAAAGATAGGCCAGTATATTATACTCCTTTTTAGGCAAAAAATCAATGGTGCATAAGTTGTTCCGAGGCTTGGATTTACCCCTACATTTTATTGTGGGGCATGAACTTCTCATCCATGCCCGGAAACAATAAAACATCCAATTTTAATTGGATGTTTTATTTAGTTCCGAGGCTTGGATTCGAACCAAGATAAGCAGATTCAGAGTCTGCTGTCCTACCATTAGACCACCTCGGAGTTTGTTTGATTTTCTTTTATCGGTATAGATCCTTCGTCAGTTTATGCCCTTTGGGTACTCAGGATGACAGCTAAAAGTTAGATTGACGGGCCAGTTTGAAATTTGTTTAGCCAATTTTTTTCTACCACCATTACAAAACTCCATTTCCATTTGTTGGTTTTGAATGTTTGAGGAGAACTGACGTGATGTTTTTGATTATCTTTAATAAGATAAATTCGGCCGCTGTCTTTGGTTTTTACCAGCATTCTTTGGCTAGTAAACAGAACTGTAGCCGGCTTTACAGTTTTTTGCGTCTTGTGATCGTAGTCACGTAAAGCGCCCATGATTGTATCATAGGAGTAGCGCAAGTCAAGCCCTTGTTTTAGGTCGCCGTTGTCGTTTACAATGAATTCTTTTTTGGCGTCATCAAAGCCTTTTATTACAAAAACATGATAATAAGAACCGCTTCGGGAGAATAAAATACGGGGGTTATTGAGGTTTTTTCCGTACAGTAGAGGGATTACCGGTCGGCCGGCGCGGAGTTCGTTTTTTATATCTTCCAAAGTAGGATTGGTTTTTATTTTGGCTTCAAAATATTTGGAATATTCATTTATTACTTTTGTCATTTCGGCAGCGTTGGTGTTGCCGTTGTATCCAAATAATTTGTTCTCGATGTTTATATAGTAGAGGATAGATTTTTTGGCTTTTGTCTTGGTAACACCTTTGTCTCGGTTACCAAAATAATACTCGTCTAGCATGGCCGTAGAAGCCTCTTCGCAAGAATTGTTCCATGGTTTAACCATCCGACCGTCTGGTGCTTCGGGTACGTATGGTACAGACAAGTTTATTTTTTCTTCGGCAGCGTAGATATTGGAAGTAGGGAGTAGTAAAAAACTGCTAACGAGAGTGACTATAAAATGTTTAAAGCGTATTTGTTTCATAGGGCTATGCTAATTCACCGCCAAAATCAGCAGCCAGCTTGTTTAATTCGGAGTCGTCTTCATTGTTTTGAGGCCTGGACTCTTCGGCAACTTCGCAGGCAAGAGTAATGTGTTCGGAGAAAGAGCTTGTTAGAGTTTGCTCTATGATTTTTTTTGTGTTTATTTCGCTAATTTTATCTTTGTGAAAAGAGTAGGGGACGGTAATATGCAGTTGGTTGCCTTCCAATGTTTGCAAGCTGCTCATTTTGAGAATAAAACTAAGCGAATGGTTGGCTTTGCTAATTTCTTCAATTATTTTATCCCATTTAGACTTTATTTCTTCAAAGGTTGTTTTTGTATCTTTATGTGTGATATGCGATATTGTATCCTTAATTGTTTGGGTTATGTTATGGGCTGGTTCTTGTGGTTTTTCGATATTTATCGATGGGGATATAGATTCTTGAGCAGATAAAATTGGTGTAGATGGTTGGTTTGGTTTAGACGGCGCAGTTTCTTCTGTTTGGATTTTGGTAACAGGTGCAAATTCTAAATGGCCGCCGGTGGTTGGCTGGTCGCCAAGCATAGAGAATTCCACAACAAATAATTCCAGAGGTAGTTGCGGCAAAGGGGCAGATTTGATTTCTCGGTGTCGGACAATAAGGGATTCTAACATTTTTATTATATGTGGTGTAGAAATTTTTTCGGAAGTCTTTTTTAGAGATTTTAGATCTTCTGCTGCGTAGTCTGTGTTTATATTTTTTGTTTTGGCGGTGGTTTGGGTAATCATGGCTAAACGCAAAGCTTCTATAGTATCGTAAGCGAATTGTTCCAAATTTACTCCGTCATCAATTAATTTTTGAATCATCTCTACGCCTGCAGCTGCTTGTTTGTCGAGTATCAAATTAATAAATTCCAAAATAGAACCAATGTTTGAAGTCGGCAATATCATTTCGGCATCTTCGGAAGATATATTTTTTAAGTCTAGGCTTAATATTTGTCCGAGCAAACTTTCGGCATCGCGCACGCAACCATCGCTTTTGTTTACAATTCTTTCCAGTACTTTTTTATCAACTTTTATTTTTTCACTTTTACAAATTCCTTCCAAGCGTTCTATCATGTTGTCAAAGCCAACCTTTTTGAAATTAAAACGCTGGCAGCGAGAAATAATGGTGGCTGGAAGTTTTTGCGCTTCGGTGGTGGCCAAAATAAAAATAGCGTGTGCCGGAGGTTCTTCTAAAGTTTTGAGTAGAGCGTTGAAAGCGCTGGTAGAAAGCATGTGCACTTCATCGATGATAAATACTTTATATTTGGATTTGGTTGGTTTAAATTGAGCGTTTTCAATTATATTTTCGCGTACATTGTCTACGCCGGTATGAGAGGCGGCGTCTACTTCTATAATATCTATGCTATTTCCTCCCATTAGTTCGTTGCAAGAAGAGCATTCGTTACATGGCTCAAACTTTCCATCTTTTTTGTTTTGGCAGTTTACCGCTTTTGCTAGCAGTCTGGCCAAAGTAGTTTTACCCGTGCCTCGCGGACCAGAAAAAAGATAGGCATGCGCTGTTTTGCCATTTGCGATTTCGTTGGTAATAGTTTGGATTATGTGTTCTTGGCCAGTAACATCGGCAAAAACTTGAGGTCGGTATTTGCGGTAAATGGTGGACATAAATTTGGTTGTCATTCTGAATGAAATGAAGAATCCCTTGTGTTGGCGAAGAGAGATCGTTCGCTCCGACTCAGGATGACAGGTAGGTGTTTATAAACTAGGTTCACTCAATTCTGTTGTGCTCTTCTTTATAGCCACGCCTAGCTGCGCTCTTTCGATTATTTCGGACTCTACTATTTCTCTCGGGCGGCCATATTTGAGTCTGGAGAGTTCTTTTATGGCTGCGGCCAGTTGTTTGTTGCCGGACTGCGGTCCGTAGGTAAGCATATTAAACGGTTTTGCGGCGGTGTTGTCAATGAGAAGTTTTATATATGCCGTGTATTGCTCTACATTGACCAAATCGTAAGCGCCAAATACAGGAGCAAATTCTTTGGATAAAATATCGGCGTCTTCTACACCGATACGGAAAGAAACAATAGTACCGGCATTACCAAGTACAGCGTCGCGTACGGTGCTTTTACCCTTGTTGTCTTCTAGTTGTTTCATGTACTGGTGGGCGATGATGAGCTCTAAGCGGTATTTGCGAGCTTCGGATAATATAGTAGCGATAGAGTCGGTGATAAAATTTTGGAACTCATCTATGTATAAATAAAAATCGTGGCGATCTTCTTCGGGAATAGATGCACGTTCCATTGCGGCCATTTGTAATTTGGAAACGATAATCATGCCGAGTAAATTAGCATTAGCTTCGCCGATTAACCCCTTAGACAAATTAACAATTAAAATCTTTTTATTATTCATAATTTCGCGGAAGTCGAAACCAGACCTAGATTGTCCGATAATATTGCGTACTAAAGTATTTTCTACAAAACGACCTACTTTAGAAATTAAGTAACCAAGCATTTCTGATTTGTGAAAATCAGAAGTCTTAGCCATTTCTTTATCCCAAAAAGCGAGCACGACCGGATCTTTTAATTTCTTTTTCCACTCACCAACAAATTCATCATCGGTAAACATGCGAGGAATTTCGGCCATTGTACCTGGATTTTCCATGTCGGCCATGAGGGTTAACATCACGTTGCGCATTTGGTGTTCAAACATCGGGCCAATCATGCTTGGGTCGGATACGAGTTTGTAGAAAATAGAAATCATTTCTTGCGCTACAAAATCTTTTTGTTCTTCAGTGCGGGCTTCGAGAATGTTCATGCCGATCGGACGGTCGGTGTCGGCAGGATTAAAATAAATTACGTCTTCAGCCCGTTCTTTTGGTACGTGTTGCAGAACGTACTCCGCAAAATCACCATGCGGATCAATAACACAGACACCTTCGCCATTTATAATGTCTTGGACGGCCAGGTTTTGAATAAATACGGATTTACCACTGCCGGATTTACCAATTGTATATAAATGGCGACGACGATCTTCTCTTTTCATTTTTATAATTGTTTCTTCGCCACGGTATACAGCTCTGCCTAAAATGACGCCCTCTTTTGGTGTGTTAGTAGGAGGCGGGGCTTTGCGCGCGCCAAGCCAGTTTATGTTTGGTGTTTCGGTGCTTGGTATTGGCATGTGCCAGAAACTGGTAATTTCCTCGGTATTAAATACCATATATTTATCTTCGCGCGTGCTGCGATAAATATAGTCGCGGATAAGAGAATTTGGGCGGCGGGGGACAACTGCTCCAAAAGTGTTGCCGTAACGGTATAGATTATATTGAGAAAAAGCGTTGATAATATTTTCTAGATTTAGTACTGCTTTTTCTTTGCTGTTGGCGGAACTAACTAAGCGAATGGTAGTTTCTAGTCCACCGCGACTTAGTTTTTCTTCCATATTTTTTACCATCTCTTCTTCCATTTGGGTGATTTGGTATTTTGGTTCAAGTCCTTGCTCTGCCTTTTTCTTTTTTGAGGTAAAAAGTTTTAATGCTCCTCCTAGGTAGTAGGTTAGTTTGCCTCGCTTGGCTACGTCTTCAAACTTCTCTCCTTTTTTGATATCCCGAATCATGCTCACACCTTCTTTTCTCCAGGCGCCAGAAGCAGGGCGAACAATGTATTGGATTATTGCGCCTTCGTCTTCGCCAATTTTGCTAAGCGGATTAAGTATGGCAACTAGCGGATCACTATCTAGTTTTCTGTATGTTTTTAGCGGGAAAGCGGATTTGTGTTTGAGCCATAAATAAGCGCCTACTATATGGCTTTGTGGTTTGAAAGCGTTGTAGTCCGGCTCTTCGGTAATTTCGGCATGTGGATATTGGGCATGGATTTGTTGTTCTACAAATCCTTTTATTTTGTCTGGGATGACAACGTAGAAGGATATCTTGCTATCTTTTACTACGATTTCAAAAGAAGCGTGGTCGTTGCGCCCCATTAGCCAAGCGAAAATGCCAGTTTCGCGTTTTAGGCCAGCGATAGCCGAAAAAATAGTTTCGGAAACCGCTATCTCTTCTCGTATATGATTTATGTTGTCTTCTGCAGGGGTATTATCTTGCTTTTCACCCTTTTTTTCTTTTGGAACTTTTATGAGGAGTACTGTTTTGTGGAACGCTTTACTTTCTCGCCCTTTGGCGGTAAAAACAGCTTTTAGTATATATAGAAGAGATACCAAAAATACCAACCCTAAAACGGGGAAAAAGATTGGTAAAAAAAGATCATTTGTTAGTATGGAATTGAGGGTGGCGATCAAAGCAGATGTATCCATAAAAATTAGAGGCACTATTCTTTTTTGTTTAAGGCGATAATTTTGTCGGTTTTTATTTTGGCTTCTTGTTCCAAAAAGAAATGGTTAACGCCAGGCAAGATTCGGAGCCAGTTTAAAATTAAGTTTAGAATTTTTTTGACTTTGACGTGGGTGCTTTTGAGCAGTTCTTGGATCTGGGCGGCAGTTTGTTCGCCCTTTAGTTTAAATTCTTGTTTGGCTACTGGGGATAAGCGTTGGTAAGAGTCGTTTAAATCTTCTTCCATTATTTTTTCTATTTTTATGACCGTTTGATTTTTGAGAGAAGGAGGGAGTGATGGCCTTTTTTGGATTATGGGTCTGGATTTTTGTGGTCCAGTTTGTTCGGGAGCTATTTTTTGTTCGGGAGAAGTGGTTTCTGTCTCTGTGCTAGTTTCGGTTTTTTCCAATTCTAAACTTTGCTCTTGTGGAGCAACCTTAACTTCATCTGATTTATTTCTCAGTACTTTTTCTTCTATTGGTTTAAATGCCATAATTTCTAGGGTTGAGTCAAATATGGAATATTTTTCATATTTGCGAGACCTGACGAAATTTACAAGCTTCGCTTCTGTGGAAATATTATGAAATTATTATACCATGTTTTAAATACTCCAACAATGGAAGTGGGCATCTGGGGCTTATTATTTGGTTCACCCTCAATAACTGTGTTATAATATGTTTACATTTAAATTTGATCAAAATGAAAAACGTTAACGAGCTACAAAATAATAGTATATTGTGGGTAAATGTTACTCAGCCCGAAGAAAAGTCGTTGCGGGCATTGCAAAAAAGATTTCAGCTAGACAATCAGGAAATTCAAGAAAGCCTGCCTTCTTTTCAGCGTCCCAAATTTGTAAAGCGCGAAAGCTATTATTTTTTGGTTTTACATTTTCCTGTATTTGATCGCGCTACCCGCAGGCTTGGGTTTACCGAAGTAGATTTTTTCTTAAATGGCAGCAGTCTGATTACAGTGCACGATAACAGTTTGCCTGTAATAAATGAATTTTTTAATGAGTGTCAAAAAAAGGGCGATAGCAAAAATAGATATTTTACTGGCACTGCAGCCCATATATTTTTCGAAATACTAAATAGGCTTTTGGAATCTACATTTCCAATATTATTACATATAAATGATGATATAAATTCTGTTGATAAGATATTATTTACCAAAACTCCAGATAGGAAAATGGCCGAAGAAATTTTGCGTCTCAAAACGAATGTGGTTAACTTTCGTCGTTCTATGCAAGGACATAAAATAGTTCTAGACCATATTATTTCTAGAGGTGGGCGAGACCTGGATCTTTCCTCGTACCAGCAATATATGAATATTTGTCGTGACCATCTAACCGATATTTGGCACACATTAGAAAGTCAAAAAGAGAGCGCCGACGCGCTAGATGAAACAAATGAATCAGTGGTTGGTTTGCGTATGAATGAAATAATGAAAACACTTACTATTATTTCTGTTACTACTTTTCCTCTTACACTTATAGCGACAATATTTGCGATTCACGCTGGTAGTACTCCTTTTGTCAACCATCCTTATGGTTTTTGGATAATATCTTTCATTACTCTTGTTGGTGCGTTAGCCATGTTAGTGGTATTTAAAACCAAAAAGTGGATGGATTAATTTGTCTTCCTCTTGCTCCTATAATAAGGAATCGCCTTCGCTCACTGCGGTTCACTCAGACATGTTTCCCTCTTGCGACCGCGTGCCGCCATAGCTTTAGCGGTGGAGCAAAGACAAAAACAAAAAACCCGACTTGATTGTTGGGTTTTTTGTTAATGTCACGAATCGTCGTGACGGCGTCCACCTATGGAACTTTGGTTCCTTGGCGGAAATTATTTCTGAGCTCGTGTTTGTGCGAGCTCTGTCGCAATAAGGTCGCTACCGACGGTTGTTGCGCGGTAGGAGATCTCGCACCCTGGCGGTGAGCTCTTCCTCCGAGAACCAGCGGCCTTGGGAGGTAATTGTCCCCAGCAATGTTTCGTTCTGATCCATGTTCAGAACGCTGAATCGCTGTACGTTGGTCGGGTTGACCTGCAGGCCATCCTGCGGAGCAACGAGGAACACGTTGAGCCTCTGCTCGAGGATTCGTAGGTTACGGAACGGGAGGCCGCGCGCCTCCGGGGTCTTCTTATCACGCTGTGACTGGTTGCTTGCACTCATTTTATTGCTTCTCCCCTTGGTGTTTCCGATTTCGAGTTGTCGGTAACAGAGCGAGATATTTTAATCATACAGATAAGTAAATGTCAAGTAAGATTGTTAAATAAAATAACCCCATCTCGTATTAAAGCTGGGGTTATTTATGGCCACGAATCGTCGTGGCTGCGTCCGCAATGCGGATTATAATTTATTCGTCTTCGTTTTCTGCATATGGGTTGATACATTCGCCGTGCTTGCAGACGGGATAGTCTGGATCACAGCAGGCGCTGTTGTCATTACACCCCAATTCACAGCGGCCATCCCAACAGCCAGCTCCACAGCCACAGTCGGCATTCTTCGTGCACTTTGCTGGCAAGCATTTATCTTCGTACTCACCCTCATAACAGAAGTTCCCTGCAGGACAGTTTTTGTCTTCCAGACAATTTCCATCTTCGATAGCTTCGTGAGAATAGCAGCTTCCATTGTGATAGACGTCCGTACCACAACATGAAATGGGGTGGTCTGGACTATAGCTTACGCATTGATGCGTCTGGATCTCGCAGGCGTATCCGCAGCCACAGTCAGCATCGGAAAAGCACTTGGGCTCAAGGCAGTACCCTTTAGGTGCTCCTTCAAATATTGCGCAAAGGCTCCCATTTTCGCAATCAGCGTTGGTACAACAGTGTGATGATTCAAAGCAACGATGATTGTTGCAATACATATTGCACTGGTTGCCACAGTCGGCAGCGCTGTCGCATTCCGAGATTATGCATTTGCCGTTTAGCTCACCATTATCTTTGACGCAGATCAGGTCAGGTTCGCAGTCGGCGTTGGCGCAGCAAGATGAATCCAACTTATGACACTCGTTGTAGAGGCATTGGTAACCACAGCCACAATCTTCTGCGCTTTCGCAGTATCTTGGACTCGTAGGATCTTCTCCGGCGTCAACAGTGTCACTTTCTGCCACATAATCACTCACGTGACATTCGCCTTTTAGACAAAAACTATCACTAGGACAGTCGTTGTCTTTTGTGCAATCCGGTTTAGCGATAGTGGCCCTGTGTACTTTGGGTGGTTCCCATTGTGGGTTTTGTTCCTGTGCAGGGGCTTGGTTTTTACAGGTCTTGCTAGATTCATAATTTGCTGGTAGCAAATAAATGATTACACAGAGCTCTGTGAAAGCAAGTAAAGGGAAGAGTAGCCCCTTTTTGTTGAACTGCATTTTTACCTCCAATCCTTAATGTTAAGGTTACGTTAACAAAATTTTTTGTCAACCCTATTAAATTATTTTTGTCCAAGCAAGGAATTGCCTTCGCTCGTTGCGACTCACTCAGATTTGTTTTCTCTTGTGACCGCGTGTCGCCTTAGCTTTAACGGTGAAGCAAAGAGAAAACAAAAACCCCGATTTAATCGGAGTTTTTGTTTAAGCCACGAGTCGTCGTGGCAACGTCCACTGGCGGAGTTCCGCTAGATGGAATTCCTTCCAAGCGTTTGTAGGCTAGGGAAAGACGATAGTGACCGGCTCGTACTTACCAGCAGTGAACTGGTGACGAATCGTTCCGCCATTGGTGACGATGCGGATGTCGTAGTCGTGACCAGTCTTCATCCACTGGCCGAACTGTACCTCGCCGGAAAGTCCAGTGCCCTGGGCCACGGTGTAGAAGCCGTTGGCTTCGTACTTCCAGTTGAGCATCTGGACTTCCCAGGAGATCGGCTTTTCGAAGCTGAACGAGATGGTCTCCTGGTCGGTGGTGGGGTCGACGAACACCATGACGGTGAAGATGTCCTCGACCTTGGTGGTGTGCGCCTTGGTGCGGTTGGCGCAACCAACGAGGCCAGCCAGAAGCAGGATGTTGAGAATGAGCGAGGTGCGCATGATTTCCCTTTGGTTAGAATTTGAGACCCCTTTGACACCTAAGCACGTGCTTGGTAGAGGTCAGTAAGAGTCTCAAATTTTATCAAGGAAATAATTTGATTGAACTGCAAAATTTCCAATATTTTAGAAACTTTGTAATTCAGGCCGATACTTGCGTATCGACCCGTGTTCTTCCGATGGTTTTCTGTTGGTTTACTACTTCACGGTCACGGTGACCCAGGTGCTGACTGAACCATAAGGCCCGCTGCATTCCACGTTGTACCTGGTGGTCACGGTCGGACTCATAGTCCGCGTGCCGTTGGTTCGTAGTGGATGGGCGCCCTCGTGGCATATTGTGGTGTTGCTACTCGTCCAGATCAGCGTAGTAGTCTGTCCAGCGGTGATCGTCATCGGCGTGGCCGTGAGATCGAGAGTCGGCTCCGGCGGAAGTGGCAGCTGGTTGGCTGTCACGGTGGCGATGTCTTCGGCGAGGTCGTTGTAGTCGACGCAGTTGAGCTGCAGTGTGCCGTCCTCGTTGGTGAACGAATCGCACTTCTGCACGTTCGTGCTCGTCCACTCCACGTGCGGAGTGGTGGTCTCGTCATCGTCATGATCGGTCAGGATCTTGTAGGTGATGATGCCACAGAGGCTAGCGCAAAACGCAAGGATCATGGCGGTAGAAAGCTTCATTGTCGTTTCCTTTGTCAGAACGGGTTATTCGTTGCCCAATGTGGGCTTGAAGTTGAGAAACAGTTATTTCCCCACTTCAAGCCCAGACAGGCGTTTCCGCACTGATGAAAACCACCGTATAGATTTTTCGCTAAAGATTAGCAAAAAATCATTGTAAAAGAACTGCATACTATACCATAAAAAAGCCCATTTGTCAATAGGTTTATGGCATATCTTGGCTAAAATTAGAGGTTTTTATCGTTTAAATTCTGTGTACTAATTTTGTATTATACTGTTATAAATACGTATCTTTGTAATACGTATTTTACGTAGAATAGGGTATGTTATTGGCAGGTTATGTAATTTAAACCAACTGCATTTTACCATTTTGTGTCGTATTTGTTGGTAGAATACTATGGGTAGAATTATTGTGTTATTTATGTATGTTATTCTAATACGCGGAAACTGGGAAAGGTTCTCAGTTTACTAGTAGTACAATCAACAAAAAGAGTATTCTCATGAACAAGCTCGCCTCTGCACAGTCCGTTTCGATTGCAACGCTCGCCAGCCGAATTCATTCCGATATTGCGTCGGATCTCTCTAACCTGGATCATGATGACGATGTCTGGGCCGCGATCATGAACTACGATCTGAGCGTCGTCACGGACACGTTCGCACGGCGTAACCCGCAATACGCAGAAAATGCCAATGCTTTAGAGATGGAGTGTCGGCGCTTCATGTATCTAACAGTTATCGTGCCGAATTTCGAATTGGCTCCGACCAAGCCGATTGACGAGTATTGGCACACGTTCATCCTGTTCACTCGGGAATATGATGCGTTCTGTCGCATGCTCAGTGGTCGCTACGTGCACCACAAGCCTCTCGGCGCTGCGGATCACTCGGCAGTGTTCGCCAAGACGCAGAAGATCGTTGCTCACCTCTTTGGCGAATTCGAGAATAGCCATTTCTGGTTCCTTCCCGCACCTTCGACTTCGTGCTGCTCGGCCAGGGCGGTCGAAGATATGCGGTCCGCCGTGGTCTAGCAGAACAATCAGTAGCAAATAATGCCGGGCCTTTCTTCGTAAAAGCGTAGAAAGGTCCTTTTTTATTCAAGTTTTTTAATGGTTTTTTATGTTGTCAAATAACAAAAATCGCTTTTTTCTCTTATCCTACTTCACATACCCACGGAGAAAACCCATGATGAGACGCAAGCTCCTTTGCTTTTTCTGCGGATTGTTTATCCGCAAACATTAGCCCCACCACCATTCCAGAATGAGCAATCTGAATTCCTAAAGCACCTGATTTTTCGCGAAGCTCGAGTATTTCATTCCAGTTTGGTTTAGGCGTATATTTTTGTCGTATATAAGCACTTTCTGTTGCAAGATTGGCCAGCTCTTCGCGATTAGAAGAGCTGATTGCGGAACGCAGGCGTTTACGCATTAAATCATAACGCGTAGCATCTTCTTCACTAATCATTGGATAGTTAGCAGGAAAACAAAAAACCCCTCCTTTTTTGTCTGCATTGAATCCTACAACAAAAAAAGAAGGTAGAGGTTTTTTAAAATCTTCTATAACTAATCTATTTTTGAAATCAAATAACACGGCATTATTGTACATAACCGAATCAGTGCCATTTTCGCTTTGAGAAGTAATAGAAAGTATTTCTTCTTGATCAAGATGTTTTCTTGTGCTCTTTTCTATAGCATAAATAACAGCAAGAATATCAGCAGTAGAAGAGCCAAGTCCAATTTGTTCAGGAGGTGATTCGATAATTCTAACTGTTCCCTTAACAGGAATAGAAAGTTTGATACAAGCAAGGCGCGCTGCATTTAAGGCCTTTACTTTGTGGGAAGGAAAAATTTCAAGGCCATCAGGACCTTGTGTTTCGTAGGATGCTAGACTTTTCCATTGATTACTTTTGAGTGTTATCAATGCTTTTTTGCTAACTCCATTTTCCATAAAAATACCTTGGATAAGCTCTCCATGGTGACTAAATTGTTGGCCAAAATATTTCATAGATGTTTATTTATTTAACGTTTCTCTATCGTCAAATGTGGCGTGGTGGTAAGCTCACCTGAGCTATAGGCAGTTTTTCTTAAAGTTTTGTGGTGTATCTTGGCTAAAATTAGAGCTTTTTAGGTTTTAAATCTTGCTTACTTTTGTGCCCTCGGGAGTATCTTTTACTATGTATCCCAAAGCTTCAATTTCTTTGCGTAAATTATCGCTTTCAGACCAGTTTTTATCGGTTCTGGCCTGGTTTCTTTTGTGTACTAATTTTTGTATAGAAGCGGGTAGTTTTGAGCTATCTTTTTTTATTTTATTCAAGCCTAACCCAAAAACCTTATCAAATTTTAGAATAGTAGTTTTTTTAGTTTCTGGTGGGTATATTGGATCTTTTATCAAGTCCCACATAATCGCTAGCGCAGCCGGAGTATCCAAATCATTATTTATAGCTTCCAAAAATTTCTTTTCATAAGCTTCACAATTTCCTTTTGGTCTGCCCCAAGTTTTTATTATATTATAGAGATGTTCCAATCCGTTTTGGGCAGCCTCTACTGCGCTCCAAGAAAAGTTGAGTTGTTTGCGGTAGTGGGTTTGCAAAAGCAGATAACGATAGGCGAGAGGGTTTAAGTTTTTATTTTTTAATGTTTCTAGAGTGATAAAATTGTCTGATGATTTTGCCATTTTATCTTCGCCCATTAACATAAATTCTCCATGTAGCCAATAGTTGGCTAACGGTTTATCGTTTGCAGCTTCGCTCTGAGCGATCTCGTTGGTATGGTGTACCGGCACATGGTCTATGCCGCCACAATGAATATCAAAAGGTTGGCCCAAATATTTTGCCGACATAGCCGAGCATTCTATATGCCAACCAGGGAAGCCTTTTCCCCACGGACTTAGCCATTCCATTTGCCTTTTTTGATCAGCGGGCGAAAATTTCCACAAAGCAAAGTCTGTAATATTTTTTTTCTCTCCCATTTCTACTCTGGCCCCGGCCTTTAGTTCCTGATTTTTTAAGTTAGCCAGTTTGCCGTAGTCGGGGAGTTTGGAGGTATCAAAATAAACACCGTCTGTAGTTTTGTAAGCGAAACCTTTTTTCTCTAATGTTTTTATTAAATCAATTTGTTCTTTTATATTGTCTGTGGCTTTGGTAAATTTAGTTGGGGCGACAATATTTAAATCCTTTAAATCTTTTTTGAAGGCAGTGGTGTAAAATTTGGCAATTTGCCAAGCAGTTTTGCCCTCTCTCTTTGCGCCCTTTTCCATTTTATCTTCACCACTATCGGCATCGTCTGTTAAGTGGCCAACGTCAGTTATGTTCATTATATGTTTTACTTTGTAATCGTTGTACAACAAAATTCTTTTCAAAATATCTTCAAAAACATAGGTGCGCAAGTTGCCAATGTGAGCAAAGTTATAGACCGTTGGTCCGCAAGCGTACACACCAACCCTACCATTTTTAATTGGTTTAAATTCTTCGGTTTTGCGAGTTAGGGTATTGTAGATTTTCATATTTGAAATGAGTGAATGAAGTAGACAGTGAAATATTTATAGATTGCTTGCAAGATATAAATATTGAATCTGGATATTTCTGAGCGAATGAGAATATATGGGCTTTAGCTCCTATATCCGAAACTAGTTACCATTCTAAATCTTCGGCCTTTTTGATTGTTGGAAAAGCCAAGTTATGCAAATCCACAGCTCGAGTGCCACAAATTTTTCTTAGTGCAATATTATAGCGTCTATTTAAATCACGTATTAATACCGGGTCTTTACTGGCAATTATAGCATGTAAATCTTCTAAGTCTTTAGTGCTGGCCTCTTCAAAAGTTTTTGGTGAGCCGGTTTGTTTTAAGAAAGTGCGGGTAACTGCTTCGCAAGCTTCTAGAAGAGCGGTTGTTTGAAGGTCGTTAAAAGTAAATCCGTCGCCCGGTGTGGATGTTACGCGCAATCCTTCAAATTTTCCATCTTTTGCCAAAGGTGCCACTCCAAACGGCACACCAGAAACGTGTCCAATGTCTTCGGCAAGACAATAATTTCCTGTCTCGGTAATGGCAGCAGGGAGGGCGTTTTCTCCGCAGTAGATAATTATAGCATCAGTGCGATTGTTTCCAAGTGATTTAATATCAAAACCATATTTAGATAGTTCTGGATTTTTGCAAAGAGATTCGTACAGATCTGTCCATACTCTAAATTGGGATATATCATGAGTTAAAGCAAGATTAACACGGTAACGTTTATCTTCGAGTGTCATGGCTTGTTTGTTTGGGGAGCGATATATGTTTGTGAGAAAAGTGCCTGCGCCCGGGACTCGCATTTTTGGGGCCGCGGCATATTCACCTTTATATCGAGGTTCTGTTGTGGCGTCAATTGATGAGAATTTTTCAAAGGCTGCATCGTGGCGTTTTTTTTCGTTCGCAGACATGGTGCGGTCTCGGAATTTACGAAGCTCAAAAAATTCATCGACCGAAGATACTTGTTCAAATAAATTTTCGTCGGCAATCAGGGGTGATTGAAAAAATGTTTTAGCATCACTGAAGAAACCAAGTTCGGCGGTTTTATATTTTATTTTATCCAATAACGCCAGTCTAAAAAAATTTGCAATTTCAGTTTGATATTGTTGAAAGGTATTTTCTGTTTCTTTTAATTCGCGCAAGGATGGAGCTTCCCAATTACGCTCTTTTTCATGTTTTGTTATCCCTGCAGACCTTTCAAAATTCATAACGTAGTTGGTAGTTTAATAATGGAATATCGTGCCTTTAGTTTATCTTATTTATCCCCAGTTATCAACTGGCCTATACACTTAAAATTCAATCTTTGGTATAATCTAATCATAAGACAAAATTCACTCATCAAGATTCAGTAAAAGTGGATCGTGCTGTGTGTATCATGAATAATGTTTCTATGTTCGGTTTTTTTAAACAAAAATCTTATCTTGGTATAGATATTGGTTCTGGTGGAATGAAATTGGTAGAATTGCGTTTGGAAAAAAAGAGGCCAGTTTTATTTACCTATGGTCTTACTTCCGACAAGCAAGACGTGCATAAGTTTAAAAATGTTCAAGATCAAAATATAGACAATTTACTTCAAAAAGGGGATAAGGTAGAAAATATCGGCATAGCAGATGACAGATTTACAGATTTTCAAATTGAAAAATATAGCAACACCATAAAAAGTCTGTGTAAAGCTTCCAAAATAATTTCTAAAAGTGCAGTGGTAAGCTTGCCGGTTTCTTCGGTTTTTCATGCGGTGGTTACTTTGCCAATCGTAAAGAAAGAAGAGTTAGATCATATTGTAAAAGCCGAAGTTAGAAAGTTATTGCCAATGCCGCTAGAAGAAATGGCTTTGGATTTTCAGGTGTTAAAAGGTTCGGAGACAGACAAAAATCAGCGCGTGCTGGTAAATGCTGTTTCGCACAAGCTTATAGAATTTTATTCCAAAGTGTTTAGTCGTTCCGGTTTGGCTCTAGAAGCACTGGAGCCAGAGTCTACTGCTCTCACTCGATGTCTTATGGGGCGAGATCAAGCTGTGGCTATGATTATAGATATTGGCTCAGAGAGAACAAACTTTTTTATTATAGATCAAGGTTCTCCAATTACTCATCAGAGCATAGAATCGGGTGGAGACAAGATAGATAGGATTTTGCAAAATATTTTGGCGGTAGACGCAGGTTTTGTAGAGCGTATTAAGTACGACTTGTTTGATTTTTTACCAACAGGTAATAATAATATATTGAGCGAGCAAAAATGGCTTGACATTTTGATGCCGGTAATAGATCCTATATTAAAAGAAATAGATGTTAGCTTGGAAATGTATTTGCGCCAAACCGGCAATGAAGGCAAACGTCCAGAGAAAATAATTCTAACTGGCGGCATGAGTCTAATGCCGTTTTTGGCAAAATATATTGAAAGTAAATTCAAAATAAAATGTTATGTTGGCGATGCTTGGGCAAGAGTAGTTTATCAAGATGGATTAAAGCCGGTTTTGCGCCAAATTGCCCCGCGTATGTCTGTAGCCATTGGCTTGGCCATGCGTAGTATGGTACAATAATACAAAATAAAGTTAGTTAATGAATTAATTAATGCAGCGTCGCGTTTCAAGTGACGTCGAGGTCGGGCTTCAATGGACACTGCCCGACATAATTCTGCTGAATTAATTTCGCTAAATCAAATTTTTATGCCGTCAACAGAATCCGCACATATCTTAATAGTAGAGGATGATCTTTTTTTAGCCGAAATTTATCAGAAGAAATTTGAAATGGAGGGATTTAAAGTTAGTATGGCCAACAATGGCGAAAAAGCGATAGTAGATATAAAGAAAAAGAAGCCAGATTTAGTATTGTTAGATATTTTATTGCCAAAATTAGATGGTTTTTCTGTTTTAGAAGCGGTAAAGGCAGACGCTTCGGTAAAAGATATACCTATTATTTTGCTTACCAATTTGGGACAGCAAGATGATGTCCAAAGAGGTTTAGAAAAGGGTGCTGTTGATTATTTAATTAAAACACATTTTAAACCATCAGAGGTTGTGGATAAGGTGCGAAAGGTTTTGAAGATTTAGTTGTGGTATAATAATTGAGATTATTTGTTAATCAAGTATGTTCTATAATAGAAAGGGGGTGACAATATGAAGAAATTGAATGAAAAAGGTTTTACCCTTATTGAATTATTGGTAGTAATCGCTATTATCGGTTTGCTATCAACTTTAGCTGTAGTATCTTTAGGAAACGCAAGACAAAAAGCTCGCGATGCGAGACGTCTTTCCGACCTAAAACAATTACAAACCGCTTTAGAGCTTTATTATACCGATCAGACAGCTTACCCGGCAGGCGCTGGTGTAACTTTGGGAGATCAAGCTGGCAACTATGCCTGTCTAGACTCCGGTGGTTGGGATGCTATTGCTACTTGTGCTAGCCCATATATGGGTCAAGTACCAGCCGATCCACTTTCAACCCAAAATTATGTATATACCGCAGCTTCAAGCTCATATAGTATTACTGCAACCTTAGAAACTACTATGAATGGTTTGGAAGATGGTATAACATTAAGCCCATCTGGTATCGCCGACTAACAATTTTAAACTCAGTTTAAAACAAAAAACCCTCTTAAAACGGGGTTTTTTGTTTTCCTCTTTGCTCCACCGCTAAAGCTATGGCGGCACGCGGTCGCAAGAGAAAACATGTCTGAGTGAGCCGCAGTGAGCGAAGGTGATTATTTAATCCCTAGCCTAGTGGATTTTGTATTATTCTGTGGTATACTTATTTTATGTTCTACCTTGTTTCTATTGGCAATTTTTTATACGTAATAATTTTTCTTCTCGGCGTAAGCTTGGGTAGTTTTTTGAATGCTTGGGTTTGGCGAACCAGAGAAAATTTTAGAATTACTAGTGGTCGCAGCATGTGTCCGGCTTGTCGCAGACAGTTGTGCTGGTATGAAAATATTCCGATTATTAGCTTTTTGGTTTTAAAAGGAAAGTGTCGTACTTGCAAGAACCAAATACCAAAACATTTTATTTTTGTAGAAGCGGTTACTCCACTTATTCTCATGCTCACGGTTTGGTCAAATTTGCATGTGCTTGAATTGAACCCATTGCATTTCACCCGAGATGTGGTTTTTGCTATTTTGTTAATTATTATTTTTGTTTATGATTTCTTGTATCAAGAAATTTTATCAGAAATAGTTTGGTTCGGTGCGCTAACAGGTCTATTCTTTAATTTTTATCTAGATTACACCTTAACATCTTTACTATTAGGAGCCATCTTTGCGGGTGGTTTTTTCTTATTGCAATATGTTATATCTCGCGGAAGGTGGATAGGCGGAGGCGATGTTCGTTTTGGTTTTATGATGGGCTTATGGTTGGGTTGGCCAGTGGTGGTGGCTGCGCTTGTTATTTCATATATAATTGGTGCCGTTACAAGTTTGGCCGCGATAGCAACCAAGAGAAAGCACCTAAGTAGCGCGACTCCATTTGGGACTTATTTATCTTTGGGTACTATAATTTGTGTTTTGTGGGGAAACGAAATTGTCCGTTGGTATATGGGATTTTTGCGATAAAGTATGGCTATTTCAAAAGAATTAAAAAATAGAGTAGAAAAACTTCATGCTCAGATAGACGATCTTCGTTATCGTTATCATGTGCTTAATGATCCGCAAGTGACAGACGCTATGTATGAAGGCTTGATGGATGAATTGCGAAAAATAGAAGTGCAATTTCCTGAAATTATTACACTGGATTCTCCAACACAGAGAGTGGCTGGCAAGCCATCAGAAAAATTTGAAAAACTTGTGCACACTGTGCCGCAATGGTCTTTTAATGATGCTTTTTCTCCGGAAGATATGACAGATTGGGAGGAAAGAATTCTTAAAATTTTAGAAAAAGAACTAGGGTCTCGTCCGGCAGATTTAAGTTATGTTTGTGAATTAAAAATAGATGGTTTGCACATGGTTTTAACATACGAAAATGGTGTTTTAAAAACCGCAGCCACCAGAGGTGATGGAAAAGTAGGGGAGAATGTAACGGCCAATATAAAAACTATTTTATCTGTGCCGCTTAAATTAAAAAAAGAGGTTAGTTTGGTGGCCGAAGGCGAAGTTTGGATGAATAAATCCATGCTGGACAAAATAAATGAAGAGCGAAAAAAACAAGATGAGCCTTTGTTTGCTAATCCGCGCAACGCAGCCGCCGGAACCATTCGTCAACTTGATCCAGCTATTGTCTCTGCTCGCAAATTGTCTCTTACCGCTTACGATATATCTAGTGATAACGCCCCTGTTTCTCAAGAAGAAGAATTGCAGTATTTAAAAGATCTTGGGTTCAAGACAGATACACATTGGAAAGTTTGCAAAACCATGCAAGAAGTTTTTACCTTTCATAAATATTGGCAGAACCACAAAACTACTCAAGAATTTTGGGTAGACGGTGTGGTAATAAAAGTAAACCAGAAAAAGTATCAAAATTTACTTGGCTTTACTGGCAAAGCGCCACGTTGGGCTATTGCCTATAAATTTCCCGCAGAACAGGGTGCAACCAAAGTGCGTCAGGTTAATTGGGGTGTGGGCCGTACTGGTGCTATTACTCCGGTAGCTGTTATGGACCCTGTGCAACTTGCAGGCACTACTGTGACTCACGCTACGTTGCATAATTACGACGAAATAGAGCGTTTGGGGGTAAGGATAGGTGACAGTGTGGTGGTAGAAAAAGCTGGAGATATAATCCCAAAGATTATTCGAGTTTTGGATAAGTTGCGCACGGGAGAAGAAAAAATTATAAAAGAACCAAAAATTTGCCCGATTTGTAAAAGCGAAGTTAGTAGAAAAGATGTGGTAGACACAACTCAAGAAAAAAGTGTGGCTTTATTTTGTGCAAACAAAAATTGTTATGCTCAGCAACTACGACGCATTATACACTTTGTCGGTAAGTCTGGTTTTGATATTGCGGGCTTGGGCAAAAAAATAGTAGAGCATCTGGTAAGCGTTGGTTTGGTAGAAACACCGGCAGATATTTTTGATTTAACCAAAGGTGACATTGAGCCGTTAGAACGATTTGCCGAAAAGTCTGCAGAAAATTTAATTTTGGCTATAGAAGAGTCCAAAAATATTACTTTGGCTAGATTTATAAATGCGCTAGGAATTTCTCATGTGGGAGAAGAAACGGCTATTCGGTTGGCGGAACAATTTTCCGCCCAAGGCGGACCAGCCTCGGGCTGGAAAACATTGGAAAAAATAATGTCGGCTGATCAGTCGGAGATAGAAAAAATAGAAGACATTGGTCCGCAGGTTTCGGCTTCTATAGAAAAATATTTCAAAAATGAAAAAAGTAAAAAACTTATTTCGGATTTAATTAAAAACGGAGTAAAGATAGAAAGTGTTAAGCCAAAAGTTGGTAATTTAAAATTATCCGGCAAGACCTTTGTTTTAACTGGTGGTTTGGAATCTATGACACGTGATGAAGCCAAAGAAAAAATACGAGCATTGGGTGGAGAAATTTCGGAAAGTGTAAGTAAAAAAACAAGTTATGTGGTGGTGGGTAGCGATGCTGGCAGTAAGGCTAGTAAGGCTGAAAAATTGGGTGTGCCTATGCTAAATGAAGAAGAATTTACCAAGCTGGTTGGGTAGCGTTCTTTTGAGATGGTTGTATAATTGAACTTTCGCTAAAAAAGTGTTATCATATCTGTACTATGATGTATATCAGTTGGTTCAAAGACTTAACCATCAAAGATATTCCGTCTGTAGGCGGTAAAAACGCCTCTCTGGGTGAAATGTACGCCAAACTAACTTCCAAAGGCATGAAGGTGCCAAATGGTTTTGCGTTGACCGCCGATGTTTATTGGGATTTTATAAAAGAAAATAAATTAGATAAACGAATCAAAGATACATTAAAAGGTTTAGATAAAAAAAACGTACATGATTTGGCAGTGGTGGGTGCCAAGATAAGAAAAATGATTTTAGAGTCGCGCTTCTCCAAAGATGCCGAAAAAGCAATTGTCGCTGCCTATAAAGAACTTTGTAAATCTTCTAAAAAAACAAATATAGACGTTGCTGTGCGTAGTAGTGCGACTGCCGAAGATTTGCCAGACGCTAGTTTTGCCGGTCAGCAAGAAACATACCTAAATGTTCGCGGAGACAAAGAATTATTGCTTGCTAGCAAAAAATGCATCGCATCACTCTTTACCGATCGTGCAATTTCTTATCGAGAAGATAAAGGCTACGACCATACAGCTATTGCGTTGTCTGTGGGTGTGCAAGAAATGGTGCGCTCCGATATGGGTGCAAGTGGTGTAATGTTTACACTGGATACCGAATCTGGATTCAAAGGCGTGGTACTTATAAATGCTGCCTACGGCTTGGGAGAATATGTAGTAAAAGGCCGGGTAACACCGGATCAGTTTTATGTTTTTAAAGACGGCTTGAAAAACGGCTTCAAATCTATAATTAGCAAACAGCTTGGTACCAAAGAAGTAAAACTTGTGTATGGTAAAGTTGGTACCAAACAAGAAAAAGTAAAATTATCTGATCAGAAAGTATATTCTCTTGCCGACGACGAAGTTTTGCAATTGTCTAAGTGGGGAGTAATGATTGAAGAGCACTACGGCCACCCTATGGATATAGAATGGGCCAAAGATGGTCAAAACGGCCAGTTATATATAGTGCAAGCTAGATCCGAAACTGTACGTTCCAAGATAGTAAATGTTATTGAGCAATACCAACTTAAACAAAAAGAAAAAGGCAAAATTTTACTTACTGGTACTAGTGTTGGTCAAAAGATTGGCCAGGGTAGAGCTAGAGTAATCAATTCACCAAAACAGATGAAACAGTTCAAGCCTGGTGAAGTTTTGATTACTCGTATCACTGATCCAGATTGGGAGCCTATTATGCGTATGGCAAGCGCAATCGTTACCGAACAAGGTGGCAAGACCTCTCATGCGGCTATTGTAAGTCGAGAGTTGGGTACACCGGCTATTGTGGGTGCAGCCAAGGCGCGCCAGGTAATAAAAAACGGACAAGAAATTACCGTATCTTGCGCCGAAGGAGAAGCCGGCTATGTTTACAAAGGGTTATTACCATTTGAAGTATTAAAAACCGAAATAAAATCTGTACCAGATACCAGAACAAAAATAATGATGAATGTCGGCGATCCAAGTAGCGCGTTTACGCTATCTGCATTGCCAAACGATGGTGTAGGTTTGGCCAGAGAAGAATTTATTTTTACAAATTTTGTTAAGATTCATCCGCTTGCGCTTGTAAATTACAAAGATCAGCCAAAAGAAATAAAACAAAAAATAGACGAGCTAACTGTTGGCTATAAAGATAAAGCCAAATATTGTGTAGACAAACTGGCAGAAGGCATCGCCTTTATTACAGCCGCTTTTCATCCAAACGATGTGATTGTTCGATTGTCTGATTTTAAAACAAATGAATACGCCACTCTTGTTGGTGGTGGAGCCTACGAACCAAAAGAAGAAAACCCAATGATTGGTTGGCGTGGAGCTTCTCGTTATTATGACGAAAAATATAAAGCCGGATTTAAATTAGAATGCGAAGCGATAAAAAAAGTTCGCAACCAGTGGGGGATGAAGAATTTAATTGTAATGGTGCCATTTTGCCGTACGGTAGAAGAAGGTAAAAAAGTTTTGGCTACCATGAAGGAATTTGGGTTAGAGCGGGGTAAAGATGGTCTGCAAGTGTATGTAATGTGTGAAATCCCTGCCAATGTTATTTTGGCCAAAGAATTTTCGGAAATCTTTGATGGGTTTAGTATTGGCTCCAACGATCTAACTCAGTTAACTCTTGGGGTAGATAGAGATTCGGCATTGGTAAGTCATGTGTATGATGAAAAAAACGAAGCTGTAAAAACACTTATCAGACAAGTGATAAAAGTAGCTCATGAAAATAAAAGAAAAGTAGGTATTTGTGGCCAAGCGCCAAGTGACTATCCGGAATTTGCTGAATTTTTGGTACAAGAGGGGATAGACAGTATTTCTCTTAACCCCGATACCGTTTTAAAAACTCGTGAACGCATCTTTGCAATGGAGAAAAAAGTAGCTGCCAAACCACCCTCAAGTTTTAAAATGGGTGTGGCTTCCAAAATGCTTTTGATTTTTGGTGTTTTGGGTTTGGCCACTAGTTTGGGTGGGTATACTTGCCAGACTGTAAATGATAATAAAATGTCGGCGGCCGATGTGCAGATAGAGGTAGCAAACCAGGTGGCTTTGGCTAAATCGGAGTTGAAAAGAGAAATGGAGCAGGAATTTGAAAGAAAACAATCAGAGGGAAGGTCTAATTATGTAGAAGATAGTTTTGCAAAGTTTACTTTAGCGTATCCATTAGGCTGGGTTATAAGCCATGAAGATGGTATGGTCAAGTTTTCTTCAGTCAACGGTTCGCAAGAGTGGTTTAGTATATCAGAAGGGAAACCAGCCCAGAGCAGAGATTTTAAGGAATTTAGCCAAACTACTTCTACAGCTGAAAACGAGGGTTATCCGACAAATACGTGGCGTGGCTATCCGGCAAAATTCTTTTTTACCCTACCGTTTAAATCCGAATACGCTGTAAGATTATTAGAAATTTACCCTGATGGATATAATAAATCCAAAACAGTAATAAAAATAATGGGCAATACAAGTAAGTTTAATGAGTTTATTTTTAGTTCAATGACTGATTTTAAAGTTAATTAATTTTTTAATATAAACCATATGTGTGACGACAAAATGGGTTGTGGTAACAAAGAAGGTGGAAGTTGTTGTGGGGGAGGCAAAACGGGTTGTGGTTGGGGCCACAAGTCTTTGTTGCATTGGGTAATAGGCGCAGTAGTGCTTATTATAGTTTTTTGCTTTGGATATAAATTGGGTGTGTTACGCGGTTATTTTGGCGGTTGGGGATACGACAATTATGGCGGATATAACATGATGTACCGCAACGGTAACTTCGGTCCGGGTATGATGAGCGGATGGCGCAATGTGGGTGCCCCTGTAGAAAATACTGTTGTTTCTACTACCGAAAAGAAATAATTTTTAAAATAAAAAAGCCTCGAGTTTATCGAGGTTTTTTTATTTCTCTTCTTCTAGCAATTCTAGCATTCGCTTTTTTGCATAGTGTGTTTGGACGCCTACTGTATTAGTCGGCATGTCTAGTTTTTCTCCAATTTCTTTTTGGCTGTATCCCTGTAAGTACAACTCCATAACTGCTTGTTGTTTTGGTTTTAATTTCCTTAATAAACCTTGCAGTGCCTCATCTTTTTCTTTGTTTTCTATATGATCTACGCTTGTAGGAAGGTGGCCTTCTACTCTATTGTCGTCAAATTCTACGGCAGTTAAGTCGTTTTTTGATAGTCGATTTTCTTTTCTAAATAAATTTATGCATTCATTTTTTGTTATTGTGTGTAACCAACTTGTTAATTTTGCATCTTTTTCATCAAATCTTCCTTCAGAAATAGCTCTGTAGGCATTAAATAGAACAGTTTGCACAACATCTTCCGCATCGCTTGGTTTGACGCTGTATTTGTAAGCTATGCTAAGTATTAATTTTTTTATTTCTGGAGAGAGCAGTCTCTTGAGAAGGTCTTCTTTTTCGGTTTTTGGTTTAGCCTGCGCTTCTGGCGGTGTAAATTTTGTTTCGGACATAGGTCTATTTAGCATTTTAATACTATATAAGCATATAATAAAAAATATCTCCTGTAAACAAAACCCCGTTCGCGGTCATCCTCCTGATCTACCTCCAATGTGTTGGGAGTAAATCAGGTGGTGCGAACGGGGTTGTAACGCAACACCTTTTGATGCGTAGCCATATCTATGGCAAGATTTTGTATGTATGGGCTGGCAAGAACAATGTGCGAACAGTCTCTGTGGTAGGCAAGTTAGCCACGTAACGCGAGAAGACCACGTGATTGTGTTGTTGTAGTTGGTCAGTTACCATCAGTAGGTTGGCGTAGAAGCCATTTTTCTGTGGTTCAAAAGCTCCAGGCTCTAGCCTGATTTTTAAACCGACACAGGCTCTGCAAATTTCTTTATGAAGGCTCGTGCTGGGCAGAGGTGTGATAAGCTCTAGTTGGAAGCCGTAGACAGGTTCGCACTCGCTTCGTCCTAGAAAAATAGGCTTTGAGTCATGGGCAAGAACTTCTTCCCAGTAGAAGTGTACGCTCGGAGGGCGCTGCGCTGCGATCGCTTCTAGTAAGACATTGCTGTTTTCAATAATAAAGCAGTTGGGATCTGGGACTGCTTTTACCATAACGCCCACTAGAGCGTTGCGCATGTCTTCTCTTAGGCGCGAATGACCGTTTGGAGCCTTGATAAACCTTACCAAAACTTTTGTGGCAGGTTCCATGGTTTGTACCTCAAAGGTTGTTGTCTTGGTTGCTAGTATAAAGATTTTATCTATTTTTTACAAGAGTGGGTATAAACAAAAACCCGCTCGCTATCCTCCCTGAGATACTTCCAAAAATTTAGAAATATTTCAGGTGTTGCGAACGGGATTTGTTCGGAGAGCACCCTTTGTGAGCGTTATTTTATGCTAACTGACTAGCTCCTATTCAATTTCTTCTTGTGGAAAGTGGATAGGTTGGTCGGTGGGCAAGAAGTCTTCCCAATACTTGTACAAGGGTGAGTTGAGACCGTTTCTCAGCTCTATTGCCTTAAGCAAAGTATCTCTGTCACATCGATAGTGCCCGCAGCTTTGCAAGGATGCTTCTAGGCTTAGTCCGGCAAGTTCTTGAGTCATGCCTTGATCTGCATGTTTGCAATCTCTATGGCCGTCGGGTTTACGACAGCTGAAACGAGGGTTCTTTAGCGTGATTTTCATGGTGCGAATCTCCGATTTGATTTGACGCCACTATATACCATATATAATTATTTTTCAAGACCTTATCTGTTCTTAAAATTTATAAAAGCGTCGCGTTTCAAATGACGTTACGCGATATGGTTTCGTTAAACCAAAAATCCCGTTCGCCCTGATTTGTTTCCAATTATTTAGAAATAAATCAGGTGATGCGAACGGGATTTGTTGCGCAGAGCACCTTTGGTTAAAGTTGGCACGGTGCTTAGTATTGCGCTCTCAAGTCTTCGCAGAGAGTAGCTTCCTCTGTGTAGAACATGAGGCCAAAGTGTGTGGCCATCTCTTTTTCCCAGTAGGCGTGAGCCGTAGGGTTGTTTAGGCGCAGGGCATCCAAGATTTCTGAACGGGGGATGAAGTAGAAGTAAATGGTTCCACCGTTGTTATCCGGGTGGTTTCTAAGGGTTGCGTGGACCAGTAGCCCTAGCAATGTAGGTCGCATTTCGGCGGACCATTTTTCTTCGGAATGAGCTGAAGGAGCAAGTTTTGTTCTGACGATTTTGTCCATTGGATGTTTTTCCTTGGATGAGAGTATGTAAAATCTATCCTAGCCTATCCCTTCATAATATTCAAGCCAGAACAGTAAAGTTGACATATTCTTGGTTTTTTTGTATAATTTTCTTGTTCATCCTGTTAAATCCCCGCAAGGCGGGGTCTGCAAAGCAGCATTTAACAGGATAAATCAAACAATTTGGGTCGGTAGTTCAACTGGTTAGAGCACTGCCCTGTCACGGCAGAAGTTGCGGGTTCGAGTCCCGTCCGACCCGCAAAAGAAGAAGGCGAAAGCCTTCTTTTTGCGTGGGCGGAAGTAATGCAATAGTTTGCATTACGTCGGGACGAGAACGCCGGAGCGATGTCGCACGACGCAGGCAGGCGAGTGCGACCGCGAGGTGGTGGCTAACCCGAACGAGTGGAAGCGAGTGAGAGGTGAAGCCGAGTCCCGTCCGACCCGCTCTAAACAAAAAGCAGCTTTCATAAAAGGCTGTTTTTTGTTTTAGTATCATTGACTTTAATATTTTTTTATGTTATCTTTATTCATCGGTTACCAACAAATACACAAGGGGCCATGGTCATGAAGGCAACACTCAAGCGAGTCTGGGAACTTATTGACGCTTCTTCTCCCAACAGAAGCAAGGTGGAAAGGGGGCCAGGTGACTTTGAGCTGGAGCGCATTCCCAATCCGCTCGGTCACAATGGTAACTGGCTAGTCATAAAAGGAACCATGGTCGGCATGGCTGAAGGTGCTTGGCGGCAATGGAAAAACGGGGAACTCGTCGACAATCCCCATCACCTTAATAATGGTAAGCCGATTGACTGGGGTGACTTCGAGATTATCATTAACGACTAGAGTTCCACAACGATTACTGGCGTACCACCGCGAAACGCCTAATAAGATGTCGATAAAAACATTCGCGGTATTATCAAAAGCAACTCATATAACTGGGTTGTTTTTGTTTAAACAAGTTCCCACGTCGTCCCATACACCCCGCGAAAAAGCAGGTTCCGTATGCAGCCTTCTTTTTGCGTGGAGGGAAATAACGGATTATACATTGACAAAACACGTTTAATGTTGTTAAATCCAGCCAGGAGGAAACATGTCCAAACTTCTGCATGGTGATGAAGTCATAAACGAAATCAGAGGCGGTAAGGAACGGGTTGATTTCCTACTGGAAAGAAACAAGCCCAACGGAGTAATCCCCGAAAGACTGCTTAAGCTGACCATGGAATCTTTGATAAGATTGGGTACGGACGATTATCATGAGTGGAAAGATGGTCAGGGTAACATCATTATTTATCAGATTGAACGGAATCCCGGGAGTGATGTTGTGTATAAAGTTTTGGATATGAACGGGCTTGCTGTAGGCACCGACCACAACAAGGGACGCTGGCCCTTAGCGCTAGCACTCTGCATTGTGGGAGACATGGAAAATAATATTCGTTCTACCGCGAAAAAAAGAGAATGGTGGCTGTGGGGAACAAACCGTGGAAATTTTGTTCTCATCACACACGACCATGAAGGATTGGGCCAATTTCGTTACTGGCTCAACCCCGATGATTGATCATTCGTTTTTCGTTACGGCTGCGCCAATACACTGGTGCGGCTTTTATTTTCAAGCAAAGTGAATGAAATAAAATTTATTTTAATTTCTGAACGTGTGAAGAAAATACCTTGGTATTTTTAATAATTAATATTAGCTCAAGTTTCCACTTCGCCCCTTACTCTCCGCCAATAAAAATACCGCATAAATAACGGTGTTTTTTTGTCCAGCATTGACTTTTTTGTATTTTTATAGTATGGTCATTGCAGGTTATAGAATTGGAGAACATCATGTACACAACAGACAGTGCTAGCCTGTTTACGAGAATGAAAGTTCCGATTGCTGTGCTTGTGAAGACGCATGCAAATATGTTCATTCGCGAGCTTCGGTTGTGTCAGGGGCCATCTATCGCAGACAGTGTGACGGCTTCCATTGCTGCTGAAAAGTTGCGACGTAAGCCTGTGGAAGCCTTGGCAGAGCTCATTACTCACCTTGAGAAGCCGCAACCCAGGGATGATTGGTCTAAGATCGAGTACGGTTTGATTCTGTTGATCACGGACCTGGTTCGGATGATGGGCGTCTCTATCCCGAAGGACATTTGGGAGATGGACCGCAAGCAATTGCTGGAACGATTCAAGTGGGTGCATACTTGGTCTGCGCCGGTTAAGTAGCCGTCGCAACATCTGTTTACGATCTGTGTATGATGGGGTGTTTGCAAAAAAGCCACCACCATACCAACCATATTTTCACTAGATGGAAGTATGATTGGTTGGTGGCTTTTTTATTTTTTATGCAAAGTGAGATAAGTGAAAATTTATTTTCATTTACGAGCGTGTATGAAAAATACCTTAGTATTTTCGAAATGAGTGAGTGAAATAGACAGTGAGATGTTTATAGACTGCTTGCAAGATATAAATATTGAGCCTGGCTATTTCTGAATGAATGAGAAAATATAGTGTAGCTAATATTTTTTATGCAAAGCCCATATATTAAAAAAATTGCCCTCGGTGATACCGAGAGCGTGAGTAAAAAAAACGGCCATTGAATGGCCTTTAATGATTGTCTGAGAAGATTGTAGTTCTCAGTCGTTTGTTGTGCGATGCGTAGCCTGCTTGTAGGCGTATCGTGGATGGAAGAAGTGCGTACTGGTTCTGTGGGTAGATGATGAATGCATGGTTCATGCCGTGAAAAAAAGTCGGCACGGGCCTGGTAGTCATATGGTGAAAAAGGGCGAGGAAGCTGCAGGCCAGTCCAGAGACCAGCAGTACGTACAGAGCAACATTTGCAAAGGGTTTGGCTCTATGGAAGAGCGAGGCGCTAGCAAGGTTAAGTCTCCACCTTGGAGGGTTAACTTCTCGGGTTAGGGGATTCATGGCGCGACACCCTTCTGTACCCATTTTGGCAGGGTCAAGCCTACACGTTTTGTTTTTTAGAATTCAACGCGTATGTAAATAATTATAATTAAATAATTGCTTATATTCGCATCGAATTATATTTTTAGTCTATTATATAACCTAAGCACTGTCAATTTTTTTATTTAAGTGCTATACTTTTATTAGGAGGACAGCCATGCTTTCAACAGGTCAGCGTCACTTTGTGGATTCTAACAGAAATAATCCAACCAACCTTAAGGCTTTTGCAGCGACATTGGAAAGTTCCGAACTTCTAGAAGAGCTCGAGCGGGAGTGTTTGTGCGATATCGCTTTGCGAGACGGTCCACCGGTAGGTGAGTGGTATAAGATTCTAAGGGTAACAGTGCTTGGGCGTATGCGTGGCCCGCGCCGATGAATGAAAAGGAGATAAACATTGACGAAGCCAGTCAGAAGGTGGTGAAAAAAAGATCTCCACCCGCTATCGTAAGCTTCGTCTGTATTTCGTAGCTACTACAAAATTTAGGTAGTTGCGAAATGCTAGCTGGTATGTTAAAATTTAAATATAAATTTATTTATTTAATATAATGATAAGCGTATTTAATTACTACGCCCACTCATTTCATTATATGGGCTAAAGCCCATATATACTCATTCGCTCGGAAATAATCAACAACATTTGATTATTTCTCTCACTCATTTCGTATATGAAGAAGTTTCTATCAATTTTTTTGATGGCGGCAGTCATGTTCTCCGTTGTTCCTTCTTTGGTCAGCGCAGAAGAAACTGATGCTATGACAACCAGCATCAATGCCAGAGAGGCTTATGAAAAAAAAGTAGAAGAGATGAAAAACTTACGCACAGCTCAAAAGATAGAAATGGAAAAAAAGCAGGAAGAAGTAAAAAATACTAGAGAAGCAAAAAAAGAACAACAGGAAAAATTGCTTGCAGAACGAAAAGCAAAAGTTGAAGCGCGAAAAGCAGAATTAAAAAGAAAAGACGCGGAACGCAGAGCCAGAAACGCAGCCTATCAGGCAGCTGTTAAAAAAGCTCAAGCCGAACATAGAGCCGCTATATTGGCAGCCAACAGAGCTTACCAAGCAGCTCTAAAAGAAGCTAGGAAATTATTGGTAGTTCCACCAGCCCCAACTACCACCCCAAGTCCAACTTCTACTCCTACCCCTACCACCACCCCTTCTGCTAGCACAACTCCGTAATAAAAACTTCAATACAATGGTCCCACCTTTACAAAGGGTGGGATTTTTGTTTTGTAATTGGCTATAATATAGTTAGTCAATTTTTGTTGTTTTACAACTCACAACCAGAGGAGTAATGCGAAATGTCAATCAAGACCAGGGACAAAAAAGGCCTTGAGAGCGGCATTGCGCTGCTCTCAGGTGAGTCTGTATCTCAAAAGGGTGTCTTGCCTCTCGATAGGAGCGTATCTTTCTCCTTTAGTTCGGGCCTGCTATCAGATGCTATTCATTTGCTAGGCTTGGATAGAAGCTTGAAAGGAAGAAACCAGCTCCAACTTATTAGCTGGGCTTTGATTGGAGAAACGGCAAATCCTTTTGTGGGGCCGCATACTTTTTGCCATACTCGTTGGAATCACTCACTTCTAGCGGCAGCTATATTTCAGCTGATTGGCGCCAAAGTTAGGGTGGGTGAGCGAGAGTTGGTTGTTGGGCAACTTGCTGCTCTTTTGCACGATATGTGGTTACTTTCGGGTGGAGATTCGTGGAAGTCTGCCAATCAGCAAAAAGCTATGGCTGGACAGTTGAGCATGTGTGATGAAGACGATGGGTTTATGCAGAAAATGTTACAGCTAAATGGGAAGGAATGGAGAAAACTCTGTAAGCGTCATGGCCTAAATGCTCACGTCACACTAAAAGAAGTGCAATCAATTGTGTGGGGCAATGGTTTGCGTGGGCAAATCCAAGAGATAGCCGATACAGCCAGTTATATGTTGGGTGATTTGGCAGAAATCTCCAGGATTGCCAATCGGCATGGAGTTGAAAATTTTGGTAAAATCTTGAGTTTTGCCAATGATAATCCATGGGATATTTGGCATTATACTCATTTAGTGGATGACAAAGTTGTTGTTCTTAAGCCGGAAGTCCTGGAAAACTTTCTTTGGCTGAGAGCTTTGTTGTGGGGTGGAGTGTATAACACCCCAGCCACGAAATTCTTGGAGCTATTGATGCACAAAGTAGTTTACCCGTATTTGGTAGAGGAGGGAATGGTAGATCTGAAAGGTTTGCTAAAGCAGGATGATGCTTGGCTTTGGAACATAGTTGAAGATGTTTTTGGTTGGCCAAGCGACGCTGTGTTTAACCTAGATTTGTTGGGTGGCTGGCCTATGCGAAGAGAGTTTGATTTCAAGAAAGATCTCTTGGAGTGTGAAAACGAACTGCGTGCCAAAGGTTGTTTTACTTTGGTAGTCGACCCAGGAGATTTTCAGATCAGTAAATCCAAAACAGACAAATACAATGTATTGGATAGATATGGCAAGGCTGTGCCGTATAGTCTGGGATTCCCTGTGCAAAGCGCGGTGCTTGAAGAATCGTTTAAGAAAAGAGTAAACTACCATCGGTTCCAGTTGTACTGGGTAGAAAATCCGCAAAATATTACGCCTCAGTTTGAAAAAGCTTGGGCAAGGGCGGTACACCGCTGGCATTCCGAACAGGAATAATTAAAGGGGAAGATTATTGGCCGCTTAGCACTATGTGTTGGGCGGTTGTTTATTTGTATATCCGCCATCATTAAATCAAAAAGACCCAGACAGTGCGTGGTAAGAGGAGAGGAAACGAAGGAGGGTACGTTTCCTCCTTATACCACGCATTGTCGGGGCCTTAAGGAGTTTTAATTTTGAGTATATATTACTAATTTTGCAGTTTTTGTCAAGATTGTGCTTGTGGACTACTTCTTTACAGCTTCAACTACTTTGGCAAAAACAGCTTTGTGGTGTTCGGCAAGTGTTGCCAAGATTTTTCTATCGATAGCAACATTGCTTTTTTTCATTGCGTCTATCAAGCGACTGTAGCTTAAACCGAATTCTCGTACAGCAGCATTGATTTTGATATTCCATACTCCGCGGTTTGTGCGCTTTTTAATCTTGCGATCATTGAAGGCATATTGGCCAGCTTTCATTTTGGCAGGTTTTGCCAACTTGATTTTGGATTTTCTGCCCCAGCGGAAACCTTTGGTATGTTTTAAAATTCCTCGTCTGCGTTTTGCGTGGAGTAAACCACCTTTAATTCTTGTCATATCATTTCATGATACATGATGCACACAGCATGATTCATAGTGAATAGTGATGCGTGTATCTTGAGTTATGTTAATTAGGTAGATTAGTTTTCATTACTCGGTTTAGGGTTGTGCTGGCAATTACATCTGATTTTTTGTTGCGGCCAGTATTGCCGTTTTCACGAGCGTTAAAATGGTTTTGTCCAGCGGTACGCTTTATGATTTTACCTTTTTTGGTAAGTTTGTATCTTTTGGCTGTAGCCTTGTGTGTTTTCATTTTTGGCATAGTATTCTAATAAAAATTATTTTTTTAGAGACAGCTTCTGCTAAGGAAGACAATCTTTTACTTTTTGGCAATTATGGCAGTTACCTTATTGAACTGGTGTTCTATCTCTTGGTCTTTTCTGATTGGTAAAGCTGCGTTAACGTTGTTTATAAATTTTTCTACTACAGCGGCAGCCATCGGTTTTTGCTGCATTTCTCTTCCCTTTAGGATTATTTCCGCTTTTACTTTGTCGCCTTCGTTTAAAAATTGAATAGTTTGATTTTGGCGAATTTCCATATCGTGTGGACTGATGCGCAATGAAAGTCGGACAGTCTTTACCTCGGTGACGTGCGCATGAGCCAGTTTCAATCGTTCTTCTTTTTCTTGTTGGTATTTGAATTGTCCAAAGTCAATAATTTTGGCTACTGGTGGAGTAGATTTAGGGTTGATAAGAACCAGATCTAGCTCTTGCTCTTTGGCAAGCTTTAATCCTTCGGCTGGTGCCATTACTCCTAAATTTGTTCCATCATTATCCAAGACCATTACTTCGGGTACGGTAATACCTAAATTAAAAAAGTACGTTCGTTTTGGTTCTGGTTTATGTTTTTTGTGGGATATACGCATACTTGGTACGCCGAAGCCCTAAAAGGCGAAGGCGACTGTTTAATTTTGTTGTCCGCCTCCGCTAAAGCTTCGGCGCGACACAGTGGAGGTGGCGAGAGTTGAACTCGCGTGTAGATAACTTTGACTAAACCTTCTACATACTTAGTGTCTCTTGTTATTTAATCAACCCGATAAAAGAGGACGAAAATTGGATTGACGAGCCGGGTAACTTCACTAATATACAGTCGGCGCTCCATATTAGCTACTCTCAGTTAATGACACCGCGGTTCGATTACTGAGTATTATCGGCGCGATGGGTAACAGGCTATTAAGCCATTACCGGAGCGAAAGCTCTGACAGCAAATAAATTTGCTACAGCAACTTTAGCTTTTGATAACAAGTTTGCACTTATTATGTTGCTCTTTGTGATTTACGAGGATCAGAGCTTCCTCGGTATGCCAGCGTAGCCAGCAGCCTCTATCGAAGCCCGGCACCCCCTTTAGTTTTTTCTCGCTCGATCAAGCTCTCTTTTGAGTTCTCGATTTTTGATTGATTCTCTTTTGTCGTATAACTTTTTTCCTCTAGCTACAGCGATTTCAATCTTTATCAATCGTCCCTTAGTATACACGGATAAAGGCATAATTGTCAAGCCCTTTTCATGGGATTTTGCCTGTAAATAAGCGATTTGTTTCTTGCGTAGGAGTAATTGGCGAGAATGAGTAGGGTCATAGTCTGGCATAGGGCCTGCGGCTTTGTATTTGTTTATATGCATGTTTGTTACGTAGGCTTCGCCGTTATGAAAGGTGACGAAAGTGCCTTTTAGGTTTATTTGGCCAGCTTTAGCGGATTTTACTTCTTGCCCTGTCAACTTTAAACCAGCCTCGATTTTCTCTAGGATTTCATAGTCAAAAAAAGCTTTTTTATTTTCGGCAAGGGACATAGGCAAACAATAGCACAAATTTTATTGTTAGGCAAAAAATAGTACGACCGTCAGCGGGCCGTACTTTAGCGCAAAGAACAATTGTTTTATCGTAGAGCTACAGTAATGTGGATTGCGATTACAAGAGCGATCGCAGCAGTAGTTGCTACAGCAGCCACTACCGCAGAACTTCTGTTGCCGTTCATGCCAGAAATTGCAAATAAAGCCGCGACAAGCATCAGCACCCAGAAACTTACCTCTGCAGTTTCCATGTCGTTCTCCTTTGGGCCTAATAGTATCAAAAAAACATATTAAGTGTCCAGCTTTGACAGCTTATATTTTTTATGTTAATTTAATCCATCCGCTAAATAAGCGGAACATTTACCCGAGCAATTTGGGTTAATCACATTTCGGAAGGGTGGTAATAATGTCAAATCTTCTTTCGGATAAAGAAGCGCTTTCGAGGATAGATGAAATTAAATTGGCCACGGAACTTATTTGCTACTCGTTTAGTTTGTATCTCAAAGACTATGAAGGGGTTGGTGAAATAACGAGAAAAACCTTGGATGATAGTGTTATTTACACATTCCAGGTTGGAAAAACAAGGCGGTGTGGTCGGTGGCCATTCTTGTGGGAAAAGACTGTGCGCCGAAATGTTTTACGCATCACGGGTGCTGTGATACCAAAGCCACAGGAGGATGTGTTTGGAGGAGACCGCCGCTATGATTCCAAAGGGCCATTGAAGTGTGAGTTGTTTTCGGACAATCCGCATTTACGTGAAATTGCGCAGTGTTTTCTTGAATCGTTGGCAAAGCGATTCTACTATGACGGAGTAGAATATATCGATATGTTCTGTGACCCATCAGCTTGGTATCCTGGAGAGCGTCCGGAATTGCCAAAAGTGAGGTTGCTCAAGTGATCGATTTGCTCTTTAAATACGGTGCGAGATATTTCGCACTTTCAATTATCATCTTTATTAAAAATAGAGATGGTTGAGAAAGTATTTGTTATTTAAAAATTTAAAATTCTAACGCACATACAAGTAATTTAAATTGATTGTTTGTATGTGCGTTGGAGTAAGTGCTCTACGCATGTAGTACCAAACAAATCTTCCCAGCAAAAGGGGAGTACGGAGGCAATGGCCATGTCGATGCGCAGACTGCTGATTACTTTGGTTTCTATCCTTATTGGCCTAGCTATCATGTTGTATAGCTGTGGCTGTGCTGGTCCTAACGGACAGAATGTTTGCAAGAGCGATTCTTGTAGGCAGACAGTACGCTTGGATCAACGTTTGGATCCTGGCAATCTTGATGGGTATGATGTTGAAACTTATACTCTTCAGGTGTTGGAGAAACCTTACCAGAACAGGTTCTCAGGTAAGGAAATTCCGTTTTTGGTGGAAATGCGCTACCAATATGATGGGCGTTCATACACCGTAACGATGCTGCCGGTAAGGCACCAAGACGGCTCGTTCAGTGGTCGTGTTCCACGTTATACCGAAGAGGTGGAGTTCATTGTCCGTCGAGATATGAAGGAAAGAGCCTGTAGTAATCTGGCTTATGAATCATATTGCGGTCCGGTTAGGCTCAGCCATTCCGATGGTCAGGCCAAAGAGCTCGAGGAAAGACGTGTGATTATGGAAGCGCAGATGTCATCTGCTGTTGAGACCGAGCAAGAAGTTCGGTTTTCGCCAGAGCTGGAGAAGCAGCTGGGCGCAGAAGAGGTTGCCAAGCTAAAAGCGGAGATGAGTGGCGAGCGCTTTCCAGATGAATGCGATGGTCGAGGTACTATGCTTCACACTCTCAGCTCCGTGAGAAAGCCGCTCTGGTCACCAGTTGTTTGTAAGTACAGAGCAGCCGATTCGTGGCAGCTTCAAAATCCCTAAAGTCAAACAGGGGGTTCTCCATGTACCCGTACCTTCGGCAAGAATCAAGCCTTACGCGCATTTCCAATAACATCGCCAGGTGTGTTATCATCTCGGTAGCAGTGTTTTGGCTGGGTGTGTTGTGTGCTGGTTCGGTTGCAGAGTTTCAGTACTTTGCATACAAGATGGTCAGTTCGTTCTGCAAGCTGAACCAGGCTGTTTGCCAAATCTAGAGTCAGTAGAAAAACGGCCATGTAATGACCTTTAAAATAATGTATTGTTTCAACACTTTCAAACGTGGATTGGAACAATGTCCACCCTTGGGAGAAATTCCAAGGGTTGTTTTTTTATACAACCTTGCCCTTTCTCCTTTTTTAGGGTAAAATCATAGTTATATTATGCTTAATTTTAAGCCAATATCTTTCCATCCAAAACTGGCAGCCGTGCTGGATTTGTTTATAAACCTCATAATGCTGGGGTGGGTAAAACAGCTCAATGCTTGGTGGATGGTGGGTATGTGGTTAATTATCCGTACGCTTGTCTGGTTAGCATTTATGTTGGTGGTTTATTATCCAAAAGAAATGAGTCGCCTTAAACATTTGCTGTCGCTAGTGGTAATGACCATAGGCTCAATGGCGTTTCTATTGTTTATAGAATGGAACTTTGCTTGGTATTTATTTGGAGCATTTTTTTCCTTTTTCTCTTTTTTCAGTTTTTGGTTATTGCCATCTTCCAACGTCAGTTTGTCTGTATTTTTAAAACCCCACCTGCGTTGGCGTTTTGTTATGTCAATAATTGGTTTGGCCGGCATATTTGAAGGCGCTCAAGCTATTGTTTCTTTTCAGATTGTGCCAGGAGTAAGTGCTATGGTTTGGTTTGTGATCACAGCCATATGTGCTGCACTTTTTGCTGGTTGGTGGTGGTTAGAGTATGGTGCTAGCGTAAACAAACGTTTTTGGGTATGGGTTGGTTTATGGTTTGTGCTCATGTTAGAATTGCTTTGGGTGGTAAATCTTTTGCCGCTGGGTTATTTGATTAGCAGTCTAATTTTAATTTGGTGTTGGTATATGGCTTGGCTTATGGCGAGATTTAATCTTACTCCCGAAGGTATAGTTTGGAAAAAACAAATATGGTTTTTGGGAATAAACACAGTTTTATTTATTAGCTTTTTAATTTTTGTAGTTCGTTGGAAATAAAAATTAGAAAATACTAAGGTATTTTCTGGACACGTTCGGAAATGATAATAAATTTTCATTTCCCTCACTTTGTCCGAAAATAGAATTTAGAAATTAGTAATTAGAAATCAAAATGTATGGTTCCTCCACACCTTCCGCCTAAAACTAGCAGTATAGAAACCCATCGCCACTTACAAAGGCTTAAATTACTGTTGGCCATAGTTGTTTTTAGCGTTATTGCTGGTGCCAGCGGCGCAAGCATGATGATCGGATGGATTTGGCCAAGATTTGCTGATGGTGATGTATGGATAACTTCTTATACCAACTCTGGAATGTCGCGAGCACAGCTAGAGACTCGTATACGAGAAGAAATTTCTACTCGGGTTGTGTCTGTGCATAGAGGAACAACCAGCGTAGGTGGTGTAAATTATTTTAATAAAAAAATAGGGGATGGCATTATGTTAAGCTCAGACGGTTGGCTTGCCATGTATCAGCCTCGTTATGATGGAAATTATAAAAATATCTATATAGCAGTCGACGGTGGAAATATTTTTCAACCAGAAAAAGCTGTTTGGGATAAATATTCCGGCGTTCTTTATTTGAAAATTCAAAACGAACAGTTTAAAGTGGTTGGATTTGCAGACGAAGGGTCTGATTTGGACGATATCTTTGTTTGGCAAAATGATAATTGGTATCATGGCACAGTACTTTATCCAATTTTTAATTACAAAATTCCTCATTTAGACACTGCTCCGATAAAATCCTACTCCCTAAACGGATCCTTTAATGCCGGGCAGATTGCTATAAATAATCAAGGTAGAGTAGTTGGTTTTGTTGCAGATAATAATTTATTATTGCCTGGGTTTTATATTACCAGAGTTTTATCTCAAGTTTTAAGCCAGCAAGCTTTGTCTTATCCGTCTCTGGGAGTAGAGGGATGGTTTGGTGAAGAGCAGACAATATTTACTGTTTCGGAAACCAAGCTAAAGGCGGGAGAAAAGGCCCGTGGTTTTTTGGTTTCAGGTGTATGGTCGGTTGGCAGTGTGTTGCGTAAAGGCGATTTGCTTTTAGAAGTTAATGGTAGAATTGTAGCGCCCGATAATTTATGGTATATTATAAATAACAACGAAAGCGTAAAAGTAAAAATATTAAGATCTGGTAAAACTTTGGAAGTAGAAGTTAAAGTTGTAGCAACAAAGTAAACCTGTTGAATTACGAATAAGGAAGTATGAATAATGATTAGTGGAAAAATTGTTTGCGTTATTCCTAATTCACAATTCTTAATTCATTGTTAATTTCAACCGTTATGTGGCACTTGCTAGTTAAAAACATAAAACTAATATTAGTCTGGAGTTTTGTTTTTGCGATTTTATCCATGGTTAGTAGTCTGTTTTTTCCAAAGCAGTATAGTGCTACCAGTCAGGTTCTAATTATATCTAGAGACAAAGAAGGCACAGACCCATACACTCAAGCAAGATCTGCCGAAAAAATCGGCGCGAATTTGGCTCAAATCATGAAGACTACTGATTTTTATAACAAAGTAATGAGCTCTCCAGCTTCTTTTGATAAAACTCCCTGGTCCAAATTAACAGACCGTGGACAAAGAAAAAAATGGAATAAAGATATTTCTGCCAACATGCTTTATGGTGTTAGTCTAATGAATGTAAAAGTTTTTAGCTATAGCCAGGCCGAAGCAGCTGCGCTGTCCAAAGCAGTTTCTCAAACACTGGTTACTCAAGGTTGGGAATATTTGGGTGGAGATGTTGCTATCAAAATAGTAAGCGAACCACTTGTTTCCAAATGGCCAGTACGCCCTAGCGTGCCACTAAATGGTGCGGTAGGATTTTTGGTAGGCTTTTTAATTTTCTCTTTGTGGGTAATCCGATACAAAAAACATAATTTGTTTGGAGGGTAATAAATAATAAATTTATGTCAGATTTACAAACAGCCGAAGAAAAAGGTAGAAAATTAGGAGTACTTATTGCTTCCTTAAATATTTCAGAAGAAGAAAGGGAGGCTTTGTTGTCTCTGTTGCCGCAAATGACGGAGGCTCAACTAGAAGAATTTACAAATGTTTTGGAGGTCAAATATTTACAAGCCGCTACCAAAGATACAGATAAAAAGCTAGCTGACGATTTACAGGCCGTAGATGATAAGTTTCAAGAAGAATTGGGAAAGGTAAATGCTGATACTATAAAAGCACTTGATTCCATTGTTTAATGGCCATTCATTTAAAAAATATATGGGCTAAAGCCGCATATATACTCATTCGCTCGTGTAAAGTTAAATACATTTAACTTTTGCACTCACTCATATCGTATATGGCAAAAAGAGGTCCGGAGAGGGGATCGTCCCCAGATAAAAATGAAAGCACATTTCAAAAAGATACAGCTACTAGGCTGGCTTCGTTAGAGGCCGAAATTAATTCGGCCGATATACCTCAAGATAAAAAAGACCATCTTATTTTGGCTTTAAGAAAGATTTCTGAAAAATTAGATTCTTATGATGGTGCAGATAATAAAAAAGAATTTAAAAATAAAATTCATTTAGAAATTGCTAGCCTGGGGCTGGAGTTTCAAGGAGCAAAAAATTCCAAAAGAAAATCGGCAGAAGCTAAGCCGTTTAGCTTCAAAGAGTATAAAGGTAAAAAAGATAGAGAAATAGAGCAGGCTAAATTGTTTGCAGACCTCGAAGAAGCTAGGTTGCATTTGGTTGGACAGTCTAGTGCGAGCGATAATGTTTTGTTTAAAAATTTTGGAAAATATAAAAAAATAAAGGGAGAAATTACCGAACTGTTAGAGATTAAAGACCCAGCAGGCTATGAGGCTAAAAAATTAGAAATAGAAACAGAGACCTTGGCTCTCTTGGATATAAAAAAAGGAGAAAATAAGGCTGAGACTGATTCTAAAGAAATTGCGGTTCCAGAACAATTACAGCCGGAGCCTGAAGAAGACGAAAAAGAAAAGCCAGAGCACAAAACCAAGAAGGCCTCTAAAAGAAAAGCTGGTGCTGTTGAGAATGGGCAAGAGCAGAGAGTAGAAAGACACCAGGATGCTGTTAAAAGATGGGATATTCTCCAGGAAATAATAGGTAAAATGTTGAGAGAAGGTTCGGTTAGCGAAGAAACCACGGATGCGATTAATGGTGGTTTAAAAACAGCGCTTGAATCTAATGACGCAGAAGAATACGAAAACGCCATGTCGGCGTTTGAACGTAATTTTGATTTAATCATTCGCACTATTCCAACAAAAGCAAGGTTGGAATATTTTAGTCAGTTAAATGGTAACCCTCCATTCTGGGAAAAGGAAGAGGTTAAGACTAAAGAAAAAGAAGCAGAACCAGTTGTGGAAAAAGACTGGCAAGAAGATAGGGATAAAACATTGCAATATGCGGATGAGCGATGGGAGTTGCTTAGGTCTCTTGCTATGGAAAAAATGACCAAAGAAGAAAGAGCAGAAACCAAAGAAAACGAAGAGAAAATTGAAAGTGCTTTGGAAAAAATAGAAGCTACCGATGATTGGGATGAATATAGAGAGCAGCTTAGAGTATTTGAACACAATTTTACCAAAGTTTTTTTGAATGTTTCAGAAGCGGTAAGAAAAGAATTTAATCTCCAGAAAGCTTCTTTGGGTAAAGGTGAAAAGAAAAAAGTGGTACCAGTTGTTGAAAAAGACGAAAAAGAATCAAGTGTCGTAGTGGGTGATGCGGTTGTTGATAAAGATGCTCCAGAATATAGACAAAAAAGATATCAAGAAATGAACGATAAGTTTGCTTTGTTTAAAAATATTGCCGAAGAAATTTTGACCGATGATCAAGCAGATAATATTAGGTCTTTAGTTGAAGAAATTGAGGAAAGCTTGGACCTTACTTACCATGCCAGAAATCCTCGAGTACATAGCAGAGAAATAGATAGAGCCGAAAGTGCCTTTACTGAACTTTTGACCAAAGTCCCATCAGAAGTAAAATTAGAGTACGAAAGCCAGCTTGCCGACAAGACACCTTCTTTGAGAAGAGAAGAGATGGTTAAAAAAGATACGACTTCTATAAAAGAAATTAAAGACAAGGTAGAAGACAAAGATTCAGGGGTAGATCTTATCCTTGAAGAGATAAGGAGAATAAAGATGGTTGAACGTATAATGCGACAGCGTTTTCATAGCAAAGACAAAAGTTATAATTTTTATGAAACTCGTACATCTTTATTAGTAGATGCTGCAATACAGCTTTTAAATAAGGCGAAGGCAAGTTTGGTAGAAAAAGACAGTGTGGCGCACGAGCTTCATTTAAAGGAAGCAAAAGTATTAATTAATGAGTTGTGGAATTCCCTTCCTAATAATGTAAAAAAAGAGCATCAGCTTAGATTAAATGGAAAAGAAACTTCTGGAACAAAGCAGGAAAGAGAGGAATATGAAAATAGAATAAAGAAGACAGAAGATGATTTGTCTTTGTTTGAGATGGTAATGGATGAGCAGGATAAAAATTTACGTGTTAAGTTTACTGCTGACTTGCAAGCTGTAAAGGATGCTATAGCAGAGGCAAAAAATAATTTGGACAATGAAGATGTATACGAAGAAAAATTGGATAAACTGATGAGAGCCTTTGGTAAGTTGACCTTACCAGAAGAGTTAAAAGAAGTAAAAAATAAATTTTATGGTAGGTTGGCTGAAATCAATAAAAAATCTCAACCGACATCTGTAGATTTACCTTTTCCAGAAACAGATAAAAATACATTAGAGACGCCTACGACAGCTCGAATATCTGGGGAAGAAAACCTTCCATCTCCAGAACAGAAAATGCTTTTACAAATGTATGAGCGTGATTTTGGTACCTTAGAAAAAATTATACAAAATAGTGGTAATCCGGAAGTTATGGAAAGTTTTAAATGGAGAATGGAAGTTATCCGTACGAATATTGATAAAGCTAAGAAAGAAATGTCTCAGCACAATAAATTGGATGAAACGGTTCTTTATAATATGCAAGCTTTTGCAGAGGATTTGCAAAAACACTATCCAAAATTGCATGCGGAATTCATACAAAAGATATCTCCTCAAGTACCGGCAGCGCCTGCTCCTGAGAAAAAAGGTGTGTGGGGTTGGGTAAAAGAAAAAGCGAGCGGTTTAAAAAAAGCTGTCATTAGTAAAGAATTTGGGCTTGCGATTGGAAAAGCAAGCTATGATACTGTAACCACTCTTTTTGGTGTAAAAATTATTACAGATATTGTATATGGTGGTTTAACTGGAAGAGGAGATTTTGCAGAATGGAGAAAGGGATCAAAAGAATCCAAAACAGCCGTAGAAAGTATTTTTGCAGCCCACCAAGATTTATTAGTGGCTTCCGAAAAAAATAAAAAAGGGGAGGCTTTGTCAGAAAATGAACGAATTGAAAAACGTATAGAGTATTTGAAAGAAAAAATTGGATCTGCAAATATTAAAGAAGAAGCCAAAAAACAAATTTTAGAAAGATTATGGGCTATTTCCATAAAACATAAAACAGAAACAACTAAGTCTAGAAATGATAGGGATAGTGAAGTGAGAGAGCTTTTAGAATCATATATACATGGAAAAGTTTCGGGAGTTAAAATTGCCAAAGACGCTTTAAATTTAGGACTTACAGTTACCGGCATTTCTTTGTTGCGAGGTGCAGTGTATCTTGCTGCTTCTGCTTTTGAAAAAATAAAGCAAGTTAAAAAAGAAGAAATAAAAGATATCGCCGGCTCTTTAAAAGACAAAAAAGATGCAAAAACATTTACGAAAGATATAATATCAAGTACTGCTAAAGAAACTGCTCGTGCGCTTACTTTCCGTGGCGCCAAGGAAGGTTCTTCTGGTGTCGCTAGAGCTATGGATTTTGTAAAAGCATTGGGCACCATTGCTCGCGGCGTGGGTATATTTAATATCACAGTTTTGCATGGAGGTTCTCCAAAAGAAAGTATAGATAATTTAATCCAAGCGATAAAAGAAAAAGATGCATCTATTATATCTGATAGTTTTGTACAAAACGCAAAGCGTGTTTGGGAGACCCCAGGAAATATTGGACATCTAGCTGAGAGCGCTTGGGACAAGGTAACTGGACATGAAAGTATTGCACCAGAAATAGCATTGCCAAGTTCAGTTGCCGAATTACCAAAAGAAGATATTGTGGCGCCAGTGAATACGGTTAGTGTAGAACCAGTTCCGGAAGCAATAGCACCAGAAACAGCACTATTTTCTGTGCAAGATTTTGCTGCCGAACATAAATTAAGTGAAGAGTCCTTGGTTCCGTTACAAAAATTAGTTGAACAGTATCCAAGCTTAAAAGAAGAATCCTTGAGTAGGATTTTGGAAGCAAGTAAAGTGGGTGATGGGGTTAAATTCCATCATGCCGATCTTGTTCGTGGCGATGTAGACACTCTTATAGAGGCTGAAGGCGAACGCAGATCTGTAATTTTTGAAGAACTTGTAAAAGCAAAAGATTATGAAGGTGCGGCTAAATATTTGGAGAGTCAAGATTTTAGTAGTAGGCATAAATCTTATTTGGCCGAATATATTGGCAAAGGCACGCACGAAGATTACTTAAAATTTGTAGAGCAATACGACGAAAAACCAGATAAAAAGATGGTCTATGGTTTATTTAGAGCCATGCAAGGCAAGGGTAATACAGATTTGGCCAATGCCGGTTTCTTTAGGGCTGCTACCGAAGATAGAACTGGCAGAACTGTAAGTTTGCAGGGTGGTGAGCTTAAATATTTTGGTTTAGATGAAAAAGGTGAACCTATTTTGAGCGGTCAGGGCAGAGTGGTTTTGAAAGAAACGGTAATGGTTAAAATTACAACTTCTCCTACAACAATTGAAGAGGCTCCATACGAAGGTGATTTTAAAAACGCTCCTGCTGTCGAGTTGCCAGAGGGTGATCGCGCTGTACTTGCAGAAATTGAAGCAGACAAAGCTAAGTTTGCCAAAATGGGAGAAGAAGCAATAAATATTTCTGATAGAGCACGTGCTGGAGAGCCCGTAGGAACATATGTGATAAATGCAGCCAAAGAAAAAGCCGGTAACTTAAACGGAACAAGTATCAATGACGGAATGTCTGTTGATGATAAGCTTTGGGCAAATGCCAATATTATAAATGATATTCAAGGACCAGAGGTAGTAGGTGAAGAAACTACGACAGAAAAAACTTTAGTTGGTAAAACAATCAAAACTTTTAAGGCTAGCGGGGAAGTGGTGCAAGCAGCTCCTGGAGCGAAGCAGGTAGAAATTAAAACTAGTTTAGAAAACACTGCGAAGTCAACATCTGAAATAAAACCAGTATCACCTACAGTAGAAGAGTCCGCTAAGCAGCAGGCAGAAAAGAGCGAAGCGATTGCAGGAGAACCTGCAGAATTGACAGAGAAAAGTGTGGAAAGCTTTAAAGTTATGTATCAGAATTTTGAATCAATGAAAGCTAATATTGCGCTGCAAAAAACGGAATTTATTATGGTAGGTGATGGCCAAGATATACTTAAAAAACAAATAGAAAATGAGCCGTCAATGGCAAGCTTTAAAGAGTATGCCAAAAAAGTTTTTGCCGGCGATGTTTCTAATTTAGATGAAAAAGTAGTTGAAAGCGTCAGAACAATGAAGGATACACTGGATGCGTTTAATCATATAGATAAGAATCCGGATTGGTACAAAAATCTTGAAGGTGAAGAGCTTAAATTATTTTTAGATCCTAATAAAGACGGTGTTAAAATGCTGGCCAACGATAGTCATATTGCTAGAATTACAGACAGAGAAGGTAAAGAATTTCTTATTTCTGATTTGGATAATACCTTTGTCGTTAAAGATGGTGTTTTATTAAAGATGGATGATGGAAAAATTGTACAAAAATATTCTTATGAAGAGGCAGTAAATCTGGCAAATGATATGCTAAAAAATGAGCCGGGCGCGCCTATTGAATAGCTAAATGACTTAGTTTTATAAATTTTAAACAAAGAGTATCTCTAAAAAGGGGTACTTTTTGTTTGTAGTTAGCCAAAAAGATAATTTCCCCCTGTCATCCTATTGACAAAAACTAGGTTTTATGGTATAGTGGCCTATCGTTGAAAATTTAGAGGTTAGAGCAATATTGAGAGGTGTTGTTTTAGCCATTTAAACAGATCAATAAAGGGCATTTAAGCTTGCAACCTCTCTCGCAAAGAAGAGGTTTTACTGTTTTTAATTGGAACTATCACTGATAAAAAGGTGGTCGTTCAAAAGAAAAAAGTAGTACCTTGAATTAGTTAGCAGCAACGTATTTCAACTCGTGGATTCTCGCAAGATCAATTTGATCAGGCGGGAAAGAAACTCACGAGTCAACGATTCGGTAGACACAGAAGGAGACCGCCATGCCGCAGAAGACCACGCCCCCGTATGGTTCGCCCACTGTTCGGTCACAAGCCCCTGTTGCTGGGACCATCAGTCCGCAGCGCCCGCTCCCCGGCATGCCGCCGGCCCCGCAGCGTCCGCTGCCCAGCAGCCCGCCCCAGCCGACGCTCCCGCCCCCGACGCTCCCGCCGCAGTATCAGCAGTCGGCGGCGCCCACGGCGCAGATCAATCTGCCGCCGCAGACCATGCAGTACCAGCAGCCGGACCCGTCGCCGCCCGACGACAAGAAGTCGTGGACCGTCTTCGCGATCACCATCGCGATCCTGGTCGCTCTCGGCGTCGTCGTCATGCTGCTCAAGTCCGGTGGCTCGGACTCGTCCAAGTCCGCCAGCACCAAGGTCACCAACGTGGGCAAGGGTTCCGGTGCTGCTGCCCCGACGGAGAACGCTCCGCCGCCGGTCGCCGCCCCGGCTCCCGCGCCCGCGGCGGTGGAGGAAGTGCCTCAGCCTCAGGCTGTGGTGACGCCTACCGAAGAGGAGGAGACCGAGGAGGAAGCTGCTCCCGCCGACGATCCCTGTGCGGAGCGTGCTGCTGCGCAGGAAGAGGAAGTGGATCCGCCCACGATCGAGGAGCGGGTGGAGAAGCTCGAGAAATTCGAGAAGGGACAGCGCGGTCAGTGGACCGCCATCGGCAAGCTGAACAAGCAGATGGTCGACGTCCGGAAGGACATCGACTCCATCAAGCTCGATGTTGAGCAGATCAAGAAGATGGATCGGATCAAGGTAAGCGATCTGCCCGGGATGCCCGCAGAAGAAACGGTCAAGCCCGTGACGGTCAGGATTAAGACCGTCAATCACCCTGGTCCGCCGCCGAAGACCCCGCGGCCGGCCAAGGTGACGCGCAAGTAGCGCCTCGAGTAGTTCGAGGCAGTCGTCAAAGAGGAAGGGAAGTCTTGTTGGAGAAATACCAACCACTCCCTTCCTCCCAAATTTTCTGCTCATCACTTCGCTACGCCGAAGCAAAAAGCAAAGGCGAGTGGTGAAAAGAAAAAATTGGAAAAGTTCTTTACAAAACAAAAAACATTGCCTTCGAATTTAGTAAGTATAAAAAATATATTTATTTAATTCGGAGGCAACAAGTAGTAAGCTCCGAGAAGTTTCTCGGCCATGGTGGCCATCGTTACTGGCCACTTCGGCCTCACGCAACCAGTTTTTGGAAGAAGGAGAACTCGCCATGTTCGTCAAGAAGGTTTCGCACATGCAGTGGAAGAAGAATGGTCTGTTGACCCTTGCCAGCATCTGCCTCATCGGCATGATGGCGCAGGAAGTCGCAGCCCAGAGCAACGAAGATCCTCCCGCCGATGTGGTGGTGGAGACCAGCGTCGTCCCGGTCGACGATGACTGTGCCGAGGGCAAGCCGCGCACCGAGATCCAAGTCGACGCCGTCACCGGTGTCATCCACACGGTCAAGAACATCGACACGGCGTGCGTCGAGGTGATCAACCACACCTACAACGGCAAGGACGAGGAGGCACCGGCGGTTTCGCCGGCGGTCACGCTCGATCCGTTCCCGGTGACGGTGGTGGAGACGAGCAGGTACCGCTTTGGCGGTGGCCTGTTCGGCAGTGGGTTCGTCCTGCTCCAACCTCGCGATGATCGCGACGGGTACGACGAGAGCGTCGAAGAGATGCTCACCGCCGGCTTCGTCGGGACGCTCAACACCCGTTCCTGGGAGTGGAGCGCCAACGTTGGCGTTGGTGGTTGTGGCAAGAGCGAGGTGGCGGCCACGGCCGGTGCGGCGCTCTTGAACAAGCGCAGCGATCACTTCGGTCTCGGCCCCACCGTCAACCTCAGCTTCTGTTCCAACGTCGACGATCCCGGAGAGGAGCTGGTTCAGCTCCGTGCCGTGGATGCAGGCTTGCGGTTGGCCGGCAACTGGGAACACTTCGGCATGTTCGCCGATGTGGTCGGAGCCGTAAGCACCGAGCCGATGTACGTCGGCAGGTGGACCGGATTCGGTCTGGGTGTCCGTTTGGGCATCAGGACCGGCTGGTTCTGACAAGCGCAATCTACGCAACCGAGCGATCGGAAGTGTAGGCAGGCGTTCGCGACGTGTTCTCTCTCATACAGAGAACACGTCGCGATAGTATCTTATCTTCTTAATTAAATTTAGGAGGATGAGAAGCTTAAAAAACAAAAGCGTTCTTTTCAAAAAACCAAAGTAAATTAAAATCAAAAAGTTGCCTTCGAATTTAGTAAATATAAAAAATATATTTATTTAATTCGGAGGCAACAAGTAGTAAGCTCCGAGTAGTTTCTCGGCCATGGTGGCCATCAAGTGGCCATTTCGGCCTCACTCAACCGTTACGGAAGGAGATTCTCATGCGTAAGGCAATCAGTTTGCTGTTCCTGGTGGCTTCGGTCACCGCATGTGTCGTGGATGGACAAGGCCTGGGAGCCGACGGCAGCGTGCCGGAGGTGGATGCGATGGGAGAGGATGCTTCGACGCCCCCGCCCGACGCACCGCCGCCGGATGCACCGCCCGGTGCTCCGACCTTGGTCGTGACTGCCACGCCGATGGAGATCAACCTCGGTGGGAGCGCAACGATCAACTGGCTGTCTACCAACACGGCCAACTGCACCAGCATGGGCATGTCCCAGCCGGTCAACGGTACCTACACGGTCTCGCCGACCGTGGACACCACCTACACGGTGGTGTGTACCGGTCTTAACGGCGTCGGCATCATGGATCACGTCGATGTGACGGTGATCCAGCCGCCTCCGCCGCCGGATCCGACTCTCGAAGTCACGGCGACTCCGATGACAATCAGCAGGGGGCAGAGCGCCACAGTGGTTTGGACGAGCACGAACATGTCGAGCTGTACCAACAGCGAGACGTGGTCGCAGATGCCCAACGGCACCTTCGTGGTCTCTCCGATCCAGACGACCGCCTACACGGTGGTTTGCACTGGTCTGGATGGCCATGGCTACAATGGATCGGTCACCGTGACCGTGATCCAACCGCCACTGCCGACCCTCGACGTCACCGCGACGTCGACCAGCATCACTGTGGGGCAGAGCACCACAGTGAGCTGGAACAGCGAGAACGCTACGAACTGTTTGAGCCTGAACGCTAGCGGCTACTGGGTACCCCAGCCGATCGATGGATCGTGGCCGGGACTCATGCCGACCACGACGACGACCTACTCCTTGACCTGCTACAACAGTTCATACGATGTGGTCACCGATTCGGTTACTGTGGTCGTCAACGCCGCACCGCCTCCGCCGCTTCCGACTCTGACCGTCACGGCCAGCCCAGCCACTATCAATGTGGGCGGGACGACGACCGTGACCTGGACGAGCGCGAACGCGACGAGTTGCCGTAGCCTCAACAGCAGCGGCAACTGGGTGACACAACCCTTGAGCGGTTCGTGGACGAATCTCATGCCGACCTCGACGACGACCTACTCCTTGACCTGCGAAGGTCCTGGAGGGTCGATCACTCGCGGCGCGCTTGTGACCGTCAACCCCTTGCTCACGCTCAATTTCTCTGCTTCCCCATCGACGATCGACGCCGGTGATAGCAGCTGCCTGAGCTGGGCGAGTACGAACACGACTAGCTGTACGATCGAGTCGGTGTCAAAGCCGACCAGCGGAACGATGACGGTCAGCCCGAACGCAACGAAGACCTACACCGCGACCTGCAACGGTCCAGGTGGACAGCAGATCACTCGCACGGCGACTGTGACCGTGGTTCAACATCCGCTTCCAACGCTCTCGTTCAGCGCAACGCCTGCCACCATCACCATGGGGCAGAGCAGCACGCTGAGCTGGAGCACGGCCAACGCGACGAGTTGTACGGCCACGGGTAGCTGGAGTGGATCGAAGCCGGTAAATGGCACCTTGGTGGTTAGCCCCACCAGCGATGCCAAGTACCAGCTTTCCTGCACCGGCCCTGGTGGTAGCGTGAACGCGACGGCCGACGTGACCGTAACGGCTCCGCAACTGCCCGATCTGGCGCTGACTCTCACTGCCACGCCTGTGGCCGTGCAATTGGGTGGTGGTTACAAGCTCGAGTGGGATAGCACCCACGCCGACGCTTGTACCGCAAGCAACGCCTGGACTGGTGATCGTCCGGTGGACGGCAACATCATCGTGAACCCCACGATGATCGCGACGCACACCTACACGCTTACCTGCACCCGTGTCGCTGGTGGCACCATCACCAAGTTCGTCAACATCAGCGTGACCGCTCCGCCCGCCAACACGATGTGTCACGGAATGGAGGCGTTCTACAAGAACTCCGATCTGCCAAGCATAGATGTTTGCAAGGGCTGGTCGGCAACGGGAGTTCCGCAGGTTCTGACCCTCGTCGGCAACAAGGTCTCAGGTCCCGATGGCGTCTGTGCCATCACCTGCCACTACGCGTCGTTCCTCACGGTCATGCCTGTGGGCGGATCGAGCATCTGGACGCCAGGGGCAGTTCAGGACAGTGCGCGTCGATACACCACTGGGTGTTCGCTGCTGCCAGGCCACGCGACGGATGCGAATCCGCCGAGTGGGATCACCTGGGATCTGCAGTGCGCAACGCCGGTCACGGTGTTGACGGGTCCGCCCAACACGAACCTGTAGCGGCAGGAATCAGGAGAGTTCTCCGACACTCATGACAACAGTCGGAAGTTCGCAAGCCTGAAATGCGCAAGCAAATCGGACAAGCGACAGTCAGCCACGTGTGAGCTTGTACCAACAAGCTCACACGATCTAATTATCTTCTTAAATAATTTTTAGGAAGATGATACAGATCGAATTATAAAAAAATTTCTTTGAAAAATATATTTGCCACCTAAAATTTAATAGAGAAATTCTTTGTTAAATTTAGGGTGGCAAGTTGCCACGTAGTTAAAACCATTTTACGGCCTTTTTGGTCGGGGGAGCATGTCATGCATCGCACTGCAGTGTTTATTTCTGGTATTGTCGCGTCAGCACTCATTATCGTTGCCTGTGCATTCGACCCGAGTGGCGAAGCTGCTGACGATGATGCTGAGATGGATGCAATGCCTATGGATGATGACGCTGGCACCGATGGTGGTATGACTATCATCGACGCTGCGGCAGAACCGCCGAACATTGTCGAGTTCACGGTCAGTGACGACAAAGTTCGCGTAGGCGAAACCGTCTCGTTGACCTGGACGACCAACGCCTCCGTTGTTGTTTGCGCTGCTACCGCGAACAACGGCGCCACAGACTTTTCCGGCTCTCAAGCTGCGAATGGTTTGGTGGACGTTGTTCCGCTCTTCAGGACGACTACCTATACCCTGATTTGTTTCGACCAGTCCGGAGCAGTGTCAGAGCCGAAGTCGGTGGCAGTCCGAGCGATGCGCATGTCGGTAACCAATGCGACAGTTGTCTCCGACGGTAATTACTCAATCCCCAGAGGGCAGCAAGTGCCGCTCGTCTGGGATGGTGACAACACCGTCTCCACTAGCTGTGGTGGCATGAGCCAACCGTCGGTTCAAGGCGGGCTCTCAAGCGGGGCGTACGAAGTGGCGGGTTCCAGACCGCAGTTCGCGCCGCTCTCTAGTGCCATGCACACCTTCACCTGCTTCGATGGAATGGGTAACACCACCCATCAAGCATCCATCTACATTGAGGTGATTCCGCCCCCGCCCTAACACCACCCCAAATCCTTGGCAAACGCTGAGGTAGGAAGAAAAAGCTTTGTTGGATAAATACCAACAGCACTCTTCCTCTCTTAAATCTTTTGTATCACTCTTCGCTACGCCGAAGTAAAAGACGAAGGCGAGTAGAAAATGGTAAAAAAAATTTAAGAGTTCTAACGAATTCTTTCTGGCATTGTCTGTCCGTTTGTCTTCACTAAAAAATTAGTGAAAAAAAATGGGCAGATTTATCTGCCTCGCAAAACATCCACCCGATTACCCGAATAAATAATTTTTTATTTGCGAAATGAGTGAGAAAGAGTAAATTTATTTACTTTTTCGAGCGAATGAGTAAATACCTTAGTACTTATTTAGGTAACTCTCTCCGGGTGGTTTTTTGTTTTCAACGACCAAAATTATAAGTCCGAGAGAAATAATTTTGTGTCAGTTGAAAATCCGCCGAATTTTCTGCTAAAGAGCCGAATGGGTGTGCGGCGGGCAGAGAGGCGGATAAAATGAGTGATGATTTAATCTTTATTCTTTATTTTTTTCAATCCGATACTCGTTTGCCCACCAACCCCAAACTGCCCAGAACCACCAAATTGTAGGTGTGTGATGAAGCATATTGTCCGAGAAGCTTAAGATTAGATAAACAAAAATACTGGCAATAAAGACGATGTTTTTCCAGTTGTTTTTTATAGCAAAAGTAATTTGTCTATAAAGGAGAGTGGCAAAAATAACAAGAAATAAAAACAATCCAACCACTCCAGACTCAAAAGCAACTTTTATATAATCATTGTGAGCTTCGGAAGTATTGTCCCAAAGATTAGTCAGGTCTTTGTTGTCATCCCAAACGCGGGCAAAAGTGCCGTAACCGTATCCTTTAATATATTCTTTCTTAAATAAAGGCAAAACTTTTGTAACTAGGTTGGTGCGCCAGCGTACGGAGTCGGAGTCTTGGTTGCGGGTTGTTAGTCTAGAAATCAAACCAGAAGCCTGCAGATTTATATTGTAGGAACTAATTAAAAAATTATTGATAGGGTAGAAGAGAATAAAAAATAAAATCAGTCCAGCTATTGAGTAGATAAGTGTTTTTTTGTAATAAATTATACCTATAATGATAAATAAAATAGCTGCGCCAATCCAAGCTATACGAGTGTATGTAAGCGCAATAATTATCAGTAGAAATAATCCTAGCAGTTTTGGTAATGTGTCGGTTTTTAGGTTAAGCAAAGAGCCTTTATTTTTTTGTTTGGCGATAATTTCGTTGGCCAGAACCATAAGAAGCAAAAGAGCAAAAGTAGCGAGCACATTTGGATGAGCCAAAGTTCCGTAAATTCTATTGGAAACTTCATCTATATCCATGCCAGTTTTTGATATGAATTGGTAGAGTCCAAGAAGTAAGGGCGCTATTGCGGCGGCAACCCCAGCCTTTAAAAATTTAGCTTTAAATCCAAGCCGATCTTTTTCTGCCAATATATAGGTAATACCAAACAAGGCAAACAGGTTGGCTAACTTCATGGTTTCTATAATAGTGGAGGATGCGTGATAGGTATAAGTAAGCGAGATGGTGCACCAGAGAATAAAAAGTAGCCACGAAATTTTGAGAGGGACACGTCTAAAATATTCGTAGTTTTTTATAAAGAAAATGATAGACCAGCCAAGCAAAAATACTGATAAGCTAGCATTGATGTTGAAATCAATTAAGCCAACGGAAAAAAGATTAAAATCGCGCCAATAATCAAGTGTGGGGCGCATGGCCAGTAGGATTAGAATAAAATATTCGCCAAATAGTTTTTGTAAAATTATAAATAGAATTAGCAAAAAAGCCAGGATATCGAAGCCAATGTTTGGGTTGATTATTATAAAAAATGACAAAAAAATCACCATCAAGGCGCTAAAAGAAAATTTATTTAGGTGGTTGGTCATAATAGTTTGAGTATAGCATGATTTTATGCTAAAATTCAACTGGAGTTAACCTATGCGTGTACGTGTAAAAAAGGGCATAAGGCATAGAAAAATAAAGCGGTACCATTTGGTATCCGCTGCTTTGGTTTTGGTTTTAGTCGCTTATGTGGGTGTGTTATTTCCACGTAGTTCTTCAGCTTTGCGCATTTCTCCGCGTAGAGCAAATTATTTTTTGGGGTGGGAAATCCCAGCTTCCAAAGTGCAAGAGCTGGCTAAATGGGATTTGCTTATTCTGGATATGGAAACGCAAATAAACAGTCTTGGAAATTTACGCAAAATTAAGGAAATAAATCCGGAGATAGTGATGCTTGCCTATATTACTCCGCAAGAAATAAAAGCAGATGCTGCTACTGGTTATAGTATTATGCGCCGTAAATTGGTATCTGGTATAAGTCAAAACTGGTACCTTACAGATACTTCAAATAATAAAAAAACTTTTTGGCCAGGTACTTGGATGCTTAATGTGGCCGACAATGCTCCACAAGTAAATGGGATTAGGTTTAATCAGTATTTAGCTCAATTTGTTAATAAAGAAATTTTATCTACCGGAGTTTGGGACGGTGTTTTTTATGATAATGCTTGGGCAGATGTAAGATGGGTGGCCGGCGATAATGCCGATTTGAACAAAGATGGATTGCCAGATACGGATATAGATCTGCATTGGCGAGAGGGTATGCGCTCTATTTATTTGGAAACCAGAAGGTTGGCCGGAGCCAAGTTTATTATTATGGGAAACGCTACCAGCGATGTTTATAAAAATGATCTAAACGGTATTATGTTAGAAAGCTTTCCATCTATGGGGTGGAAAGAAACTATGCGAGTCTATGCTGCCAACCAGCAAGGCGCAGTTTTGCCGCGTTTTATGGTAATAAATGCAAATACGGGTAATAAAGGCAATTCACAAAGTTTTCAAAAGTTTAGATTTGGTTTGGCTAGCACTTTGTTGTTAGACGGCCATTATTCCTTTGATTTTGGCGATACTAGCCACAATGAAACTTGGTGGTATGACGAATATGATGTAGAGCTAGGCCAACCGCTTGGCGGACCTTTATCTTTGAATAATAAACCGAAATTTGAAGAAGATGTTTGGCGCAGAGAATACGAAAATGGAATTGCGGTGGTAAACGCCACCGGTATTTCTCAGGATATAGATTTGGGAGGAGAATACGAAAAAATAACCGGCTTACAGGACAAGAATATAAATAGTGGCGCCATAGTTAGTCAATTAAACTTATCTGCCAAAGACGGTGTGGTAATGTTGCGCACTTTTCAAACTTTAAAAAATATTGTTTTTGGCAATGGTAATTTTGTTAGATTTTTTGATATAAAAGGGAACCGTTCTCGCAATGGGTTGTTTATCTATGAAGAAGGTAGTTTAGGTGGAGCTACAATATATAGGGGTGATTTGGACGGAGATGAAACTCAAGAAAAAATAATAATAAATGGCCAGAAGGTGCAGATATTTAATAGTCTGGGCCAAGTTTGGTTTGAAGGTTTTCCTTTCGCTGGAAGTTATAAAGGTGAATTAAATATTGCGATTGGTAAATTAGCTGGTCAGAAAACAAAATCTATAATTATTTCTCAAAATAAGGGCGGACAAGCTGTAATCTATAATTATCATGGGGGAGTGGTGCGAGAAAATATTTTTCCTTTAGGAAAGAGCTTTAAATCCGGATTATCTGTGGCTGTTGCCGAAGATGCGGCTGTGGGCGCAGAAAAGAACGGCCAAATTGTAATGGGGGTAGGAAATGGCAATCGTCCCGAAGTTATTATTTATAACAACAATCTTTCCAAAATAAATAAAAGATTTTTTGTCGATGCTTACAGATTAAAAGGGGAGTTGAGTGTGGCTGTGGGCGATTTAAATGGCGACAAATTAAAAGAAATTATTATAGCCTTTGATGCGGGCGCAAATAAACAAGTAAAAATATATAATTTAGCTGGTAAATTATTATCTCAATTTAAAGTTTCTACCAGTTTTGCTACTGGCCCGGTAAATGTGGGTGCGGTGGATGTTGATTTTGATGGAAAAGACGAAGTAGTTTTGATGAATAGGCAGTAAAAAATAAAAATACAATAATTTTTTTGCGCCCAAACTCCCTCTGGTCGCCCTCTCGAGGGTGCGATGGTCGCTGCTAAAATTATTGTATTTTTATTTTAGGTGGGAGAGTTAAGTCTTTATTCGCCGGTAATTAGGCAAGCGACTGGCCCATTAAATTGCCAGTTTTTTTGTAGGGCAAGCTTTAGACCCGCTACAGACAAAGCGCTGTTGGAAGAAATGTCTATACCTTCGGTTTCTTTTACTAATTTTTTTATTTCGGCGATATCCTGGTCGGTGGCTATCCAACCAGCTCCTTTTGTTTTTTGTATTGCTTCGCGCACAGCTTTTTTGCGGAAAGCAGTTTTGTCTACGATGGCAGTGGCTGTAGAAGGTCCAGTTGGTTCGGTGTTTTTTACAATTGGATGACAAGCGGGAGTTTGCACAATATGAATTTGAGGAATTGAATCTAGGGTAAGAAATTCTTGGTAAAGCGCTTGGGCTGTAGTGCCGCTAGAAGTTGGAATAAATATGGCAGAGAGATTTTTTATTTCTCCTAGTTCGTCTGCCAATGTTTCGTAACCAAGCAAGGCTGTATCGTCGTTTGATTGGCGTAAATTTTTTGCTTTAAAATCTTTGTCCATTTGAAAAGCTGCGCGCTTTGGAGCATCTACCATTTCTATTTTGATATTTACATCGTTGCCTGTAGTTTGGCGCAAACGTTCTAGTTTGTGTTGGTCAATATGTTTACCAACAAATATATATAGTTTAATTGGCAATGTAGGTGTTTTTCCACCGCTATGAAGCGGGGCCCCGCTGTGGCGGTGGTTGTTTAGTTCTTTTATGGTGTAGATAGCTGCCAGAGCGGCGTTGCCAGAAGAAGAAAGACAAAAACTTTCCCAACCTTCTTTTTGGTGTTTTTCTATCATTATTGGTATAGAGCGCCCTTTGTGTGAACCGTATGGGTGCAGATCTTCACGCTTCAAATAAAGGTCTACATTTAAGCCCAGTGCAGTTGCTAGATTTTTGGCTTGTGTCTGTGGGGTTTGCATAGTAGTTGCAGTAAAATAAAGTTTGCTATATAATCTATTTACTGTTTGAATAATTTTAAATTTTATATATATGCATTTAAATTGTCCAGAATGTCAAAACGAAGTAAATCTTTCTGCTTATGTAAATTTGGCTGTAGGCAATGTTATTGAATGCGATGTTTGCGGAATTACTTTACTTGTTAATGACATTAAAGGCGAAACTGTTAGCGCGGAAGTGGTGGATGAAGGGAAGTAATCAGGCTGTCTATCATACCTCTAAATCCATGCGACCCCAAAAAAACTACCACGTCTCCTTTGCTGGTAGTTTTTTTAATGTGCTCAATTAAATCTTTGTCTTCTGGGATAAACAAAGCGTTTGGGTGAGTTTGAGAAATTATATTTTGCAAAGCATCTGCGTCAAAAGGAGGGTCTATGTCGTCTTTATTTACTTTTACTTTGGTAAGTGTAGGAATTATTACTTCGTCTGCGTTTTTAAAGGCATTTGCATATCCCGGAGCAGATTGTGATTTGCGGTTACCGGTATTTGGTTCAAAAACTGCCACTATTTTGCTATTTGGATAAATAGTTCGTAGTGTAGAGAGTGTAGCTGTGGCTTTGGTTGGAGAGTGAGCCAAGTCGTCGTAAATAGTTATATCGTTTGTATATCTTTTTTCCAAACGTCTTTTTACACCTTTAAATTCGGCTATGGCGCTTAAAATAATATTTGGATCTACGCCAATTTCTTTGGCCAAAGCAAATGATCCGCAAATATTTTCGGCCATATGTTCGCCCAGTACAGGCGCTTGCACAGCGTATTCTTTGTCGTTATTTCTTATTTTAAAACTAATACCGTCTTGTGCTTGTTTTAAGTCGTAATATCGGTAATCTGCAGATTCGTTTTTGCTATAAGTTATAGTTCGGGTTTTATTTTCCTTGGTGTTTATCAGTTCTTTTATTTGTTTGGCATCTGTACAAGCAACAATTAAGCCGTCGTCTGGAATGGCTGTAATTAAATCTCTAAAGGCTTGGAAGTATGATTCTTCTGTCGGGTAAATATCGGCATGATCCCAAGATGCGGAAGTAAGTAGTAAATGAGTAGGGGAATACAGCGCAAATTTTGGCCTGTTGTCCCAACGAGCAGTTTTGTATTCGTCTCCTTCTAGGACGCTCCAGGTATTTTTGTCGGTTTTTAATTTGGCACTGTGCTTTAGGTTTATGCTTAAGCCGCCAAACATATAACTTGGATCCATGTTGGCTTTTTGTAGTATTTGGGTAAGCAGAGCCGTGCTAGAAGTTTTGCCATAAGTACCGGCGCAAACAATAGAATTTTTTTGGACAATATATTCGGCAATTAATTCCGGATAAGACAAATAGTGCAAATTATTTTCTTGCGCAAAAGCAAATTCCGGGTTGGTAGATCCGGCCACATTGCCCACCACTATTATATTCGGTGTGCCGCCAGCCATCATTTTGTCTACATGCCAACCCGGATAAAATTTTATTTTATTATTTTTTAGGTAATCAGAAATAGGCGGGAAAAATCCTACATCACTGCCAGTTACGTCCCAGCTATCATTGTGAAAAGCAGTTGCCAGCGCGCTCATGGCTACGCCGCAAATGCCGATGAAGTGAATTCTCATAATGTATATTTCTGGCTCAGAACCTCCATCACCTGTTGGTAAAATTCTGGCCTATTTTTTGGATTATAAGGGAAATTTTTATATTTTTCTATATCTTCTTTTCTAAGAAGTAATTCTGGATTATCAGCCCAGAACCAATTTATATATGTCTGTATTATGTCTGTCGTTTCTTTTGTTAATTTAATATAAAGTTGGCAGGCATCCCAGAGTAAATGATGATTTTTATCTTCACTAAAAAGTATTGTTTTTTCTCCGTCGTTATTAGAGTGCTTAAAAAAATTCCTAGGGGCATTAATTACTTTTAAAAAGTGGTCCTTTTTTTCAGGTTTTACCATTTCATAAATATCGTCCTTTATAAATGATTTAATTCCAGTCTTTTTACCCAATGAGTGCAAAACTTCATGTGCATTGCTTGTTAAAACATGAATTACTATAGGGTCCCCGTTAAAAAAGAATAACTTAAGAGCGTGATCTAGTTGACGTCTAGATACGTCTATTTTAGAGAGATTAATATCTGCTTCTTCAGGCATATTACTTTTGTAATATATTTTTTAATTTTGTTAAATCTTCACTCCATTCTTTTCCATCAAACCACTCTAATCCAGAAAACTGCATTTTGTAGGTGTCGGTTGGGCGTTGGGCAGAGCCAAGATAAATATATTTTTTGTTATTTTCTTGTGCCCAGACAATGGCTCGCAGCATCATGCCCATGCCAAGGTTTGGGTAGTTAAGGCCTAGATTATAAAACGGATAGCAATAGTGCAGAATTTGCGGTGTTTCTAGTACGATACAATAGCCAACATTTTGCCCCTTGGTAAAATACACAAATAGTGTATTAAAATTACTTTTTGTTTTGTCGGTGATTAGCTCTTTTATTTTTTGAGCGCTAAAAGTTTTTGGTCCGAATTTTTGTTCATAAAAATCTTTACCCATTTTGTGTATAGCCCAATCGTAGTGGCCATAGGGGATAGGTGAGACAAACAAATTTAGATCTTCTGTTTTTTTTAATATACGTTTGTTTTCCGAAGATAGTTTAAATTTGCTTAAATCTATACGTAGAATTCTAGTTTGGTTCATGTTGCCTCGGCCCACGCGCGTAAAAACATAACCGTCATTGTATGCGGACTCTATACTTTTATTAGAAAAATCGGCTATAGTTTTTTCGTTCCAGGCTAAGTACATATTGTTTTAATTACTTGTATAGACTCATCCAAACTGCCAAAATTACAAAGAATCCGTGAATTAACCAAAATCGCATAACAATTTTTTCTTCGCTCCAACCCTGCATTTCGAAGTGGTGGTGTAGTGGTGCCATTTTGAAAAATCTGCGTCCGAGTAATCTGCGGAAGAAAACTTGGATTATTACCGAAACAATTTCTACATAGAATACAAAGCCTAAGAAAGGTATGAGCAGGGTGCGGTTTATAGCTATGGCGTTTATGGCTAGAAGCGCCCCCAGCCCAAGCGACCCGACATCTCCCATTTGGAACCTGGCCGGTTTAACATTGAAATATGTATAAGCAATCAGTGCACCCACTACCGTGGCATTTAAGTAGGTAAAAGATATGCGTCCTTCGGTCCAGCTGATTATCATTAGCCCCAAGAAGGTAAGGATAAGCGAGCCGCCAACCAGTCCGTCTAAACCGTCGGCAAAGTTTACAGCGTTGGCAGTAAACATTACGAAAAATATAACAATTGGGATAATCCACCAGCCAACGTATGGGCTACCATCAAACGGTATCCACAAACTGTGCCACTGTATGCCTAATTTGAAATATATCCACCAAGCAGTAATGGCTCCGGCCAAGAATTGAAAAATTAACTTTTCGTGCACCTGTATTCCGCGGCCTGGGTGAGAACCAAAAATAGAAACAGTTTTTCTAAATAATTCCCAAGGCAAAATAAAGATGTACCATAATTTCATATACCAAACTTTGTGCACGATAATTAGGTTGGCAATATGAGCAATTTTTCGTTCACGTCTTTTTTTACCAAAGATATTCAACAAGTCATCTGCTCCGCCAAGTAGCGCCGCTATTCCCATTACACCCATAGGCACATAGGTATTTTCGCGATTCCAGTTAAAAAGCACTGTAATTATTGTGACTGTTACTACCACCAACAATCCGCCCATAATGGGTGTGCCAACTTTTTGATTTCTTTCTCCTCTTAGAGTGAAGTCAAATTCGTCGCGTCTGGTAATTTTGTATTTATACAAAAATTTGGTAAGCAGGGGAGCCCAAACAAAAGCGCCAATGGCGGAGAAGAGTAAATAGGCGAGTGCAGTTTGGATAATTTGGATACTCATACAGTGTATATGGTTTTAGACCGTGTAGATTAAAACTTCAATCTTCTAATTTGTAAAATAGTAGCGTCTTTGGCTTCCCAGAATGTTTCATTATCATGATTAAACATGTCTTTTTCTTCCCAAGTTTGATCAAGTAAACCTTTGTCTGGATTATTTATTGTAATTGTTCCGGTAGATACGCCGTGTTTGTATCTGCCTTCGCTAGACCAAGCGCGAGCGTGCGCATATTTGATTACATTTCCATCTGTTTCGGTAACAAGCAAAATATGGTCGTGGTTTTTGTTTGGACCAGTATCAATCATAGCTATCAAGTCGCCAGCCTCTACTTCTTTTAAATCTGTTATTGTTTTTGTGTTTTTATCGTTTGCAAAAACCTTTACATTCATTTGTTCCACCGGTCGTAGTTGGCTAATCATCCAGCGCAAAATATTTCTTTTTGGTGTAATGAAAATTTGTTTGGTTAGGTTCTTTCCTTTGGCGGCAAATTGCGCTTTTAAAACATTGGTAATAAATCCGGAACAATCTATGCCCAAGTTATGTTCTATTAAAAATTTACGAATTTGTTCTGGGTCGTTTACAGAAAAAATATCTTGTTTATATTGGATAGCTATTATTTTGGCTTCTTCCAATATTTCTTGGGGTGTGCCTTTGCCAATTAGTACTTTTAGTTGGCCACGCTGTCCTAATCTGGCATTATTAAAATAAGGGCAACGCACGCCAGTTATTTGTGAGAAAGGCAAATTTAAGTAACCTTCAATTACTTTTTCAGCCTGGGTAGATAATCTTGTTTGGTTTAACATATAGATATAGAAATTGTTTTTCCTAAAGCGTTAAGAGTATTATGTTTTTCCATAATAGACTGGGTGCATTGGATGCGAGCTAAATCGGCCCCCAAGGCAGTATTGTTGTAGTTTAGTATATTTATTATAGCGGGATTTTTGATTGTTAATTTGTTTAGTTTAGTAATTTTACTTGTAACTCTTTGCACTATCTGCGCCCCATTATTTATAGTGATTAATTCAGTATTAGTCGGTTTAATCCCCAGAACGGCGGCCAAATGCGCCTCAAAAGTGGTTGTCTTGGATTCTTCTGTTTCGTCTTGTAAAATCTGCAATTGCGATTCAAAGGTAGTAGAAGCCGGTTGGCGAGCATTGATTTCTAGTAAATAAAGCTGCCCGGTTTTTTCGTTTACAATTATGTCTACTCCAAACAATCCTTTCCAACCATCGTTATTTAATTTTTTGCCAATGTCAGTTACTATTTTTTTGTACTGTTTAATCTGTTTTTTATCCAAAATTTTGTTTGGTAATGCCCAGTCGTTGCCAATAGTAGTAAATTTATTTTCGGTAAAAGGGGATAGGCCGGTAATTTGGTAGCTAATATTGCCCATAGAAGTTTTGTTCCCCCAAACCACGTTGTTGTTTGTAAAAACCGGACCATTTATGTATTCCATTGTGCGTACCGGTCGGCGAGCAAATTTATTTTGTAATTTTTCTAATTCTTTTTTGGATTTTATAAAAAATATACCGCTACCGGTATGGGAATGATTAAATTGCAGAACAAAAGGCGCATTGTTCCATTTTATATTTTGGCAGATGTCTACTTTGTGCGGCGGTAAATATTTTGCCAATTTTCCTAGCCAAGCAACTTGCGATACTTTGCTTTCTATTTGTTCTCCCAGCTCTGCTTTTGGGTTTAGCAGTACCCATTTATTTTCTTTGCAGATTTTTTCTACAATAGAGTTGTTTTTAAAAACCAAAACATAATCTTTTGGTTTTATCTGTTTTTTTGTTTCGGTATGGTTTAGTAGTTCGGCCGTATTTAGTTGATTTTTGTTGTTAATTATAATAATATTAGAAGTCTGTTTAGCTAGCTTTTGGGATAGGTCGCTTTTGTTGGTAATAATAAAGTAATTATTTAAATCCAATCCAGCCCCAACAGCTCTTTCTATATCTCGACAAACATAAAATACTTTGGTATTTTTTACCCTCATTCGGAAAAGAAAATTTATTTTCTTTTCTCTCATTCGACCAAAAAATAAGCGGTGCTTAATTAGCCGCTTAGAAATGGCCTTATTTACCACAGTTGAATTTACCATAAATTTCCTGTATTATAGCCTAAAAAGTACTATAAAGCAAGTTAGATATATGCATGAACTTTACGAAAAATTAAAAGAATTTGGAGACGCCAAAATCAACGAATCTCTTGCCAAACACGTTACCTTCAAAATAGGGGGTCCAGCGGGTCTTTTTGTGACTGTAAATGATACAGAAAAGCTAATCGGTTTATTAAATTATTTAAGCGGCGAAGGCGTAGATTATTTTATATTGGCTGGCGGATCTAATCTGCTCATGAACGATCAGGGCTTTGACGGTATAGTAATAAAAATTGCTACCAACCAGCCCCCAAAAGTCACTCCAAAAGGCGCCGGGTTTGATATAGAGGTAGAAGCAGGGGTAATGTTAAGCGCTGTGGTAAATTTGGCATCCAAGAACAGTTTAGCGGGTATGGATTGGGCAATAGGCATTCCAGGTACCTTTGGCGGGGCTGTACGTGGCAATGCTGGTGCTATGGGCAAAGAAATATCCAAAGTCCTCACTTGGGTAGAAATATGGCGCAATGGCGAAGTAGTTAGGCTCAAGCCAGAAGAATGCGGTTTTAGTTATCGCAATAGTGATTTTAAACATGATAAAAGCATAGTTTTGCGAGGGGGTATATATTTGGAACCAGGAAACAAACAGGAAATCATGGAAAGAATGCAGAAATATTTGGCCCAACGCAAACATACGCCGTATCCATCTGCCGGTAGTTTTTTCAAAAATCTCAAACTCGCGCAATGGGTTGGTGATACAAAAGAATTGCCAGAATTATTTTTGCAACGCGGTACGGTGCCAATCGGCTGGATTACCGAACAGATGGGTTTGCGCGGTTTGGCAGTCGGCGGTGCCAAAATATCTGATGAGCACGGAAACTATTTGATAAATTTTGATAATGCCACCCAAGCGGATGTGCTATCTTTGGTTGAAGAAATCAAACAAAAAGTGTATGATAAATACAAGGTAGAGTTGGAGCCCGAAGTTCAAATTGTTAAGTAGATTTTTCACTCACCTGTCATTCTGAGTAAAGCGAAGAATCCCTCTTGTCCGAACGAAAGGGATCCTTCACTCCGTTCAGGATGACAAAACAGTGCGGTTTATTAGTTTAATTTTGTAATACATATGATAATCCAAATAACCGGCAAGGGTATAGAATTAACACCAGCTATAAAAGACTATGCTAGTCAAAAAGTAGAATCTTTAAATAAATTTTATAACAATCGTATTACCATGGCCGAAATAGTAGTAGGCATAAACAATCGTCACCACCGCAAAGGCGACATGTTCATAGCCGAATTTAAGCTAGACGTGCCTGGAAAGAGCCTTTTTTCCGCCAAACAGGCAGAAAACCTCTATTTTGCTATAGATCAAGTAAAGGATTATTTGCAGGGTGAATTAAAAAAATACAAGCTCAAGCAGCGCATAAGTGAAAAAGATAAAAAAATCTCCCGAAAGAATAAAGAATACCAAGTGGAGCTTTAATCGACTTTTTTGTGTCCAAAGAGCTTAAATATCATTTATTGCTCGCGCTAATTTTTTCTGTAGCGATAATTTTTTATTTTGTAAACTCCCATTTATCCAAAAAGTGTGCTGTTCTAAACTCTTTTAGAGGTTGTCTGATAAATAATCAAGCCGAAGAGGGTGGATACTGCAAAACCAAAGTTAAGAAGAGTGGCAAAGTCTGTATTCCGTTTTATAAATTTTAATATTTTAATTTATTATTTCCGTGCTTAAAATTATTTTAGATAAACTCAAGTCATTGTGGGGGATAATGCAAAGTTTGGCAGGCGCGTTTGTAATTTCGGCCGGATGGAATTGGTATCATACCAAGCATAAGCCATACGACCGATTTTTTATTTATGTTTTAGCCACCTGGTTGGTTGTTTTTGTTGGTTACAGAGTGTTTAGATGGCTCTATCATTTTCTTACCGCCAAATTCAATCGCCATATGTTTTGGCAAAAGGAATTCGGTAGGTTTTTAGACAGTTTATTTTTTCTGTCGTCGCTTTTCTTCTTAGTATTTTTTTGTCGCAACCAACTATTTAGTGTGTTTGTATTTCTTGGCTTAATGGGGTTGTTTTATTACAAAACTCAAGCGTATTTGTCGCATCACCCAAGCGCGCACGAATGGAAAATTGTAAACAAAAATGTTTTTACTATCATTTTCTTTTTATTTATAATGTTTTCCTCGTTCCAATATTTGGCTTATCGTTTTGCCAATTTTGATGCGTACCTAAAATTTTACAATATAGTTCTTTTCCGTTCTTGGGCTATGACCATGTTTTGGATTTTAGGGTTTGTAGTATCTACCCTTATATTTTGGAAACTTCGCTCACCTTGGCGCTATTTTGCTGTTGCTTTGTGGGGTATTTCGTTTGTGTTGCTTGTTTGTATCTGGGGAATCAATATCGGTATTATGTATTTTACCGGGCTATACCTAAGCCCTCTTATGCTAGAAGTGGCTGATGGTGCCACCGGTGTGGCTTCTGGCACTCTTACCGCTCTGCTTGGGGCGGGTATTCTTGTTATTTTAATAATCTTTGGTTTTGTATTTCGTAAAATTATTCATACCTACCACAGCAGCTCGTTTCGCCAATGGGCTTACTACAGTTTGGCCTTGGTGGCAGTTTCTTTGTTTTCCTTGTTTGGTTTAAGTTCTTTTAAAAACACACCGGAATTTACAGTTGCCAGAAATTTTTATAATTTTTTCTTGGGTGTAAAAACCGAAGCGAAATTAAGTCCGGTATTAAAAGAAAAAATGGAGAAGTTTGGTTTATTTTATAATACCGATGATTTTCACTTGGCTCATAAAGAGCAGGCCTTTGCTCCAAGCCAGGTTCTTTTGCCCGAACAATTCGCAATAAACAAACCAAATGTAATCATTGTTTTCTTTGAATCATTTTCTAGCCGGCTTACCAGTGTCTATAACCAAAATGTGGTAGGCCTTACTCCTGGTTTAGAGCGCATGGCCAATGATCGTGACACTACTGTATTTAAAAAGTTCTACAACGCATCTACACCAACTATAAATGGAATTATTTCTCAACTCTGTTCATTCTTGCCTCCTACTGGCTATACCGAAGTAGAGGATAATAAAAACTTACAAAGATTGCGCTTGCTTTGCTTGCCTACTATTTTAAAAAATAATGGCTACAAATCTGCCACTTATATTACAGCTGTAGACAAAGAATTTGAAAACAAAAATTCTATTTTTACCAGCATGGATACCGACGGCATCTACGGCCAAGATGAATTAAAAAATATTATAAAAGGGGCGCCGTTATCCTGGGGCTATTCGGACCATCAGCTTTACCCAGCGATGTGGCAACTTATAGAAAAGAAAAAGCAAGAACCTTTCCTAATGATGCTTTCTACCGTAGATACTCATGCGCCGTACGATTTGGCTCAAGATATGGTGATGTATAGAGATGGAGAAAGTAATGTTTTAAACTCTTATCGCACTGCCGATGACGCCTTTGCCAAATTTTGGAAAGAGTTTAAGCAAAGTAAATATTACAACAACACTATCGTAGTGGCTGTAGCCGACCATGCTGTTTTCCCGGGCGCAGAAATCAAAAAACTATTTCCGCCAGATGCGGATAAGCTTAGTTTTTATGACGAGACTATGTTTATGATGTATGTGCCGCAGAATAAATTGCCAAAAGAAGTAGATATGTATTCGTCCAGCATAGATATGGCCCCAACACTTTTGCAAGTTTTAAATATAAATACACCAAACAGCTTTGAAGGGCATTCAATTTTTGATGACAGAAACAAATACCAGAATGTTTTGGGTATGCATGAGTACGGATTGTATATCAACCAAAGATTGAATGAAGATAGGCGAGATATAAGCTACGAAATTCCAAGCGAATTAAAGTGTGAAGATGAAATTGCTAGCGCTTCTACCAGTACACCGCTTACCCTCTGCGAATATTTAGAGTTCTATAAATGGAAACGCCAGATGTTTGAACAGGGGCGATTTTGGGGGAAGTAAAATCCACATGATCTAAACGGCGCTCACAAAATATGAAAAAGTTTTGCCATATAAATGGAAAAATTCTTCTTGAAGAAGATGCTTCAGTAAGCATAAATGATCTAGGGTTGCTTAGAGGGTACGCGGTTTTTGATTTTTTACGAACGTACAATGGCAGACCTTTTCTTTTGCAAGAACATTTGAATCGTTTAGAAAACTCTGCCAAGTTGGTTGGGCTAAAAGTTCCTTTATCAAAAGTTAGGATAAGCAAGATTATAGATGAATTATTAAAGAAAAATAAATTAAAAGAAACGACGATAAAAATTATTGTTACTGGAGGCGCAAGCAAAGATGGGTTAACTTTTGATATAAATTCGCCTACAGTCATTATCATTGCCAAAGAAATCCATCAGCTCCAAGTTGAGCTTTATAAAAAAGGAGTAAAAATGATTACTTACGATTTTCAAAGAAATAATTCTGGGGCGAAAACTACAGATTATATTACGATGCTTAAATTACAAAATAAAAAAGAAAAACAAAAAGCGTTTGAAATACTTTATGTAAACAGAGGACTTGTTCTAGAAGGCGCAACCAGCAACATATTCTTTTTTAAGAAAAACACGTTAATTACGCCAAAAAATAATATTCTTGCCGGCACCATTAGAAAATTTGTATTGGGATTAGCCAAAAAGAAGTTTAAAGTAGAAGAAAGAGATGTAAAAGTAAACGAGATAAAAAGTATTACAGAAGCATTTCTTACATCTACCACTAGAGAAGTTTTGCCGGTAGTAAAAATTGATAGTAATAAAATTGGCAATGCCAAAGTGGGTGAAAATACGAAATGGTTAATGGATGTTTTTAAAAACAAAACTTATCTTTTATAAAATAATTTGAGCCCCGGGACAGCGTCCTCGGGGCTCTTGGCTATTGGTCGATATCAATCTACTCGACGACTTCGACACTTGCCATGCCTTCATGCAACCTGTCACAGAACCAGAACTTGTAATTTTTGTAGTTGTTCAGAAATAGCTCTGTGAGCTCGATTGTGGTGGTGCGATTGCTGATATCGTTCCAGTAGTCCCGCCACCCCTCGATGGTGGCGGTGCGGATGCCAATATAGGCAATTTCCTGGTCAGGTGGCAGCTTCACCAGCTTGCTCTCCACCATACCTGCCAGGTAGTAAATCACATCAAAGCCTTCTCGGCCGTGCTTGAAGATCACCTTGAGCTTGTGGCTGCCAGCAAGCGCTTCGTCGAAGACCTTGGACAGACTATCTCGCATTGTCTGCATGACGTTTTCCTCTATTCTACGGGTTAAGTTGTAGCAACCCGATTAAATAGATTACTATAATTTAGCGTTTTTGTCAATCTATTCATTGTATTAGGTGATTAAGTAAGGTACCCTAGATAAATACTATATTTATTCAAGCTAATTAAAACATATGAGATACAACCTTTTTCTGCTTGTTGTTTCTGTCTTGTTACTAGGCGCCGGCTGTTTACCTGCTTCAAATCAATCCAATAGCGAACCAGCTGGAACAGACGCTACTCCAGAAGTAAAATCTACCACAGAAAATAGCTTAAATCTTAGTGGGCGAGAACTAGCAAAAGTACCCGAAGATCTTTTTAATCAAACAAACTTGGTAGAGCTTGATTTATCCAATAATAAATTAACCGGCGCAATTCCAGCCGAAATTAGAAAACTAAAAAACTTAAAAGTATTAAATTTGAGTAATAACGAAATGACTGGTCTTCCTGCCGAAATAGGGCAACTACAATATTTAGAAGTTCTAGATGTTTCTTACAATAAACTTACCGGTTTACCATACGAACTGGCCAATCTAAAAAACCTCATAACATTAAATATTTCCGGCAATAATTATTCCGAAGCGGATTTGAAAAAAATTCAAGAAGGATTGTCTGTTGGGGTAAGAATTGTAAAATAAGTAAAGCAAAAAAAGCCACACCAACCAGCGATAGTTACTCGCCGATAAAGGTGTGGCGCAGCTTATCTGCAGAACATAGAGAAAGCCTGGAGTTGCTTCGGGTCCGAGAGATCCAAGGCCTTGTCCATTATTACCCAAATACCAGTGTCAATATCTTGGCAGATCTGTTCGACGCTCCAGCGAAGAGATTTGAAGCAAGCTTGGCTGCCATTCCAACCAATCACAATCATCAAATCAGTAATGAACCCCGACCCTTCTCTGGTAGCTTTTAGCATACTACCATTTACAAGGTTGTGTCGGTTAGGTGGAAAATCCAAATTGTTCAAGTTCATTTACGACTTCCTTTCGAAGAGCACTTTGTCCGCGGTTAGCTGATTTCCGATGATAGCCAGAACAGCTTCTCGCATTTCGGGTGTGTCTGTTAGTAAGTACACACGCAACAGACCCGACCTGTCGGTGTCGTCTGCGCAAGCGGCAAAGCCGTCTATGCTTACTAGTTTAATTTTCGTTGCCAGATCGATTGCCATGCTGGTCTCTCCTTGAGTTGTATTATCGTCTAGGTATTGCAGAGTGTCAAACAAAAAAGACCCTATCAGGGGTCTTTTTTTGGTATCAGTATTTAGAATTTGAAACTGTCTGCGTATTCACCAATAAAAGGTAAATGTTTTTGTTTGCCGCTTAGAGCATTAAGTATGCCCATTATCCAAGCTACAAAGAGGAAAATATTTAGAGGAACCATAAGTATCCAACCAATTACAGGTAATCGGATAAATATTGCCGAAGCAACGCAGGCGATAAATAGTATTAGACCTTGTTTTACATGAAATTTAACAAAAGGATCATTCTTTGCATCGGTAAGTAGGGGAACGAAGAATAGGATATAGGCCACTACTGCCATAAGAGTGTTGTGTTTTGGCTCGGCAGCTGGAGGTGGAGTATGTGGTTGTTCAGCTTGAGGGGTTGGTTGTGGGTTTGCTGGTGGCACTACGGGTGCGCTTTCTGGTGAAGTGCTTGGGTTTTGTTCGTCCATATTTTATTATTAATAATAAACTTAAATTACTGTAGCATAGCTTTAAAAAAAATACGAGGCCTCGAACATCTTGTTCGTAGGCCTCTGCTATAAAGTGCTTTCTAGCTGACGACTTCAACTTTTTCGATGCCAGACAAGAAGACCTCGTTGATTATTGCCCCTAAGCCACCATCACCTTGGTTCAGGGTAATCTCCACGACTGGATTGCTATTTTTTCCCCAGTGACCATTTTTAGACAGGAAGCCTAGTGCCTGCCAAGCTTGTGGCAGCATCCAAATGAGATGGACTGACATCATCGTCAAAAGGTTGCGAGCGCTCTCTTGGGAAAACTCTTGACTGAACGTAATTCTGAGTTTACGGGAGCCATTCATCGCTTGTTGGATGGCCTGCATGACCAATTCTCTCATCGGGAGCTCCTTATTGGAGGGGGGGATCCAAACCGTATTATATTTTGTGGAAAATGTCAATGATAAATTATGTTGAAATATACAAACCTTGTTTTAAACCGATAAAATCGGTACAATGTAAGTAATAATGCCATTATTTAAATATGTCCTACAATCTCTTAGACAAAAAAGATTTAGAAAAATTTAAGAAAAAAGAAAAAGATAGGGTGAAGTTTGAATTTGCTGGAGCCGAATACTTAAATATAAAAGATTTAAAACTAGAAAACCTAGACGGTATAGATGTCGTTAGATTAGATAAATTAGCCAAAGTTATTCGCGGCCTTATTTTTGCAGCTGTAGAAGCTGGTCAATCCGGACATCCTGGCAGTAGCGGCAAAGTAGAGCAATTCTTGGCAATGACGCTAAGTGGAGTAATGGCATTTGATCCAATCAATCCCAAAAATCCTGGCAGAGATAGATTAATTTGGAGTGCCGGGCATTGCACGCCATTACTTTTTGCTGGACAAGCACTATATTATGAAATTTTAAAACGCACGGGCAGACAATTTTCCGAAGCTGTAATCAAAGCAGTTTTACCACAAGATTTATTACGCTTTCGTCATGCAGACGGCCCACAAGGCCACGCCGAAGCGCAGTATCCTTATTCTGATTTTACTACTGGCCCATCTGGCCACGGATTTGCTGCTGCTGGCGGTATGGCGTTGGCGCATTCTTCTTGCGGGCTAGATACCAAAACTTGGGTGTTTATGGGTGATGCCGAAAGTGAAGAGGGTATGACCTATGAAGCGCGAAATATTATCGCCACCAATGGATTAAAAAACATGATTGTAAGTTTGGATTATAATCATTTTGGAATTGATGCCGAAATAGAACAGGTAATTTCTTCGCCATATATAAATCACTGGCTAGGTTTGGGTTGGAATGTAATTGAAACAAACGGTCACAATGTTTTGGAAATGGTATATGCGTATCGTTTGGCTGCGCAGGGATTTGAAAACGGCCAGCCAACTGTAATTATTTGTCATACACTCAAAGGCAAAGGTTATGGAAGTAAAGAAAACACAGCTGCGTCACATGGATCTCCGGTAAAGCACGACGAGTATGTAAGTATAATGAAAAAGTTAGGATTTAATATTCCGGGCGAGCAGGGGAGAGTTTTAGAAGATATTCAAGAAGTGCTAGTGAATATTACTCCAGAAGATGAAAAATATATTTTGGAAAGATTAGAAATCGGCGCGCAGAAAATTGTGCCCGAACACTCCTTAGTAAACCAAATGAAGAAAGCTTTGGATGGCAGACCGTTTGTTCAGCCGTTAAGTATCAAACGTCCAAAAGTTTTGCCTCCAGAATTAGTTTTTAAAGCTGGAGAAAAAATTTCTACACGCAAAGCAGTGCAAGCTTGGTTTGCTTGGTATATGAAACAGACTGCATTTTTTTATGCCGGAGCAGGGGATTTGGCGAAATCTGTTTTTACAAATTCTGCCGAAGAAGTTTATGGATTGATTAGTAAAGAAAATCCGTTTGGGCGTGGAATCCGTTATGGAATTGCCGAACAAAATATGGCTATGATGGGTGCAGCTATAACCCAAGATATTTTGCCTGGCGGATATAAACCGGTTTCGGTATTTGGTACATTCGCTGTGTTTACAAATATGATGGCCAATTCTATCCGTTTGGCAGTAATAGGTAATCATCTTAATCCAGAAACAAAAGGATTTTTTATCTGTCTGGCAGCCCACGATGGCCCAGAAACTGGCGAGGATGGCCCTACACACCAAGGAATGTATTGGATGTCACTTTATAACGCTTTGCCAGGAATAAAGGTGTACAAGCCACTGGATGCCAACGAAACTGTAGAGATGTTGTTTGGTGCATTAGAAAAAGGCGAACCGATTGTGCTTTCTGCTTACAGACCAGAGCAACCAGTAATAGATCGTAGCGAAGTACCAGAGGCGATAGAAGCAAACAATGGTGCTTATGTTTATAAACAATTCTCCAATGTTGTCATCCCGAGCGAGGCCGTAGCCGACGAGGGATCTATTCCTAAAAATAAAAAAATCGTCCTTGCAATTTCTGGTATGCAAGTACTAAAAAATACACTGGAAATTTTGCCAGAGCTAGAAGCGCAAGGGTTTGATGTAAAAATTATCGCAGTTACTTCACCGGAATTATTTGAAGATTTGCGAAAAAATAATCCAGAGAAAGCGCAAAGTATTTTAGCAGACGAAGAAAGGGGATTAGTTGTTACTCTGCATAACGGTTGGCCAGGTTTCTTGTATCCATTTATGCTTCCAGTCGATTACGACAAAAAAGCAATTGGCATAACCCAATATTTAAAATCTGGCAATGTAGAAGAATTATACGATTTGGCCGATATGAATCCAAACGATATTAAAGAAAAGATTTTGAAGGCTATAAAGTAGTATGCCCGAGGAAAAAATTATTGCGGTAATAGGCGCTCCCAGAAGTGGAAAAACATTTTTGGTAAATAAGCTTGCTTCCGTGTTGGGGGCACAGGCATTTTTAGAAGGTTATGGTGACAAGTTTCCAAAGTTTATAGAAGACGATATAAAAAATAGCGAAAATAATCTTCGTAGGATTTTGTGGTTTCGCAATCGGCAAATTTCTCATTTGTTAGAGGCTGTAAAATTGAAAAAAATACAGAAGGGAGTGGTGCTGGATACTTTTTGGGTTGATAACCAAATGTACGTTGATGTTTTATTGAGCGGGCACGACAAAGACGTGGTAAATGAACTGATAGAAATAGATTTAAAAACTTTACAATGGCCTGATATTATTATTTATCTAAAAAATAATAAAGAAGGAACAAAAAAATTTACAGAACTTGGGAGCAGGAATTTTGATATGGATGATTCCTATCAAGACACTATTGCGTTGCTGCAGCAAAAATATGAAAAAATATTTGCTCTTGTTCCATCAACTACAAAGTTGATTGTTTTAGAGCGAAGCAATATCGATTTTGAAAGGAAGAATGATTTAGATAAGTTAGTTCAACTGATGAGTGTGTAGTGTGTTATTTATTTTTCTAACATTCGTACCACAGCCAAGGTTGCTTTTTGTGCAGTAGGAAGTAAACGAGAAGGAATTTGGCTTGGTAAAATTTCTGGACCCAAAATTCCAACACCAACTGGCTTCATAAATTCTAATTCTAAGTTTAGAATCGTTTGCATTACTGTGTGACCCATTACCAGTCCATGTTTTGTTTCTCCGCGTTCAATTATTCCAAGAGCAATCGCTCCATCTATATTTTCTTTCATTAGTACTCGTTTTAGAGCCAACGGTTTTTCGTAACTTCCGTTTACCCAAATTTCTTCGGCAATAGTTAAATTATTTTCAGCGGCCACTTTGCGAACTTCATTTAGCATTTCTGTTGCTTCTTTTTTGTGAAATTCCCCACAGATTACGGCGATATTTTTGGACATAAGTAAAATTAGAGAAATTAAATTTAGTTTTAAAAAAATAGATGGGATAGAGCTACACTTGTAGATATCCCAGTATGAGCCGTTTCACGGTTTCCTTTTCTTATTCTTCTTGTCTTCGTCGCTTCGTGCGTCGAAGTGTTTCGCCTCGTGAACTTCTCGGCAAGTTTTTCCACAATATTCGTGGCAAGAACCGTCTGATTCGTTTCGACAACTATCTTCGCAAGCCAGGCCATTGCATACTGGAGCAGGGCAGTAGGCGCATGTGCCATCGGGTGGTTTCTGACAGGTAATACAACCTGTTTCGGTAAGCTTCGGATGGCTCTTTAGGTGCGTCTTAGCGCAAGCAGTGCTACAGATAAAGATCTGTTTTCCTCGCTTGCTTTTGCAAGTAGCGCAGAAAGTGTGCGCATTTCCTCCGCAAACAGCGCAGACTAGAAGAGTCGCGACCAGTGACTCTGGAGGTTTTTTTGTCACGTGCCCCTCCGTTCCATGTTTTTGCTTAACCACTTTAGGTGGTTTATGCAGGTTTTGAACTAGATTATTTTTGAGCAAGCTGGTTGCTCTTATCAGTATGTTTAGGTAGCATGCAATAAATTGGAAAAAAGGTCAACAGCCTCTGCTTTATAATTTAAAAAATTGGCCACTTACGTATTGTAAATGGCCAGGCACCTTTGGAGCCAAAGAGCTTATCATATGATAATTTCCTTTTCCCAATCACCGGCAACGTATCTCAAAGTAATGAAGTGCCATGATTTTGTGAATAGCCCGCTAGTTTCGAAAACCAACCCAACGCCTTTCTTTATGCGTATCCAGCAATCTTGGCTATTCTTCGAGTAGGTATGTTCAAATTCTGTTGCAAGATTTTCGTGCTGGTATTCCAGCCTTATGGACGAAAAACAAAAATCCGACATAGCTTCAATACTTATGATTGTTCCGTTGCGTTTTATAAAGAGCATGCATCGTTTGGCCAGATTATGAAAGTGTGACTTCTGGTTCATAAAATGGAACGCTAAGGAACTAGGTGGAGATTAGCTTTGCGTGCTTTTTCTCGGGCTTCGTTAAGTGCCTTCATCACGACTTCTCTATTTTTAACGTCCATAAACTTGCCGATGAAGATTCTGTCGCCGTTTTTGGCCGCTTCCACCAACAGATTGTAGACGTAAATTGCATCACCTATGACTTTAGCCTGACTTTCTCGCCCGGTATCTACACGGCATTTGTTCAAGCAAGCTATCATCTGGGATAGTGAAGTTTTTTGGTGGCATTAGCACAGCTCCTTTAATGATAAAGATAGTTAAAATTATTTAAAAAGTCAACTTGTGGGGGTTTACAATTTAAAAAAAGACTGTAGAATAGAGGCAAATCAAGATTTATGTTAAACCTGATTATCCATATAGATGAAATCTTCCTAAAAGGCTCTAACCAACCTATTTTTTATAAACGCCTAATGGATAATTTAAGAGTGCTTTTTCCGAAAATAAACATAAAACGCACAGAGGGGTCTTTGTGGGTGGAAAATGTATTACCCGAACAGTTGGAACAGTTGGCTCTTGTGCCAGGGTTTGCCAATTACGCTATAGCCTTTAAAGCAGACAGTTCCATAGAAAGTATTAAGCAGGCTGTAGATGAGCTGGTAAAAAGCGAGGGTAATACAAAAACATTTCGTATTTCTGCCGAAAGATCTTACAAGAAATTTCCTTCTTCGTCTTTGGAGATAGAAAAAGAAATAGGCGAGTATGTGCGAGTAAAATATGGTTGGAAAGTAGCTTTGAACAATTCTGATTTAAATGTACATATCTCTGTTGGTAAAGACGATACATATATTTTTGGTAATACTCACAATGCTGCTGGTGGTCTGCCAACTGGCAGTTGTGGCAAAGTAATGGCTCTACTTTCGGGTGGTATAGATAGCCCTGTGGCTGTATACAAAATGATGACTAGAGGCGCCAATGTAGATTTGATCCATTTTCAAAATCAAACAACTGTTACCGAAGAGGTAAGCGCCAAAATATTTGATTTGGCCAAAATTTTGTCGCGATACCAGCCGGGAGTACAGTTGTTTATGGTGCCGTTTGCTGAGATCCAAAAACAAATTATCATGAAGATTCCGGCTCAATATAGAATGATTGTGACTCGCAGAATTTTTAACAAAATTGCCGACAGAGTAGCGCGTGAAAATAAATGTTTGGCACTAGTGACTGGAGATAGTTTGGGCCAGGTAGCTTCGCAGACTTTGGAAAATATGTCCGTTATCTATGCCGCATCTTCGCTTCTCAAAATGTCCCCGTTGATAGGAACAAATAAAAAAGATATAATAGACACCGCCCGAACCATTGGCACTCTGGCTACCTCTATTCGTCCATACGAAGATTGTTGTAGTTTGTTTGTAGCCAAACATCCGGAAACCAAAGCCAAGCTGGACCGAATTTTAAAAATAGAAGAAAGTATAGATCAAAAAATAATAGATAACGTTGAAGTAATTTTATATCCTATTAGCACAAATTAATATGCCAAGTGAAATAGTTTTCGATATAGAAACAATAGGCGATATTACCGACCTTACAACTATGGAGGTTACGGTTGTCTCTATTTATGAATACGAACACGACAAATACAGTTCTTTTGAACGTAGCGAGCTTGGCAAACTATGGCCAATTTTAGAAAAAACTACCAGACTTATTGGATATAATAGCGAACATTTTGATATTCCAATTCTTAATCGTTATTACCCAGGAGATCTTACCGTTTTTCCTCATTTAGATTTGCTCAAAGTGATTAAAGAATCAATCGGTCGAAGACTAAGATTAAATGATGTAGCCGAAGCAACTCTAGACATAACCAAAAGCGCAGACGGTTTGCAAGCTATGAAGTGGTGGAAAGAAGGTAAAATAGACGAAATAAAAAAGTATTGTGAACAAGATGTAAAAGTAACTAAAGAAGTATATGAGTTTGGAAAAAATAACAAACAGTTATTTTATAAAAACCTAACCGGAGAAGTTTTACCATTTGGCGTTAATTTTGAAACAATATCTTCGGATAAATCAAAATCAAGTGCAGCTAAAAACATAAACTTAACCTTGCCTTTCTAAATGTATGCTTACGGCACCAAAGAAAAAACCTAACTCAAAAAGCAAAGACAAAAAAAGCGCATACTTCGATCATGCGGCTGGGACTTATTTGAGTAATCAGGCGCTCGCTGCCATGATGCCTTTTTTTAATAAAGATTTTGGTAATCCATCTTCTTTGCATAGTGAAGGCAAAAAAGCGGAGATGGGGCTAAAGGACAGCCGTCGTATGGCAGCAGATTTAATTGGTGCTTTACCAGAAAATATTGTCTTTACCAGCGGTGGTACAGAATCCGACAACTTGGCAATTTATGGCATAGCCAAAGCTCACGAAAAGCATGGCAAGCATATTATCTCTTCACCGATAGAACACCATGCAGTTATCAATTCTCTGGAAGACTTAAAAAAACAAGGCTGGGAAATCACATACGTTCAGCCAGATAGCAAAGGATTTATTAAAATCGGAGATATCGTAAAGGCTATCCGCCCAGATACAGTACTTATTTCCTTGGCTTATGCCAACAACGAAATTGGTACTATTTATCCGATCCCCGAAATAGGCAAACAGATTTTGCAATACAGAAAAACAAACAATACTATCTATCCATTTTTTCACACAGATGCTTGCCAGGCGGCTGGGTATTTAGATTTGGATGTAGAAAAATTACATGTAGACCTAATGGCGATAAGCGGCAGTAAAATTTACGGACCAAAGGGGGTCGGCATGCTCTACGTTCGCAGGGGCGTAACAATTAAGCCTCAAATTATGGGTGGAGATCAAGAGAGAGGTGCACGTTCTGGTACAGAAAATACCCCTGGTATTGCAGGTTTGGTAAAAGCTTTAGAATTAGCGCAAAAAAATAGAGAAAAAGAATCAGCTCGTTTGGAAGTTCTACTCAAATATCTTTGGGAAAAAATCCACAAATTAATTCCAGATATTAGGCTAAATGGTCCGGAAATAGGCCCACAAAGATTGCCAAACAATTTAAATATTTCTTTTTTAGACACAGAGGGCGAGGCATTGCTTCTATACTTAGATGAATACGGCATTATGTGTTCTACGGGGTCTGCTTGTGCTGCCAGAACATTAGAACCATCTCATGTGCTAAAAGCTTTAGGTATTCCAGCAGTTGAAGCCAGAGGTGCAGCCAGATTTTCGCTTGGCATGCGCAATACCAAAAAAGATATAGATTATTTAATGAAATATTTGCCAGCGACTGTAAAAAAATTACGAGAAATATCGAGAATGAATTAGTATGGCTAAAAAACCTACAGTGGTAAGAGTATGCCAAGATTGTTCTTGTATGGAGAACGGAGCCGAGGCAGTGTTGAAAAAAATAGAAGACGAAACCGGTCTTGCTCTTGGAGAAAAGAACAAAAATTTTGATCTAGATTATAGCGCCTGTTTAGGGGGTTGTGATTTTGGTCCAAACATGTTGGTAAATAGCAATTTTGTTATGGGAGCAACTCCGGACAATGTAATGGATAAAATAGAAAAAGCTGCAGAAACAAAACCACTAACTCAAAAAGAAAAGGAAGCTAATTTAGATAAACTGCTAGAAGATTAATATGCAACACCTGAGTATAAAATTATTTGCCAAAATGCTATTACCCATGCTTTTTGTTTATCTACTTGGGTATGCTTGGGATATTGGTTGGGATGGTTACCATACTATCTGGTGGCCAAACAGGTTGGTGCATTTTTTGGGCGGAGTAAGCACAGCTATATTTGCATATTATCTTTTGGATTTAGTTAAGAAGTTTAAATTGCTTAACACCTTAAACAAAGTAGTAGATTTTTTTATAATCCTGATTTTTGTTATGTCTATTACGGTAGTTTGGGAGTTTTATGAGTATCTTTCGGATTTATACCTTCTTACAAATGCCCAGCCTAGCGTGGCAGATACAATGAAAGATATGTTTATGGGTATGCTTGGCGCCACAATCTTTGGGGTTAGCTGGGCAGTATGCCTATTCTTCAGAGCAGATAAAAAGCCCTAGATAATTGATTTTTCCAGGCATTATTGCTAATATATGGCTATATGACCTCAGGAAAACTATATATTGTAGCTACTCCCATTGGTAATTTGGGTGACATAACGCTTAGAGCCATAGAAACATTGAAAAATGCTGATCTTATTTTGTGCGAAGATACTAGGGTAACCAAAAATTTGCTAGAGCATTATGAGATATCCAAGCCACTTATCAGTTATCATCAGCATACCGAAGGTAAAAAGATAAAGGAAATCATAGGAATGTTGGAAGATGGCAAAAATTTGGCTCTGGTAACCGATGCGGGCACACCAGGAATTAGTGATCCGGGTGGATTGCTTATTAAACAAATTGTAAGTTTTTCTAAACTAGTAGAAGTTGTACCGATACCAGGCGCTTCGGCTATTGTGGCAGCTCTGTCTATATCTGGTTTTCCGACAGATAAGTTTGTTTTCATGGGATTCCCGCCACACAAAAATAAACGCCAAAAATATTTTAAGGAAGTATCGGCTTGCGAATTTATGGTGGTGTTTTACGAATCTGGTCATAGAATAAAAAAATGTTTGCAAGAATTAAAAGAAGTGTTGGATGCAAAAAGACAAGTAATGATTTGCAGGGAGGTAACAAAAAAATTTGAAACTATCTATCGAGGGACTATTGGAGAAGTTTCTGAAGTTATGCAGGACGAAAGAGGTGAGTTTGTGGTTGTGATAAATTCAAGATAGAATATGGCGAATAAAGAGCATGAAAAATTTACAATTAGCCAATGGGGTGCTTTAATCCGCGATGGAAAGTGCCTTATTATGTGTGCGGCCGGCTTTGATTATTGGGAATTGCCAGGTGGGAGAATTGAGGTAGAAGAATTGGATAGCTCTACTGCCGAAATGGCGTTTCGTCGAGAAATTCAAGAAGAACTAGGAATCTCAGAGTTTGAAATGGGTCGTTTGGTTGGTTGTATGATTGGTTATACAATGGGGCATCACACTCCAACGTCTCGTTTAATTTATATTATAAAAAATGACAACGCTGAAATTAAATTAAGCCACGAACACGATGAATATCGTTGGGTTAGTTTAGACGAAGTTGATAGTTACACATATAATATACTCAAAAATTCGGTTCCACTTTCTGATATAATAAAAAACGCTCTTAGTAGCAATTAATCTAATCTATGCAGGACAAATATTATCTCACCACCGCTATTCCGTACGCTAATGCAGATCCGCACATTGGCTTTGCTTTGGAAATTCTTTATACCGATGTAATGGCTAGGTATCAACGTCTGCTAGGTAAGGATGTATATTTTCTTACTGGTACAGATGAGCACGGTCAAAAAATGCTTAAAACAGCTAAGGAACTAAATAGAACGGTAGAGGATTTTTCGGCCGAAAAGTCCGCTAGATTCTTGAAGTTGGCAGATGAATGGAATATTTCCAATAATGATTTTATTCGTACCACCGAAGATAGGCATATGAAGTCTGCTCAAGAGTTTTGGAAACAATCTTTGGCCACGGGTGATATTTATAAAAAAAGCTATACAGGTTTGTACTGTGTTGGTTGTGAATCGTTCAAGCTAGAAACAGATTTAGTAGACGGTAAATGCCCGGATCACAACAAAGTGCCGGAAACTTTATCAGAAGAAAATTACTTTTTTAAATTATCCAAATATCAAGAGCCGCTTCAATTTTTGTTTGAAAAAAATCCGGAATTTGTTTATCCGGAACACCGTTTCAAAGAAATGAAAAATATCTTAAAAAATGGTTTGGAAGATGTAAGTATCTCTAGAGTAAAAGAAAAATTACCTTGGGGCGTGGCCGTTCCAGATGACGAAACTCAAGTTATGTATGTTTGGTTTGATGCTCTTACCAATTATATTACAGCCCTAGGATGGGGAAGTGCCGATGATAAATTATTTAAAACATATTGGCCTGCCAACGCACACGTAATCGGTAAAGAAATAAACAGATTTCATTCTCTTTTATGGCCAGCCATGCTTATGTCTGCCGGAGTGGATTTACCAAAACAGATTGCTGTGCATGGTTGGATTACCGTGGATGGTCAAAAAATGAGTAAAAGCGTAGGCAATGTAATTGACCCTCTGGAACTAGTAGAAAAATACCCATTAGAAGCTGTACGATACTTCTTGATGAGAGAAATTCAATTTGATAACGACGGGGATTTTTCTTATAAAAAATTTGATGAACGTTATGAAGCTGATTTGGCCAATGGTTTGGGAAATCTTACCAATAGAGTGTTAGTAATGGTAGAAAAGTATTGCGATAGCGTAATTCCAGAAACTACCGAAGTAAATCAAGAAATGGTAGATTTTTTAAATAATACAATTTACAAAGACTATAAAAATTATATGGACGCATGGCGTTTTGATCGCGCCCTAGAATCAGTTTGGAAGTTTATTTCTTATTCGGACCAAATGATCTCCGATCGCCAACCTTGGGCTATGATGAAAGCTGGTAAAGAGGTGGAAGTAAAAAATATGTTGCATCATTTGGCCGAGGGTTTGCGACATGTGGCTGTAATGATCTGGCCAATAATGCCAGAAACATCAGAAAAATTACTCTCCCAGTTAGGTTTAAATGTGGGCACGGAACTGGCCAAACCACTATCTGAATTACAAAATTGGGTACAGTTAATTGTAGGAAACAAAATTGCCAAACCAGAGCAGTTGTTTCCTAGACTAAACAAGCCCGAAGTATAAATAATCTTTATATTAAAAATCCTCGGTTAAGGCCGGGGTTTTTTAATTTTCGAACGAATGATAATATATGTGGCGAAGCCTCTATATTTACAACTTGGTAAATTCATGATATATTTTTAATATATGACGATAATAAAGAAGGCTTACAATTTATTTAAAAAATCAAATAACAAAACTGTTCCGGAAGAAAAAGTAGATAAAAATAGAGAGATTCTGGAAAAAAAAGTTTTGGAAGGCGCCAATAAAGCTGTAAAAGATTACAAAGGTGCGTTAAAGATTTTGGAAGAACATGATAAGGCTTGAGTGTATGGCCAAGAAGTTTTTTTATCTCGACATTAAATTAATGGAAAAAATGTGCCATCCTCTAGCGGTGGCCATTTTTAATGATAGTAACGATCCGATTCCTTCTTTTCAGATGCATGCCACCCAATTATTAGAATCTTCGCTGGGAATGCCTAAACAAACCTATGGAGGCAAAGATTTATATGAAACCGCAGTGGATAAAGCGGTTATTCTTTACTTTTCTTTAATTAAAAATCATCCATTTCAAAACGGTAATAAGAGAGTTGCTACTACATCCTTACTTGTATTTCTTTGGATAAATGATTTTTGGCTCAAAGTATCCGATGAAGAATTGGCCAAATGGGCGATAGACGTGGCCGAATTTAAAGATACCCCAGCTTTTAGCAGAGAAGAACTTTTTTTAAAATTAAAACTTTGGATTTCTGAACATCTAGAATCAAGCCCAAAGGAAGAGAACAGGTTAATGGCTTGGATACGAAAAAAACTTGGAAAATAATTTAGAAAACAAAAAATCCTGATTAAATCAGGATTTTTTGTTTAGTTCAGGAATTGAATATTTTTATTTATTCAGTTCATAAATTTATGCACGCTGAGAGTTCGTACGAAGGCGCGTGTAACCATTCGTATATATCTACTGATAGTTGATTAGAGGTGGTACTTGGCCCAGATGAGCGTGCTCTTAGGATGGAACCAGCCTTTGTGGTGGTCTTGTTCAATCCAGTGGGTGACTGCCCACTGAGCACCTATCTCGACCTTGCCGACTCGCAGTTGCATGAATGGACCGGCGCCTATTGGCAGTCTATCCTTCAAACCAACGGAGAGCCATGGGCTGATCTCGAGCATCAGGTTCGCGTCATACCACACATCACTGATACGGGATATTTTGTGATTGAATTCAACACTCCATGAAATTACTAGTCTACCAGACTTGGCGTATGTGGACGTGGCGTAGCGTGGTCTAAATCCGTTTGGACCTTGTTCCACTCCAAACGAAAAGTTTACCCTTAATTCTCTGCCCAACCCTTTGTTTGGAGTCCATGTTGGGCCAGCATAGGCTTGAGCCCACTCTCCCGTCTCTTGGAAGAAAGCGCTTCCACTCAACCAACTATTGAATTGTCGGTTGAGACCAGTGTTGATGGTGAGATAGTCACATGGAGTGAGGTTGGTCGAGGACTCCACACCCAAGAATCCAGAGGTTTGGGCCTCAGCTTGGCGGGTGGTAGTCAGAATGGCAGTAGTTGCCATCAGTAGTGCAAAAAGTGTGAACGCACGAATGAGTTTTTTCATGATCAGCCCCTCCTGGGTGGGATCTTGTTTTTAGGTAGTTTTCCGTCGGATTGACGGTTAAACACGCTCAACCAGCAAGACAGACTATATTAATCATAATTTGTAATTTTGTCAAGAGGTTATGGGGGAATTTTCGTTGCTTTTATAAACCATTTTTGCTATGCTGATGTCCAAGGGAGGTAGTCATGCAAACAATCAACATCGTGGCCGCAGCGATTACTGTAGTGGCTGCCTTGGCAGCCTTTATACGCATGTGGCAATGCATGCGACGCGGTACGGTTCGCCCAAACCTGTTTACCTGGTTTGTGTGGGCGATTCTGGCCATCGCTCTTCTCAAGAGTGAGTACGAAGCGATCGGTGCTACTTGGGCACTATCCTTGCTGTTCAATGATTTGGGATGCATCTCCTTTACGGCTTTGGCCTTGTCTATCCAAACGATAAGGAACTTTTCTAAGCTGAGGGAGAACCAGAGTCAAACAAAAAAAGAGTGGTGCCAGAAGAACGCTGTCGAACTAGGCTGTTTGGCCGCAATCGCCGTAGCTACAACGGTTTGGTGGCAGACGTCCTCAGCGCTTGTTGCTCTGGTTTGCTATCTCATGATTGATTTTACGGCGGTCATCCCTACGCTTTATGCGGTGTGGGGTGACTATACGACAGAGGATTTGTTTGAATGGATTCTTTTCCAAGTAGCCAATACAGCCGTGATATTCACGGTTTCGGAATTTACCTTCGAGCAGTTGGCATACCCTGTCACGGTTTGCGCAATTGCACTGGCAGTTAATGTGGTACGTGCGATTTCTTATCGTCGATATATGCGGCAGAAAACGCGCCAAGAATTACCAGTGGCGAGGGCGATTGTTTAAGGAGAAAAGGGGAGGAAAGTTATTTGTACCGGTCTCGATGGCCGGTTTTGTATTTGCCAAAAATGTAATAATAAATATTATTCCCATAACATGAAACAGGGCGGGGGAAGTAAGATTTATAAATAAGAGTGCGATTAAGGGTGCAAAGAAGTTTTTATATTTTCTTATATGGTATATGGTGTAGCCAATCAAAGATAACCAAGCAATCAAACCGATAACTCCCATTTCGGCAATAATTTCTAAATACCCCCAGTCAAAATGTTGAGTAGTAATACTTTCTTTAAAAACCGGACTGTAAACATCCACTGTATCTCCTAGGCCGTTTCCAAACACAGGTTTGTTTTTTATCTTATCTAAAATTTTTGGTAGTAGAAGTAAGCGACTAAGAGAGCTGTCCTCTGATTGTGGTATAGCAATGCTTTGCAGTCGTAAGCCAAGGTATTCCAAACCCAAGCTTTTGCCTTTGGTTGCTGCCAAATGGGTAAGAATAAATATTGCTAAAAATATGCATAGCGCAGCGGCCGAATGGGCCAGCCATCTTTTCCAATTTTTGAAAGAGAAAAGAAATAGCATGCCGACAGCCAAACCAATAAAATAAATACGGGTAAGATTTATGGTAAGGATTGCTAAAAGTAGGGCAGAGACGATTTGTAAAATTCTGGAGTGGGCAATGTTTTTGTTGGCTAGCTGTTTGGCGAATAGGTATAAAAACAAAGGTATAAGCAGCAACTGTTCGTTGGTTAATATTCTAAAGAAACCCGTGTGATAGTCGGTAATTTTACCACTCGCCACATCTCGAAACCAATGATAGTAACTGTCTTGTAGAACAAATAAATGCGAAGAAAATCCCGCTAGAGTAAAGTAGGTAAAAATAAAACTGCCGATGGCAGAAGCGAGCAGCATGCTAAAGGTAACACGACGAAACCCTTCGGAGGATAGAAGTTGCTTGAGAGGAAAGTAGTATAACAAAAAAAGATATGGTATAGCGTCGGCTATAACTAGTCTTGGGTTGTTGCCCAAATAAAAACCCTGTATGGTTGCTATACCCACAGCAACAAATATCGCCGATAAGATATAAAAAACTGGCTTGTTTTCAAAAAATAAACCCCACTTCTTCTCTGCAACAGAGTGGTAAAAAAATATACCCATTGCAAATACAAGCAGTACTGTACGCAAGGCTATGCCATATATTTCCAAGAAACTGCCGGCTCCGCCAAGAATAAGTTCGGCAGCGATAATAAGCCAGCCGTTTTGGTCTTTTTTTATTAAAAAATAAACTGCTGCAGCCAAAATGCCTGCAGAAATAATCCAGTTTACAGGATTGGCAAGATAAAGTGGTGTGCTAGGGCTAAAGAAGTAAGAAAAAATTCTGATGATAAAGTAAATCATCAGCCCTCCTATAATTTGTTTTTTATAAATTTCTATCATTGTGGAAAAACTAGTTTAATTTTTCTCCATTTATAGTTTTATTGCCGTTGGCAAAAACTTCGGCACTCATTGCACCCTTGCCTTCCAGCTGTAGTTCCAAAACTTCTATTGAATTCTGTCCGCAACCGATAAAAATACGTTTGTTTTCTAACAAAACTTCGCCTGGGGGTAAAGTTTTTTCTACCTTAATTATTTTTAAAAGTTTTAATCTTTTGTCATTCCACATAGACCAAATACCTGGCCAAGGAGTAAAACCGCGGTATAGATTGTAGATACTTTCCGCAGATTTAGAAAAATCAACTCGTCCATCGTCTTTACTAATAAGTTTGGTAAAAGTAGCTTGTTCGTGTTCTTGAACTTGAGGTGTAATTTCGCCGCCTATGTATTTATGGAGTGTGTCTAGGAGTAATTTTGAGCCCTCCAGAGCCATCTTTTGACTAAGGGTGGTAAAAGTATCATCTGGGGAAATAGGGAGGCTTGTTTGCGACAAAACAGGGCCGTGATCTACCTTGTCGTCCATTATCATAATAGTAATGCCGGTAGTTGTTTCGCCGGCAGTAAGCGCTGCCTGGATAGGGGATGCGCCTCGGTATTTGGGCAGAATAGACCCGTGTACGTTAATCATTCCCTTGGGAAAAGCTTCTATAATACTTTTTGGAATAATTAATCCGTATTGAGCCACTACAGCTAATTCAAAATCAGAAGTTGGTAATTTATAATCCTTTAAAGATTCAGGTTGGGCAATATTTAAATTATGTTTTAGTGATAATTTTTTGACCGGAGATTCTTCTACCTCTTGTTTACGTCCAACTTTTCTGTCTGGCTGAGTAAAAACTAATTCTACAGAAATATTTTCGTCAGTTAATAAACCCGCCAAAATAGTGGCGGCAAAATCATGCGTGCCGAAGAAAACAGTTTTGGTTTGCATACAAATTTTCTTTTACTTATTTTTTATCTTCTAGTTTAGACTGCCTTTCTATCATGGCTTGTGCATCTAAACTGTGCAGATTTTTTGCTTTGGAATTAAATAAAATTCCATTTAGATGATCTATTTCGTGCTGGCAAATTCGGGCAAAAAATTCCTTGGCAACGAATTCTAGTTTTTCTCCATTTTCGTCTAGAGCGGATACCTTTATTTTTTTGTAGCGCCTTACTTTGCCGTAAATTTTTGGTACAGACAGACAACCTTCTTCATCCCAGTCGCGCAAAACAGAAACCTTTTCAAACTTTGGATTAATCAGAACCATGTCTGTTTTTTTCTCTGGTGTAAAATCTCTGGCGATAATACAAAGTGCAATAGGATTGGCAACTTGCACTGAAGCAATACCAACTCCATTTTTGGCATACATTGTCTCTATCAAATCAACTGTGAATTTTTTGATCTTTGCTGATTTGATCTCTTCCAAAGAAAGTTCTCGGGAAGGTTTGTAGAGCATAGGGCTCTCTGCTTCTTTTGGTACTTTTAGGATCATATTCGAATATACATGAAGTCGTTTTTTTAAGAAAATGACAAAATTGAATTTGGATTAGGGTCTATTTTCCAACTATCTGGCAGTTTAGAAAGCAAAAGTTTCGTGTTTTTCTTGTAATTATCGTACTTTATCTTGGCCAGTATTACTTGCCAATATTGTCCATTGCGACGGTATGGAGAAGTTTCCCAGGGCCCCATTATTGTAATATCTGGAATGTTTTTGGTCAACTCTGTTAGTTGAGCCGTTATTTTACGCATTTCAGTAAGTAGAACGTCCTCTTTTAGACCTCCGGTCATTATTTTGATAAGGAACTTAAATGGCGGGTATCCGAGCATGCGTCTTTCGTCTAATTGTTGTAAGTAAAAGGAATTTGGATCAAAAAGAGAAGTGAATATCATATGTTCCGGATGGTTGCTCTGAACAACCAGTTCGCAATCTGCAGGCAAGCTAAACTGAGAGTCCCGCAATTGTTGCCAAAGATTTTCGGATATCTTGTATTCGGGAATAAAAAGAGAAGAATCTGCATCCAAAAAAGCAAACAGTTTAATTTTGCTCCAATCTAGGTTAGTCCAAGCTAGTTGAGTGCCTATGATTATTTTATCTCCGGGGTTTTCTAATTTTTTTAGATCGTTTTCGTCGCTATCTATTCGAATAATTAACCGCGGGTCTGATTTGTCTGTAATTTTCCTAATTAAATCTTCGGCTAGCTGGGTGCCGGCGCCATACATATTTACATTCGTGCCGTGGCATTTTTTGCACTGTAGTGGCAGATCTTCAAAATGTTTACAGTAATGACAGGCGAGATTGTTTGTATCTTGGTGATAGGTAAGAGCAAGATGACAAGTTGGACATTTTAGCACATTGCCGCAATCACGACAACCCATATAGCTCAAGGTGCCGCGTCGATTTATAAAGAAAAATATGTCTCCGGATTTTATTTTTTTGTACTCTTCCAACAAATCGTGGCTAAGCAAGGAAAAGTTCTTTAAACGTCTTTGTGCCCGCATATCTACTATCTGCACAGGCTTGTTTATTGGTTTAAGTTCTATGTTTTCTCCGCCGTATACTTTTTTTTGCGCAAAAAAGTATGTTTCTACCGAAGGAGTGTGGCAAATAAACTTGAGTTTAGCGCCGTGATTTGTGGCCAAAAACAAGGCAGCGTCACGTGCATGAAGGCGGGGGGCCATATCCCAACTTTTGTAGTTAGGATTTCCTTCATCGTCCATTATTATAGTTTTTAGATTAAACCACGGCAGAAACAGAGCTGTTCTTGTGCCTAGAACAATACTTTTTTCTCCGGACCAAATTTGCATCCATCTGGCAAACATTTCTTTGTTACCCAGGTCGCTGGTAATAACGACCGCTTGTTCCAGAATATTTATCGGTAGCATGCTTTTGATTTTTTCTATAGCACTCACTTCTGGTACCAAAAAAAGTGTCTGCCCCATAGAACTAGAGATGTTTTCCAGAACAGTTTTTATTTTTTCTTTTTGGTCTTTGTATATTATCAACTCGGGTTTTGCGCGCAAATGATTTTTGGGGGTTAAGGCAGGCTTGTTTGGCAACGCTTCGCTAGACTGAAGTTTTTGGAGCTTTCTTTTTTGTAAAGGAATTAAATTTGTTTTTAATAAAAATCCGAGCGATACGTGGTAGAAGTCGGATACGTCCTTTAAGAAATTTAATTGCTCTTGTGAAATAATTGGTTTTTCAAAGACCACCTCGGTAATCGTTTTTAATTTTATCTCTTTTTCTGAAGTAGAAGCTAGCAAACTAAAAACCACACCAAATTCTTCTTTGTTGCGGAAAGGAATTTTTACCAATTGCCCGGGCCGGATTATCTGTTGATATTTTTCTGGAACAGAGTAGTCCAAAAAAGGCAGTGACATCGGCATTCTTTTGGCCGGGATAATTTGGACTAACATATGTTAAGACCGTTACAGAACAAAATTGGCAGTAAGATAACCTACACCAAACGGCGATTCGTATGCGTATGATTTATAAGTTGCACGCACCCCTTGCAGCACCCCCATAAGAATTAAGAAAGATCTAAACCCGCATTCGGCTGCGTCTGTAACAAGAGTTTTATCTAATTGTAGCATCCCTGCTAGATTGTGGCTGGCTAGAAGTTCTTGAATTTTATTATCAAATTCTGGTCCTGCAGCACTGTATCCGGCAGGAGCATCGGTAATAAGAGCGTGGGATAGATCACCCGAAGCAATTACAGCCACTCTTTTGTTTGTGTCTGCAATCTTTTCTTTTATCATGGCGCCAAAATTAAGATGGGTTTTGAAGTCTAAATCGCAAAAGCCAATAGGGATTATTTTTAAATTTTTTAGATGCGGTGTTAGATAAACAAGCGGTACAGATGCGCCATGATCCAGATTTGGTTCGCTAATCATGGTGGTTGGTATATGTTCTTTACTTGCCGCTTCGCGAATAGAGGTGCTCAAACTAGTATCTCCGTGAAATTTTACTTTTGTAGCCAAATCGCCAAAGGCGCGTAAGTCTGTTTGGTAATCTGGGTTTATATTTAGAGTAAAAGCATCTTTAAAAGAATGTCCGTGAGGAGAGATAATAATTAAAATTTCTGGATGGGCGGTATATAAATCTTTTTCCATTTGCTCCAAAGCCAGCTTGGTTTTTTCTAGTTTTTTTATGGAGCCCTGACCAATGCTCGGTATAAGTAGTGGTGGATGGGGCGTAATGCCGGCAAATACTAGAGACATATATTTATTTTAGATTTAAAAATAAATTTATTTAGAAAACCGGTTATCTATTAGTTATTTTTACATCGCCGCTAGAAATCCATTTGGCCATTTTCCCAGCCTCCTGATCTCTACCTTTTCCACCCATAGTTATAATCGTATATTGTTTTTTTGTTTTTATTGATTCCACAAGTATCATGGTAACTATGCCAGCCTCATCGGTTGATCCGGTTTTACTGGCAATAATTTTGTAGTTTTTTGTTCCCGCAGGCACAGAAAGGGTGGGGGAGACAGTGGTGTGTTTGGCTGCAGATGATTTAAAAGAAAAGCTAGTTTTGGCAAGCGCGGATTTTATGGTGCTATTTTCCAAGATTTTGGTAGCAATTTTTAGCAAATTGCGCGGTGTAGACTTGTTTTTGGCACCAAGACCAGAGACATCTACAACTACTGTATCATCTGCGCCCCAATTTTCAAGTCTAGCATTTATTTTTTCTATAAACACAGCTTCGGAAGTAAGGCCGCTATTTTGAGCGATCATGCGTGCCGTGTTGTTGGTAGAACCAATAACCATAGCGTGAAGCAGGTCTGAATTCTTTATGGTAGCTCCGTTTTTTATATATAGGTTCCTACCTGCAGATTTATGTTTGACGCTAGAGTATTTAGATGACTTGGTAAGGTCAAAATCTTGATTTAATGCCTCGTAAGATACTAGCAATTTGGTAAGTGAGGCCATAGACCTTGCCTGGTCAATGTTTTTGCCGGAAATAATACGGCCGCTTGGATATTCGGCTACCAGGTAAGCAGGGACACTTGTTTTAAACAAATCATCTACTTTGATTTCGCTATCTCCCAAATATTTATTGCGAGAAGAAATTAAGCTGCCGTTTATAAATATCGGTTCGCCGTCGGAAATATTTATAGCGGTAAGAGCAGACACAGAAATAACATTTTCTCTCTTATAACCCAAAGCGGCAAATGTATCTACGTCTGCAATCAAACGTTTTTTGCCGTTTTCTATTACATAGATATTATTGCCATCTTTAATTCTAAAAAGCGTACCGTCCTTAAAACTAAGAGGCAAGTTAGCTACCTCTAGTTTTTTAATATCTGCAAGCTTATGTTTTTCTATTGGCAAATCTTTGTAGTTAGTGGTTACGATATTTTTGTCGGTAATAGGGTATAGAGTGTTGTCTTTAAAAAGATAGTAAGAATTATTTAAATCTGTGATTTGGTAAATAACTCCGGTTGGAGCGGTGGTGGATTCTGTAATGGTGGTGCCTCGCGGATAGCCGGCTATGTCGGCATCTGTAATTTCTACAAATTCGTCTGGGTTATAGCCAATTTTTCGCACTACTTCTGCCGAAGCAAACGGGCGAAGGGTGTCGTAATCTAGAAGATAAAATGCAGATGGTGTTTTGAGCACGGAATAGTTTGGGAAAGAAATTTCGGCGCCAGTTTGATAGTTGGTAAGTTCGGAGTCGGGGACAGCAATAATCATTTTTGGATCAGCTCGACTAAGCAGAGTAGATTGATTTTTAAATTTGCGCTTTACATTATTTTGGATAAGCCAAACTTCACTACTAGCTTCGGATCGAAGCAAGCTTCCATTTGGGTAAATTTGAGTAAACCAAGTATTCCAAATACGCCAAAAATTTTTGTTACCATGGAAGTGTGGCGTGTAAGTATACAAAAAAGCAGTTGCCCAGCTCTGAGGAATAATAATTTGATTGTCTATAGTGGTGTTTTGATCTTTTTTCCTAACAATAGATCTGTCTGTGTTGTTGTAGTACCAGCGAATAATCCCGGCAGCGTTGTCTACTTGTTTACCAAAGCCTTTGAATTTTAAAAGATTAGGATCATTCATGCTGCAACTATCACAAACTCCATAACCGGCGGCCCAGTCTAGTTGTTTTTGAGTTGGCGCATCATCAGTAATCAAACTTTGCTCTTTTTGTAGAGTAACCAAAATATATTTTGGGTTTATTTGATACTGCAATGCAGTTTGATGAATAATCTCAGATGCAGATTTAGTCTGGCCGTTTAAATCTTCTGTTCGCAGGGTGGCCAAGTAGCTACCCCTGTCTTCCAAAAACCTTTGTATATCAACAGACGTCCAGTTAGCTGTACTTTGCATTTCTTCGTCAGAGATTATAAATTGAGGATTAAATTCTACTGCGGCCAAAGCTGGAGTGGAAGAAAACAGAAAAGCCACAATAAACAAAAAAATAGCGGATTTGAACATAGGCTTTGCAGCTAAAATTTATAGTAGAATTATACCATATACAACACCATATCTCAATCGTATTTTTGGCTAATTAAATTGACAGAAAAGGTGCTAAAATATAGCCTATATATAGGAGGGTCTAACAATGGCTCAACGACAAGGCTGCCGATGTTTGGAAGCGTATATTCTTGGTGAGCGACTTAACAACAGTCCTCACGACTGCGATTACGTGGATGCCAGAAATAAGCTGCAAGTAGAAGCAGGAAAACGGGCAACCGCTATTTGTGGAAGTGCTAGCCAAGATGCTAGGTGGATAAGAGAATTCCATAAGGCAATGAACGATCTTGCCTACGAAACTGAGCTTGTCAAATGGCCGCCCCGCCCTGAAGGTTTGGAGTTTGCCATTCCAGTCAAGCTCAAACAGGTCAAACTGAAGAAGTTTGGGAATTAAAATAAAGTCATGAAGTTGCCACACAGAATCATTGTATCTGTGCTATTTCTGGTATTAAGCGTTTGTTTATTCTGTATCGGCCTCCTTACAGGCTTTTCCATGATACCGGCAATGCAGGAGTTGCCAAGTAGCGATACTAACAAAGGCATTATCTTCGTTTCGGAAGTTGCCAGCATTAGCTCCTTTTTCTTCTCCGTAGCTACTTTGCTCCGTTCGCTTAGCACGGCCTTCTATGGTAGAGAATAAATGCGGACCCATACACGCCTTGTGATAGAAATGTCACAAGGCATTTTTATTTTTAAGCAAAGCGAGAAAAATGGAAACTTGTTTACATTTTCGAGTGTGCGTAGAAAATATAGTGAAGCCAATATTTTTAAGTCAAACGAGAGAAAAGAAAATTAATTTTCTTTTCCGAGTGAGCGAAAAAAATATGTGGCAAAGCCCATAGAAGTGTTTTAATTCTTTTCCAGAGTAATTTTATTCTTTGATACGGAAGCAAGAACTTTGTCTCCTTGTTTAAATTTCTTTTCGATCAGATCCATTGCCAGTAAATCCAAAAGCTCTGTTTGGATAACGCGTTTGAGCGGGCGAGCGCCGTAGTTTTCGTCGAATCCTTTTTTGACCAAATATTTTTCGGCGCTAGCATCCACTTCCAAAGATATTTTTTGTTCAAGTAATCTTTCTTTTACAATATCTAGTTGTAATTTTACAATGCGAGAAATATCTTTTTCGGTAAGTGAGTGAAAAATAATAATATCGTCTATACGGTTTAGGAATTCCGGTTTAAAATGATCGCGCAAACCACCCATGATTTTATCTTTCATGGCTTTTTCATTATTTTTGGTTGCGTTGCCATTAAATCCAAATTCACCTTTTTTATTCCAATCCAAAATTAGATTACTACCAATATTGCTGGTCATGATTACAACTGTGTTTTTGAAATTTACTTTTCTTCCTTTGGCATCGGTTACATGACCATCGTCCAAAATTTGCAGCAAAATATTAAACACATCTGGGTGAGCTTTTTCTATTTCATCAAAAAGTATTACCGAATATGGTTTACGTCGTACAATTTCGGTAATTTGTCCACCTTCATCAAAGCCTACATAGCCAGGAGGGGAGCCAATTATCTTGGAAACAGCATGCTTTTCCATATATTCACTCATATCCACGCGCACCATAGCGTTTTCTGTATCAAATAAAAACTCTGCCAATGCTTTGGCCAATTCTGTTTTGCCCACGCCAGTTGGACCAAGGAATATAAACGAACCGATAGGGCGATTTGGTTCGGCTATGCCAGCACGAGAACGGCGAATGGCGTTGGCTACAGCCTTGGTAGCCTCTTCTTGTCCAATTACTCGTTTAGCCAACTCGTCTTCCATATGAGCTAGCTTTTCGGCTTCACTCATAAGCATTTTGTTTACCGGAATACCAGTCCAGCGGGCTACTACCCTGGCAATATCTTGTTCAGTCACTTCTTCTTTCAAAATGCCGTTACTTTTTTGAATGTTAGCTAACTTTAATTCTTCTTGGCGCACTTCGGCTTCCAGAGAGGGGATTTTGCCATACCTAATCTCGGCCACTTTTTGCAAGTCACCTCGACGTTCTTCTATTTCGGCTTTTTGGCGGATTTCCTCTATCTCTTTTTTGTGTTTATGAATGCTAGTAATAATTTCTTTTTCGTTTTTCCAGCGAGCTTCTATCTCTGTACTTTTATCTTTTAGTTCTGCCAATTCTTTTTCTATTTTTTCCAATCGTTCCTGGGCCTCTGTTTCTTTTTCTTTTTTAAGCGCGCGTTTTTCAATTTCCATTTTTATAATCGCTCGTTTCATTTTATCTAATTCATCCGGCATAGAATCTATCTGCATACGCAATGCCGAAGTCGCTTCGTCTATAAGGTCTATGGCCTTGTCTGGCAAAAACCTGTCCATAATATAGCGCTGAGACAAATCTACGGCAGCCAAAATAGCGGTGTCGGTAATGCGTACACCATGATGAACTTCATATTTTTCTTTAATGCCACGAAGGATTGCTACTGCGTCATCACGAGACGGTTCGTTTATCATAACTGGTTGGAAGCGGCGTTCCAAAGCAGCGTCTTTTTCTATATATTTTTGGTATTCTTTTAGAGTGGTTGCGCCAATAGTGTGCAGTGTGCCACGAGCAAGTGCAGGTTTAAGCATATTGGAAGCGTCCATAGAACCTTCCGAAGATCCAGCGCCCACAATTGTATGAAGCTCGTCTATAAACAAAATTATTTTTCCATTGGATTGGTCTATTTCTTTTAACACTGCTTTTAATCTATCTTCAAACTCGCCACGGAATTTGGTGCCAGCAAGTAGTGAGCCAATATCAAGAGCGATAACTTCTTTATTTTTCAAAGATTCGGGTACATCGCCATTTACAATTCTTTGAGCCAAACCTTCGGCTACAGCAGTTTTTCCAGTTCCAGGTTCACCGATAAGCACCGGATTATTTTTGGTACGACGGCTAAGTATTTGCATTACACGGCGGATTTCATCATCACGGCCAATAACCGGATCAAGTTTTTCTTTAAAAGCCAAATCAGTAAGGTTTTTGCCATACTTTTCCAAAACATTGTATTTGCTTTCTGGCTCAGGACTATCTACTTTTTGATTGCCACGAATACCAGCTAAAACTTTTAGAGTTTCGTCGTAGGTTACGCCACTAGTAATCAATAGGTCGTTAATAGGGTTATGACCAACCAGAAAAGATAAGAATAAATGCTCTACACTAATATATTCATCTCCCATTTTTTTGGCTTCACCCACTGCAGTTTGGAAAATATAAATCATGCCTTGGCTAAGAAGGATTTGGCCAATGCCACCAGAAGGCATAGCACCCGGTTGTTTGGGTAGTTTATCTATCAAAGACTGAGCACCAGCCTTAAGCGCTATAGTATTGGCATTAAATTTATGTAAAACCGAGACAACGACACCGTCAGTGTCCTCTAAAAGCGCAAAAAACAGGTGCGGTGGCTCTATCTGAGGCTGGCCGTTCTCGTAGGCTATTCTAGCCGCATTTTGAATAATTTCCTGGGATTTAGTAGTAAAATTTTGAGGAATCATACATCTAAAATTTTAAATTTATTTATTATCACTCATCTACATAGAGTGATAATATAATACTTGTTAAAATGTGTCAAGATATGATAAAATTTAGTATTACTTATACAGTATCTTAGCACAAAGTTAATTTATTTACATCCATTCTATGAAGCCACCGCGAGATTATTTATCAAGAACACCTGTTGGAGCCACATTAATTGTAGATATAAAAAAAGATGAAAACGAGTACTTGATAGCTCATAATTTACCTGAGGGATTTACCCTAGAGAATGGGGTGTTACGTTTCTCAGCAGGAAGCCAGGAGAGTTATCTTGTTAACGGTAAAGAATATAATGTTTATGGGAATGTATCTGTGGATGCTCAAAAAGAATTAATCATTAAAGATTTGTCAGAAGAGGGATTTACAGAAAAAGAAGCAAGGGAGTTTGTTGAACAACTTCCAGTAAGGGAGTGGGCAGCGGAGTCTAGACTTGATCATAATAAAAGTAATGAATGGCTTGATAAACACCCTAAATTTAAACAAGAAGCTTTAGAAGTATTAAAAAATGCTAAAATTGAAGCGGAAAAACAAATCCGAGAGTCAGAAATAAACAGAAGCAAAAGAAAATGAAAAACATCATCCCACAACATATAGCCATCATTTTGGACGGCAACAGACGTTGGGCAAAAGAGAAAAAATTGCCTACTTTTTTTGGCCATAAAAAAGGCATGGAAAATGCTAAAAAAATGATTTTATACGCTCAAAAAGTAGGCGTGCAGGTAGTAACTATGTATGCTTTTTCTACCGAAAACTGGTCCCGTTCCGAAAAAGAAGTGGGCTACCTAATGAAATTGTTTGAGAATTATATAGATAAATATATAAAAGAATATAGCAAGCACGGCATAAAATTTAGGCATATTGGCGCTATAGAAAAACTTCCAGCTTCTTTGCAAAAGAAAATCAAAAACGCGATTGAGCTAACAAAAAACAATACAGGCATGGTGGCGAACCTAGCTCTAAATTATGGCGGCCGAGATGAAATAAAAAGAGCTGTGCAAAAATTAGTTAGCGTAGGAGTAAAAGCAAAAGATATTACTTTGGATTTAATTGGAGAAAATTTGGACACAGCCGGTTTGCCAGATCCGGATTTAATTATTCGCACTTCAGGAGAACAAAGAACTTCCGGTTTCTTAATTTGGCAAGGAGCTTATAGTGAATTATATTTTCCAAAGTGTCATTGGCCAGATTTTGATGAGAAAGAATTAGATAAGGCGATAAATGAATTTAATAAACGACAACGAAGATTTGGAAAGTAATCTTTTATGTTTTTACTTGGAGTAAAAGTTGACGAAGTAACTAAAGAACAAGCCTTGCAAAAAGCGGCTAGTTTTTTGAACTCAAACGGTCAGTATAAAATTTTTACTCCCAATCCAGAAATGGTAGTAAAGGCACAAAAAGATGAATATTTTAAACAAGTTTTAAATAGTGGGGATTTAAATTTATGTGATGGAATGGGTTTGCAAATCTTTACCGGAATAAAAAGAATCACAGGTGTAGATTTTATGCTGGAGGTTTGCAGGTTGGCTGCAGAACAGGGGAAGGGTGTTTATTTGTTAGGCTCTGGAAATGATGATGTGGTGCGAGGCGCCTGCCAAGAATTAAGTAAAAAGTTTTCTAGTTTAAAAATTTCCGGATATAACAAAGGACCAGAGATTACAGAAGGTCTAGCAAAGCAACTAGACGATGGAATGTTAGAGCAAATAAATAACTCTGGCGCCGAAGTTTTATTTGTGGCATTTGGTATGGGCAAGCAAGAAAAATGGATTTACGAAAATCTATCTAAAATGCCTGGCATAAAAGTAGCAATGGGAGTAGGCGGGTCATTTGATTTTATATCCGGCAAAATCCGTCGCGCCCCTTTATTTTTACGTAAACTTGGGTTAGAATGGGTGTACCGATTGATTCAGGAACCGCAACGAATTAGACGTATATTTAATGCAACGGCTAAGTTCGTGTGGTTAATTGTAAAATCAAAAAAAATTCTATGAAGCACTTTTTATCAGTAACTCTTTTTTTGGCTAGTATATTTGCAATTGTTTTTATTTATATACCGCGGTATGTTGTAAGGCCAATAATAGTTAAGCATAGGTGTTTGTCAGGAACATCACAAATCCAAGAAGGTAAAGGTAATATGGATTATGCATCCTGTTTACATTTTTATAATGTTCGTTAATTTTTTATATAGGGGCTAAAGCCACATATATTCTTATTCGCTCGTAAATAATTAAATAAATTTCATTATTTATCTCACTCATTTCGAATATGGTCAAAACCCGCTTTGCACCTAGCCCCACCGGATACCTACATGTAGGCGGACTTCGCACCGCTCTGTATTCTTATCTTTTTGCCAAAAAACATGGCGGTAAATTTTTGCTTCGCATAGAAGATACCGATCGTGAGCGCTATGTGGCAGACGGTGTAGCCAATATTTTAAAATCTCTATATTGGGCTGGCATCGTTCCAGACGAAGGTGTAACCCAAGAAACAAACGGGAAAACAAGTGAAGAAGGGAAAAACGGTCCATACACACAATCCGAGAGATTGGACATATACAAAGAATATTCTTTGAAACTACTAGAAACTGGCCATGCCTATTATTGTTTTTGCACTTCCGAGAGATTAGAAAAGCTTCGCGCCGATCAACAAGCCAGAAAAATGCCTACTGGCTACGATGGTCTTTGCGCAAAGTTGGACCCAGCCGAATCTAAACAAAAAGCAGAATCCGGAGAAAAACATGTAATGAGATTAAAGATGGACAAACATGGTGAAACTGTTTTTAACGATTTAATTCGCGGAGAAGTGCGATTTAAAAACGAATTAGTAGACGACCAGGTGTTAATTAAATCCGACGGATTTCCTACATATCATTTTGCCGTAGTGGTAGACGACCACCTAATGGGGATTACTCATATTATTCGCGGAGAAGAATGGATAAGCAGCGTACCAAAACATGTTCAACTATATAAGTACTTTGGTTGGGAAATCCCAGAGATGGCTCATTTGCCGTTACTGCTTAACCCAGATAAATCCAAACTGAGTAAACGCCAAGGAGATGTAGCGGTAGAGGATTACATGAAAAAGGGTTATCTGCCAGAAGCGCTGGTAAACTTTGTGGCGTTTTTGGGTTGGAACCCAGGCACAGAAAAAGAAATGTACAGTCTAGAGGAATTAATTGCTGATTTTGATCTGTCGCATGTTGGCAAGACCGGCGGCGTATTTAATCTAGAAAAATTAGATTGGTACAACAAACAATATATTAAAAACTTAAGCAATGCTCAATTAGTAGAAACAGCCAAACCTTGGCTCAAAGAAGCTGGCATTTATAATCCGGAAGCATTAGAAAAAGCCGTAGATTTAGAAAGGGAAAGAATCACAACGCTAGCCGAATTACCAGGTGCTATCCAGTTTGTTTTTGATTTGCCTGGCTATGCGCCGGAACTATTGGTTTGGAAGAAAAGCTCAATCGAAGAAGTTAGAAACGTTTTGCCACAACTGGTAGAGTTTTACACCAATCTAGATGATGCAGATTTCACCAAAGAAAAACTGGAAGAACAAACAAAATCATGGATAACTGAAAAAGGATTTTCTGTTGGCTCAGTATTATGGCCTATGCGTGTGGCGCTATCTGGTCAAGAAAACTCTCCCGGCCCATTTGAAATAGCGGCAGTGTTGGGCAAAGCAGAAACAACAAACAGATTATCTGTTGGTTTAAAAAAAATTATCTAAATAGCGGTAAGTATGTCTCCTTTTAGAAAAGGCAACGGGTTTAACCCCGAGACTTATTCATTTATAGACAAAGATGGCAATAGTAGCGATACGGATACCGGGAGTTTTGCCAGAAAAAGTGCTATAGATAAATTAAAAAAAGCTAACGACCAGGCCACAGAGTTAAATAAGAAACGGGGGTGGTTGCAGAATTTTTTTAATCCAGATAGTCGCATAAACGGTTTGAACATTCTTCATGAAGAAGCGCTTAAAGAAAATGAGCAGCGAGAATTAGAAGAATGTGTTGAAAAACTTGCAGATGAAAAAATTCTACATGAACTTGCGCTATCTTTATCTAAAGAAAACCAGCCGCCATGGAAAATTTTACACAAAATCGGTGGAGAGATCGTAATAAGCGGCACCTTAAATGGTACTGAGTTTGCCGTATCGTCAACCGACAGGAGCGTCTTTGGCAAAGAAACAATAAACAAAGAAAAATCTAAATACCTTTTTAAACTTTTTAACTTCTTTTCTACTTTAGATACACAGGATAAAAAAGGCCAATCTACGCATGAATAATGTATTTAGGCACACCAGCTAAAGACACGCACAGAGGTGTAGAGCGATTTTTTTAGTTATGATATAATATAGCCATGAAAAAAGCTGTCCTAATTTTTTTGTTCATCTCGGGCTTGTTATTATCCAGGCCTGTTTTTGTGCACGCACAAACGGCTAGTACTGCCCAGGAAATTGCTGATTTGCATAAACAAATAGAAATAAAAAAGGATAAAATAAAGCAACTAGAAGATACAATTGAAAAATACAATAAAAACATTTCCAAAAAACAAACCGAGGCGCAGTCTTTGAAAAATCAATTAAGTATTTTGGATAATCACATACTCAAAGCCGAAGCGGACATAGATTTGACAGAAGAAAAAATAAATCAGGCTCAATTACAAATAGAAGCGTTGGAACTTACAATTGCCGGCAAAGAAGCAGTGCTTGAAAAACAAAAAAAGATTATTACCAAGATGGTGCAAAACATAAATGCAGATAAACAAAAAAATTATTTGGAAGTTTTGCTCACCAACAATAGTTTTGCCAGTTTCTACGACCAACTACAATATACAATGAAGGTATACAAAGACGTGGGGCAATCGGCCAAAGTTTTGCGTTTAATAAAAGAAGATTTGCAAGCCAAACGTGAACAAGTAGCCACTACCAAAAAAACCTACGAAGATTTGAAAGCCGAATTAGAAGAAAAGAAATCCAAACTTGAAGGCCAGTCCAATGCCAAACAGCAACTGCTAGTTGCCACCAAATCTTCCGAGATGCAATACCGCACACTGTTAAGCAGCTTAAAACAACAGTACCAATCTGTAATAAACGAACAAAGGGCTTACGAAGATCAAGTACGAAGAAAATTGGAACAACAAAATAAACTTGGCGATATAGTCGGAGCTTTTGGTTGGCCGCTGGTCAACAGAACTATTACCGCTTACTTCCACGACCCAGATTATCCGTTTAGAAATGTTTTTGAACATAGCGCCATAGACTTGCGCGCTTCACAGGGCACACCGGTACGAGCGGCCGCCTCTGGTTACGTGGCCAGAGCCAAAACTTGTGGCTTATCTAGCTGTTACGCTTATGTTCTTATCATACATACTGGCAATTTATCTACTTTGTATGGCCATTTAAGCCGCATAGACGTTACAGCCGACCAATTCGTAACCAAGGGCGATATTATCGGCTTGTCTGGGGGTAAACCTGGTACAGTTGGCGCTGGTCCGTTTGTCACTGGCCCTCATTTACACTTTGAAGTACGTTTAAACGGTATCCCAGTAGATCCATTAGGATATTTAGAATAATAAACTATCTGTCATTCCGACCGAGCCTTAAGGCGAGTGGAGGAATCCCTTAAACTTAGAACTTGCAACTTCCAGGTATAAGGGATTCCTCGACGGAGTTTATGCCCTGAGGGGTACTCGGGATGACAATTGAAAATTATATGAAAAAACTTAAAGTTGGAGTACTTATGGGAGGCCCATCATCAGAGAGAGAAATTTCTCTAATTACCGGCAAGGCAGTGTTTGATAATTTGGATAGAAAAAAGTATACACCTTCACAAATAGAAATGGCCAAAGATGGCAGTTTTTTGTTAAACAAAAAACGTAAGCTAGATTTACAAAATAAAGATAGAAAACTATTCGATATTATTTTTATTGCCATGCACGGTTCACCAGGGGAAGACGGGGGAGTGCAGGGAATGTTAAAGACATTGGGAATTAAATATACCGGATCCGGGGTTTTAGCTAGCGCTTCAGCAATGAATAAAATGCGCGCAGCTGAAATTTTTCAAGTTTATGGTTTACCAACGCCTAAGTTTGAAGCATTTACGAAAACTACTTGGAAAAATAATAGCAAAGAACTTTTTGATATGACGATAAAAAACATTGGTTTTCCTGCTGTGGTAAAACCAATTAACCAGGGCTCCGCTGTAGGAGTCTCAATCGTAAAAAATAAAGAAGAACTTAAAAATGCAATAAACAAAACTATCAAAATCTTTTCCAAGATAATGGTTCAAAAGTTTATTGCGGGAAAAGAAGCTACCTGTGGTGTTTTGGAAAAAGATGGTAAAATACAAGCACTTCCTCCCACACATATTTTACCAAACCTCGGGGAATTCTATGATTATAAATCCAAATACAAAACAGGCGGATCAACCCATATTTGTCCGGCAGATTTTGATGAGAAAACTAATTTAGAAATACAAAAATTAGCGATACAGGCACACAAGGCTTTGGGGTGCAGAGGAATGTCGCGAACAGATATATTTGTAGGGGATGATAAAAATTTATACATATTGGAAACAAATACGATTCCTGGCATGACTCCAGTGAGCTTATTTCCAGAAGCGGCAGCTAAAGCCGGAATTAAATTTCCACAAATGCTCGATTGCATAATTAAAGCAAGTCTTTAAATTAAACGCTATAGGGGCTGAAGCCGCATATATACTCATTCGTTCGGAAATAATTAAACAAGTTTATTATTTCACTCACTCACTTCGCATATGCGTAATTTAAATAAATTCTTTAGCCCAAATTCTGTCGCTGTTTTGGGTGCTTCGCGAGACGAAAAAAAGATAGGCCATATTGTTTTAAAAAACATTGTAAACTCCGGTTTTAGAGGACAAATTTTTCCTATCAATCCAAAAGCCGAAAATATTATCGGCATGGATTGCTACAAAAGCTACGACAAGCTACCAGAGATTCCAGATTTGGCCATTATTTCTCTACCTGTAGAGTTGGTACTCAAAACACTAGAAAGCATCGCCAAAAAAGGCACAAAAAATGTTATTGTGTTCAGTGCGGGTTTTAAAGAAGCTGGCAAACAAGGCGAAGAAATGGAGAGGAAACTTCGAACCGCCGCAGAAAAGCTCGAACTAAATATTCTTGGCCCGAACTGTCTAGGTTTTGCTAGTACCCTAAGCAGCCTTAACGCCACCTTTAGCCGAGTGGGTGGTGCCAGAGGAAACTTACGTTTTATGTCCCAGTCCGGAGCGTTGGCTTCCGGTATTTTTGATTGGGCTAAACAAAATAATATTGGCTTTAGCGAGTTTATTACACTAGGTAACAAAGCTGTTTTAAATGAAAACGATATTTTACGCTATTGGTTGGGTAGGCAGGCAGAAAAAAATGAAGTTGGCTTATCCAAATGCCAACCAGTAGGAATGTATCTAGAATCACTAGACGCCGGCAAAGAATTTTTAGAACTGGCTTCAAAAGTATCTGCCAAAGATCCTATTTTTATCCTTAAGCCTGGTAAATCCAAACAAGCACAGAAAGCCATTCGTTCTCATACCGGTTCTATGGCCGGAGATGACGCCGTACAAGATGCCGCTTTTGATCAAGCTGGGATTATTCGTTGCGAAGGCGTAGAAGATATGTTTGATTTAGCAAAAGTATTTTCTTGGGAAAACGCTCCACGCGGACCAAAAGTAGCTGTAGTTTCCAACGCTGGTGGTCCGGCTGTAATTAGTACCGACGCTATAGAAAAAGAAGGTTTACAATTAGCAACTTTGAGCCAAAAAACTTTAAATAAATTATCAAAAAATTTACCCCGTGCAGCTAGTGTTCTTAATCCGGTAGATGTTTTGGGGGATGCGCTGGCCGATAGGTATCAAGAAGCCATCGCAGATGTTCTGGCAGAAAAGGGCGTTGATGCGCTGGTAGTTATCTTAACTCCTCAAGTAATGACGCAGATAGAAGCTACCGCCGATTTAATCGGTAAACTATCTGCCAAATATGGCAAACCGATTGTCTGTTCTTTTATGGGTGGAAATATAATAGACAAAGGCGAAGAAATTTTGAATAAATATAAAATTCCATCATTCCGATTTCCAGAACGAGCGATTAAGGCACTAGCCAAAATGTGGCAATGGGAAAACAGGAAAAAAACTAGAAAATTGAAAATAGAAAATAGAAGAAGGGAAGTAGCTTCAAAAAATAATACTAAGCTTGAAAAAATAATAAACTCCGTAGAAAAAAACACCAAAGTACTACCAGCTGTACAAGCAGATGCAGTTTTAAATTTATTTGGCATTAAAACTCCACCATCACAAAACGTGCACAGTCTAGCCGAAGCTCAAGAGTTTGTAGAAAAACACCGTTGGCCAGTAGTTCTAAAAATTTCTTCTCCGGAATTAATACACAAAACCGAAGCAGGTGCCGTAATAAAAAATATACACAACGACGAACAACTAGAAAAGGCTGGAGCCAAGATGGCGGCAATAGCCAAGAAGTTAAAAAATAAATCTTCTACTTATATTCAGATACAAACACAAGTGGGCTCTGGTGTAGAAGTTATCGCTGGTGTAAAATACGATGCAAGTTTTGGTAATATACTTATGTTTGGTGCTGGCGGAATACTTGCCGAACTAATAGGGGATAGTAATTTAAAAATGCTTCCAATAGACGAAGCTGGTGCACGCCAACTAATTGCCAAATCCAAAGTTAGCAAATTATTAACTGGTTTTAGAAATCAAAAATCTTTTGCTTTAAATAAACTGGCAACTTTGCTTGTAAAACTTGGAAATTTGGCGCAATCCACAAATTGCTTTAGTGAAATTACCATTAATCCAATAATAGTTACCGAGCGCGATGCTTGGGCAGTAGATCCGCGTATTATTTTAAAGTAGTATGTTAAAAAAACCGTTTACATTTAAAATCGGGGGAGAAGCTGGCTACGGCATAATGTCTTCCGGTTTAAGTTTTTCCAAACTAGCCACTCGCTCTGGTTACCATATCTTCAATTACTCAGAGTACCCTTCTATTATCCGTGGCGGACACAATATGGTTCAAGTTACTGTATCCGATAAACCAGTAGCCGCTTCTTACCAAACCACAGATTTATTAGTAGCTTTAAACCAAGAGACAGCTCATCTGCACGCAGCCGAATTACTTCCGGGATCTGGAATAGTTTATGACTCCGACAAATGCGTATTGCCCAAACTAGCCAGGGGAGTAAATAAATTTGGCGTACCAATGGACCAAATCTGCAAAGAAATTGCCAACTCTTATCTTTTCCGAAACACATTAGCTCTTGGCATTACCACCGGATTATTGGGCGGCGATATAAAAGTTTTAAAAAATATAATCAGCCAAGACTTTGCCGGTAAATCTCCAGAGTTAGTAGAAAAAAACCACAAAGTAGCCCAAGCTGGCTACGACTACGCTCTAGAAAATTATTTAGAAAAAGTCCAGGATATTTTGCCAGTAAAAAATAAAGTAAATAAACAAATTGTAATAAGCGGGAACGAAGCGATTGCTTTGGGTGCAATTTCGGCCGGTTTGCAATTTGCTTCCATCTACCCAATGACTCCAATCAGCAATATTTTACATGTGCTAGCTCCGCTACAAGAAAAATATAATTTTATATATAAACAACCCGAAGATGAGATCTCGGCCATCACTATGGCTATAGGCGCTTCTTTTGCTGGCGCCAGAGCTATGACAGCTTCGGCTGGCGGTGGTTTTTGTCTTATGACCGAGGGCTACGGATTGGCCGCAATTACCGAAACACCACTGGTTATTATAGAAGGCATGCGCGGAGGACCAGCCACAGGTTTGCCTACCTGGACAGAACAAGGGGATTTGCGTTTTGTACTTCATGCTCACCAAGGAGAATTTCCTAGAATTGTTTTGGCTGCAGGCGATGCCGAAGAAGCATATCATCTCACTATGCAAGCCTTTAATTTGGCAGATAAATACCAAACGCCGATAATTATAGTGGTAGATAAACAAATTTGTGAAAGCGGATTTAGCAACGCGCCTTTTAATATAGAAAATTACAAACTAAGCAGAGGCAAGTTTACTACCAAAAAACAATCCAACTACAAACGCTACGAACTATCCAAAGACGGCATATCTCTTCGCTCTGTGCCAGGATCCGGCAACCAGATAGTAGCCAACTCCGACGAACACAACGAACTGGGCTACAGTAACGACGAAGCCAAAAACAGAATAGACCAAATGAACAAACGCATGCAAAAGTTGGCAACTTGCGCCAAAGAGGATATGCCTGCACCGAAATTATTTGGTCCAAAGAATGCCGACCTAACAATTGTTTCTTGGGGGAGCAACAAAGGCGCAATTCTAGAAGCTCTAAATAATTTTAACAATGTAAATTTCTTGCATCTTGCTTGGATTAGTCCGTTCCCAACCGAAGCTGTAAAAAAAGTTTTAAGTAAAGCCAAGCGTGTACTAAATATAGAATGTAATTCTACCGCTCAAATGGCCGGATTAATAAAAGAAAAAACAGGTATAGAAATAAAGAATAATTTACTAAAGTATAATGGCCGACCATTCTTTCCAGAAGAGATTATCGCCAAAATTAAGAAAATTCTCTAACCAGTATGTCCAATATTTTAAACTTAAAAACTCCAAACGCATGCAACTGGTGCCCAGGTTGCGGAAACTTTGGTATCTGGACAGCTTTCAAAGCAGCTGCCGAAAAAGAAAACTGGAACAATACAAACACTGCGATTGTAGCTGGCATTGGTTGCCATGGACATATAAACAACTTTATCGAACTAACTAGCTTCGAAGGTTTGCATGGACGTGCTATACCGATAGCTTCTGGTATAAAAATGGCAAATAATGCTTTAAATGTTGTGGTCTTTACCGGAGACGGGGATTGCTTGGCCGAAGGTGGTAATCATTTTATACACGCCGCTCGCAGAAACCAAGACCTCACGGTTATTCTTCACGACAATGCAGTCTACGGTCTTACTACTGGCCAAACTTCACCACGTTCTCCTCATGGCTACAAATCCAAATCCACACCAATGGGGAATCTAGACGAACCAATAAACCCGCTTAGCGCCGCGCTAGCTGCCGGAGCTACTTTTGTGGCAAGAGCCTATTCCGGAGATATTCCTCGTCTTACAGAACTAATGATAAAAGCAAGCAAACACAAAGGTTTTGCTGTATTACAAATTTTGCAACCTTGTGTAAGTTTCAACAAAATATATACTCATATTTTCTTCCAAGAAAATACTTATCATTTGGATAAAAAACATGACACCACAAACAAAGAAATGGCTTTTGCCAAACTGCAAGAATGGGGAGAAAAACATATTCCTGTTGGTATTTTCTATGAGAACACGACCCAACCATCTTACGAAGAACAATTACCACAAATAAAAACAGCGCCTTTGGTTTCCGTTGGCGCACAAAAAAGAAACATAAACGAACTACTAGAATCTTATGCTTAAGACAAAACAAATTTTACTTATATACGCAACTCATTCCGGCAGTAATTTTGTAGTTGCCCAGATGATTCAAGAAGCTCTATCCAAAGATTTTGAAGTTACATTACAAAACGCTGCCGAAACAAAACCAGAAGATATAAAAAACTACGAAACTATAATTCTAGGGTCGCCAAGCTGGTTAAGCAGGGGGTCCGAAGGAATGCCAAGCGAAATTATGCTTAAACTGCTTGATGTTTGGCAAACAGAAAAACATACAGACAAAAACTTTATCGTATATGGTTGTGGAGATAGCGGATTTATTCATTTCTGCGGAGCGGTAGATTATATGGAGAACTTTGTAAAATCTGTAGGTGGAAATTCTCTTCATCCTTCACTTAGACTAGATAGTTTCTGGTTTGAGCTAGACAAAAATGTAGCTCTAGCCAAAAAGTGGGCTGCTGATTTAAATAAAAAACTAACTTCTTAATAACTATTTCTTCTCTCCACTGTGGAATTTCTTATGGATATCACGCAGGTGGGGATTGGTAACGTGAGTATATATCTGAGTAGTCACGATATTTTTGTGTCCCAGTAATTCTTGTACCGAACGCATATCCGCACCTTTTTGGAGTAAATCGGTAGCAAAGCTATGTCGCAAAGTATGCGGTGTTGCTTCTACTGGAAGTCCGGCCATAGTGGCATATTTTCTCATCATTCGCTCTACCGAACGAGCGGTTAAGCGATTATCATTTTCTTCATCGCCACCTTTTTTATAGTTTATAAAAAGAGGGGATTGCATACCTTTTCTAGTTTTTAGGTATTGAGCCAACCACTGCAAGGCACGCTCGGAAAAATAAATCGTACGTGTAGATCCGCCTTTTCCCGATATAGTTAACTCCTCATCGTTAAATTTTCCTTTTTTTAAATCTTCTACATTAAAATTTCTCAAATTAAGCGCTACCAATTCTGATACACGCATACCAGTAGAAAATAGCACTTCAAGTATTGCTCGGTCGCGCAAACCATCCGGCCTAGATAGGTCCGGCATGTTCATTAGTTTTTCCACCTGATCAAACTTAAGAAATTTAATAGCTTTGTCTTTGTCTGTTAGTTTAGGCAGTTTTATTTTCTCCGAAGGCAGAGAAATAATATCTTTTTCGGCAAAGTAGTTAAGCAAGTTACGAAGGGCTATAAGGTAGTAGTTTTGGGTCGTTTTCTTGGCAAAGTTGCCGTGTTTATCCTTTTTTCGCGACAAAGATACCCGATAATTCCAGATATGTTCGGGGGTAAGCTCGTGCGGTTTGAGATTTGCCAAACCTGTTTCTTTTAGCCAGTTAGTAAAAATCTTTAGGAAATTATCATAATTACGAGTAGAAATAGGGGAGAGGCCCTTTTCTATTTCGCAGTATTCTAAAAACGTAGGTATATGAAAGGTGATTGGATTATCTGATTTGCGCATACGCCTATATATTAGTGTGTATATTATACCACATAATATTATGCGACGTTGGCCCGTCGCTTAATAAGCGTTGACAAATAGCCTATTTTCTGCTATAATGCTCTGTTCTGACTGCATGGGTGCGGTCGAACAGATAGGAGAGCAGAGATGCTCGCTCTGGCAATCGTTCTGGGTGTTCTGCTGGCCTTTTTCGCGCCTGTGGCGATCTTCCTCGGGACCGAGTTCCTGAAGAAATTCCGCTGCATGTACGTCTTCACCAAGAACTCGGATCAGATGATTTCCTGGTACCATATTGGAGATGGTTTCCGGAAAAAGGGAATGTACAACATAGTGCTGCGTGGCCAAAAGCCATTCACCGCCTTGGTCGGGTTCAAACTCGACATTCCGGTGCTAGGCTATTCCGGCTACGACTACTACGGCGTTGTCCATTCGGATTCCAGTGGAGTCGCTGTGATTTCCACCTACCTTGGCAAAGGTTTTTGCACGTTCCAGTTCTTCGTGAACACGAACATGGAAACCAATCCCATCCACGCAACTTCCAGCGACGAGGACCAAACGCTAACACCTCACGTGGTGTACCCACCCCACTGGTACCAACGAGTCGGCTTCTACGGCTGATTCGTCGAGGAAGGGCAAAAAGAAGATCGCCCCAAACTCGCTTTGATTGTAAAGTTTGCAATTAGAGCGAGGGCGAACTTCTAGATAAATAATAAAAAACACCTTTAATCGGGTGTTTTTTGTTTGCCCTTCCCTACAATAGGGGGGGGCTAGAGAACCTCGACTTTATATGCTTAGAAGATACCTTAAATGGAAGGATTGGGTTGTGTTATTTGTTTATATAATTTATAATTAAGTAAACTAAATTATGCTTAATTCCAGTTCAGTTTCCACTACAATTAAAGAACTTATAGCAACTCAACCATTAGAATTTACGATTGCTCAAGGGTATTTTTCGGATATCCTAAATGCTCAACTAGTTATTTTTTCACTCTTAGTAGCAGGGCTGGTTTCACTGTATTTTATATTTAACTATAAAATTAGCAAAAGCCAAGTTCAAAAAATAGAGGAGAGTTTACAAAAAAAATTTAATGAAAGCGTAAATAAACTTAAAGGTGATTTAAGAGCTGAGCTTAAATTAGAAATTGAACTTTATAAAAAAGAACTACAGCCAGTTATTACTAAACATGAAAATGAAATTCTTATCGTAAAAGGGCAAGCATACAGAGCGCTTGCAGAGCTATGGGGTAGTCAAAAAGATTATCGCGCTTCCTTTGCCTGGTGGATACGAGCAGCTGACAGTTTCAATTCTGCAGATTCCGAGGCATTAACTAGAGTATGTTTAAGTTTAGCTAGAGAGGTGGTAGAGAAAATTGAATATGGATTTGAAATCAGTACCGATATTGTTGGAGAATATCAAAATGTAATGAAAAAAATTAAAAATACAAATTATAAAATAGAAAAAGAATTACTAGAAAAAGCCTTAAAAGCAACCTTAGATAAAAAACTAGAGACTAAGTAAAATATGAAATTAATTTCAAATCTAAGTGATAAACTATTTGATAGTGATAAAGAAATTTTTTCAAATTTTGTAACAAATTTGAAAGAGCGTTTATTTTTTTTAAATTTACAAACCAAGAGCATCGATGATTTAAATAATGCTAAGTTTATTTTAGACGAGTTGCAGCTCAAACCAATAGTTAGTGATGTCACTAAATTAGATTCGTTAAAAAGTTTGATTTTAAATATTTTCCTTTTTTCCAAAAGAGTAAATCAGCAATATGAAATGGTTCAATTTTGGTTTAGGGATGTAAGCACTATAGCACCAATTAACATTGGCTTTGAGATAAAAACTCTTGAAGAAATTGATGACAGATTAAGAACTTTGCCAGAAATCCTTCAATCAGAAATATTTAGTAAAAATCTTGAAAGTTTAGCTGGGAAAACTATTCTAGTAGGTTTTGATCGTGAGAATTATAAATGGACAGTATCAACTTTATAAGACGTTCTCTTAAAAACACCCCTAACCAGGGTGTTTTTTAGTATCTAAACAGGGAAGTGGAGATTATGTTGCACTAGTGTAACGCTTCGACCACTGTGGCGCTCGTCGAGCGCTTTTTAGTTTGTTTAATTCCGCTAACCTTAGCCCAATCCTATACTTCTTGGCTAATATTAGCCAAGGTGGGGAAGTGGTCCCTTTAATTTTAAAACTATGATTTCTACCCCCCCCCCCAGAAATACCAATTTCTGGTAAGTTAGCGTTAATAATGATTCCAATTTGGGTATTATGTTTTATTAGTCAAAATGGATCTGCGATTATCATTTCCACTTTGATAGGACTTTTGTCAGCAACGACTTCCATAATGGAGGATTCTTAAAATATTCTTTGCGTGCTCTTTTTAGAGAAATACATAATGAAGCAATGCTAAGATAAGTAAGCAAAAAGATCCCTGAGGCAGCAAGCCGCTCCCATATAACTGGTTTTGCATCTTCAAAAATAAAATCTGTTTTTTGCCAAAAAGCATCGACTGGATTAAAGGTAATATCAAGTACCGAGTTAAAATAAAGAGTATTCTCATCTGGCATCTTAAAGTCGAAACAATCTCTTTGATTACCTTGTAAGGGAAACTCTTTAAGAGTAGCACCTGTTTTCTTATCTTTTAGTAAAAGAGTTGTGGCCATGGGTTGAATATTCTTAGTTGTTAGATTAGTTAAAGAACTAATGTTTTTTATGCAAACTGAATAGTACGTTAGATCAAAAGTTGAGCGGAAAATCTTACGAAAAGTATTTTTAACGCTTGGTTCAGTCATTTTTTCCGTGTTTATAGTATAAGTACTTTGACCCACTACTATCGGAGACTCAACTTTGTACCAAAACAACCAGATTATTAAAGAAAGCGGCATAACAACGTACGAAACTATAATTACGAAGTATTTCCAGTATTTTTTAATAAAATCCATATGAGTATAAGTTAAAACTAACTAATTGTTTGATTAATAGGGGGCTAGCATAGATCTTAATTGATCTATCCGTACTATGTTAGTACGTCGCTTAATCTATGTTATACGACGTTATCCCTATAGTAAGGCCGGGCCTAATATAGCCCTCCCCCTTACTACTTTGACCAGCTAACAAGCATCCGTTCAAAAAAAGAAATTTTAAAATTATAAACAGTTGGATTTAATTTAATTAAATCGGAAGCAATTAAATCTGCCAACACCAACAGAATAAGTTCTGGAAAAATAGCTGGCTGCTTTTTGGCTGCCTCCAATACCCTATCTTCTAGATGGTCCTGGTCATTAGATAACACATGTAACAATCCATGATTTTCAATCACAGATACTACGTGTGCTTGAGCTAGAGATGATATATCTGTTCTTTTTAAGATAATACTTTGCATGAGCTCCGCACCGGCTTGTTCATGACCAATAAAGCCTCCTTGGGCATCCATCGATACTTTGATTTTTCCTACATCATGAAACAAAGCAATAATAAACAACAATTCTTCTCTTTTTTCTGCACCAATTTGTTGCTGAAGAATCTCTTTAATTTTTTGAGGCGCACCTGCACACAATTTAAGCACCGCTGCGCCAGCGCGTACACAATGGTCAAATACGGGATCATTTATATGCCCAGCGTTATTTTCTATAACATCCTTAAGCGCATAAAATTCAGGGAGTTCATTTATAAGCTTCCCTGATTTTATGTTTTCGATATTTAAGTCAACAAGCTTTAACATACTTATAATATTTAAAGTTTACGCACTACTACTTCCAATATACCTTTTCACCGAAGCGCAGATCCACATACTCTTTTGGTTTTATTTGCGTCAAAGTTTCTTTGAGAGTTATTATTTGCGACTCGGTACTGCTTTTTGGTTGGAACACAATATTCCACGGATCGGTGGTATCTATTGCCATACCGGCGTTAAGATCCTCCAAAACGAAGAATTTGAGTCTCTCTACCCCCTCTTGAGACAGGTATCTATGCCACGAGATGGCCGCCGCGATATGTTCGGCTGGCAAAACATCCATTTGTTTTAAATTTATTTCCGGCGCACGCTTATCGTAAATAATTGGATAATTACCAAATTGTTTTTTTATTTTTTCAAAATTTGGAACATGTTCAAAAGTCGTTGTAGTAAATATTGACGTAGAGGTTGTACTTGTGGCCGAAAGCAGGCTAAAAGGGCTACTCGTAGCCACTTTTTTTACGATTTCACCAGCCTCTACATCGGCCAAATACTTAATAGCCACTCCCCTATCATCCAACAAAAAATATTTTTTACCGTTATCGTAAATAACAGAGGAAATTTTTTCTTTGACAATTATATTTAATTGATTTGGAAAAACTTTTGTTACCTGCACAGTTTCAAAAGAAAAACTATCATATAGGCGGGCTGCAATCTTGTCGGCATTAATAAGGAAATAATTGTTGAGCGGCAACCAGCTCTTTTTGTTTAGATAATTTGGATAGATTATATTACCCAATTCTGCTTCGGTATTATTCTCTAACCCGGAATAAGTAATTTTATTTATTTTAAAATATGGTATATATGCCAAACAAGCTACCCAAAAAGATAATACTATAACTAGTAAAATTAACTTAAACTTTGAAGTGCCAACATCCTTTTTTTGTTTAAACGGATTGGTTTTATAGTGTGTTGGTTGTGCTATTGGAACTGCATTATATTGTTTTTTACGAAAAAAGCGGGCAATTTTTTGACGCCAGCTTAAATGAGGCCTATATTTTTCAAAAGCATGTTCGGAGCGAAAGTGTTTCATACGTGGCTTTAGCCTATACAAACGAAGTCCGTTTTAAAGTTTTTTGAATCCAGTGTATTTACGCAAAGCTTTTGGCATTACAACGCTACCATCTTTTTGTTGACCGTTTTCTACTACAGCCAATGGAAATCTACTAGAAACAATAGCCGTACCATTTAGAGTATGAACAAATTCTGTAGAACCGTCTTCTTTACGATATTTGATGTTTAAGCGACGAGCTTGATAATCTGTGCAGTTGCTAGTGCTAGTAATCTCGCCATAATCATTTTTCATAGTCATCCAAGCCTCTATATCGTATTTACGATAAGCAGGACCGCCTAAATCACCGCTAGCAACGTCTATTACCCTATATGGCAACTCCAGACCATCGGCAATCTTTTGCTCTAGTTTAAGCAACTCCTGGTGCATTTTTTCACTATCTTCTGGTTTGCAGTATATAAACATTTCTAATTTGGTAAATTGGTGCACACGGTACAATCCTTTGCTAGTTTTACCATAAGCACCAGCTTCGGTACGGAAACAATGAGAAATGGCGGCGTACTTTTTTGGTCCTTTACTTAAATCCAGCACTTCGTCAGCATGATACCCACCCATAGTAATTTCGGCAGTACCAATTAAGCTTAGGTCTGTACCTTCCACAGAATAGACCTGCGTTTCGGCACCACGCGGATTAAAACCAACTCCAGAAAGTATTTCGTTTTTGGCCAAATCTGGAGTTTCTACTAATGTAAAACCGTTTTTCTCCAATATATCCATTCCATAGCTCATCAAAGCTTGATTTAGGCGAACCAGATTATTTTTTGCAAAATAAAATTTGGAGGTAGCTACTTTCGCTCCTCTTTCAAAATCTATTAAATCCAGGTCTGTCATTAACTGGTCGTGATCTTTGGGTGGAAAAGAAAATTCCGGAACTTTGCCCTTTTTTACCACCACTTTATAATCCTCTTCTCCGCCTATCGGGCTTTCCGGATGAGTGAGATTTGGCACTCGCAGTAACAATTCACGATACTTATTCTCTACCTCTTCCATTGCTTTTTCTAAAGCGGATATTTCATCTCCCATTTTACGAAGTCTGGCAATATCTTCTTCGCTTGGCTTGCCTTTGGACTGCCCTTTTCTCTGCGCTCGTAGAGCTTCTACTTCTTGCTGGCTAGCGCGTCTTTGTTCATCTAATTTAAGAAGCTCATCTACATCCAAACTAACATGTCTATTTTTACAGTTTTCTTTTACAAGATCTTTGTTTTCGCGGATAAATTTTATATCTAACATACAAGTACTTTTACTTTAAATTTATGTATTTTAGGAGTATTTTTTTATTATTTTTTGTTTGAATAACTTTTTTGTTCAAGGGTAACATATCTATTTTTACAGCTTGATTGTAAGTAAACCAGCCGTGATCGGAACTTTCGGCGTCTGCTGTTTGAAATTTACCGGATTTTATTTTACAAACAGACATAAATAAATGCACCTGATAATTTTCTTTGGCATTGGATACAGACGTAGTAAGTACATCTGGAAGCTGCTCAACTTTGGAAATCTGATACCCAGTCTCTTCCCTTACTTCTCTTAACAATGTTTTATCAAAGCTTTCACCGTTCTCTACTCCCCCACCTGGGAATTCCCACTTATTATTAAATTCCGGCCGTAAATCACGGCGTTTGGTCATAAGCATTTTGCCATCTTTTACAATAATACCAGCCGCACAAATCACTTGCTGCAAATCGTAATTTTTTGTTAAAAAATATTTTAACTGAACTGTCATTTTACCTCTATGACTTACCATGCTTTTTTCTAGCATAGTCATTTCCGAAAATAATTTTTTGAGTGGCGGGTAATAAAAAATAGAGTCATAACCCATACCATCGGCAGATTTAGCTCCTATAATTTGGGAAATAACACCGTCTACTCTACCTACAAATGTAGAAAAACTATCGGTAGTTGGATTGTAAATACAACCAGTTGTTTCAAAATGCGCAGTACGTTTTTTGTCTGGAATACCTTTTAATTCTGCTAGCACTCTTTGATTACGTTCTAAAGCGTTAGCGCCAAATCTTTTTGATTTTACACCAGGCTCCCCTTTTAGATAATCAATAAATAACCCGGAATCTTCGGCAATCGTAATTAAACCGGTTTTTTTAGCAAAAAATCTAGCTTTATCCAAGGCGTTCTGCCAGGTAGTATTGTGCGGCTCTTCTACTTCCACCTTATCTAACTTAAGAGTTTTTAAATTTACAAACTGAAAACGCAGGTCTGCAAGCTCAGCCGTTATTTCTTTAAATTTACCTGGGTTAGTTGTGGCTATTAGAATTTTTTTCACACATTAAAGTTTACCTTCTTTTCTCATTTGCTCTTTTATTTTTGAACTTTTATATATTTCTGGTTTATAAGCTTTTAGCTGAACTATCTCTATACCTTCTTTTATATTTTCTTTTAGCTTATCTACAAAAGCTACCTGATCATATCCCAAACCGATAATATCCGGATCTTCTTCCCTTATTACCTGATACTTATCTTCTCCCAAATTGCCCAACCTTACTTTATCGGCGATACTTAAAGCTTTAACAGCCTCTACACGATCGTTTTCACCATATATAGGTGCATTCCCTTTTACTTGAGCAGCTGTGTCATCCCTAGAAACTATTACCGTAAGATAATCGCCATAATCTTTGGCTTCGTTTAGCATATGAATATGCCCGGCATGAACTATATCAAAAGTGCCAAAAACTAAAACTTTTTTTGACATACTAATTATTCTCCGGTTTTAGCGTTGGAAATAGTATTACTTCTTTTAAATTTTGAGTATCAAGCAGAAGCTTAATTAGTCTATCTATGCCCATACCAAGACCAGCTGTTGGCGGCATACCATGTTTGAGAGCAGTTACAAAATCTTCATCATATGGCATGCTCTCTTCATCCCCTGCTTCAGACAATCTTTCTTGTTCTTTAAATCTTGATTCTTGATCTATCGGGTCGTTAAGTTCGGAGAAGCCGTTGCAAAGCTCGTTTCCGCCAACGCAAACCAACTGTAGACGTTCTACATATCTTGGATCGTCGGTTTTTCTTTTGGCTAACGGAGAAAGCTCTACCGGATGATCTGTCATGAAAACAGGATTGATAATTTTTGGTCTGGCATATGTTTTGTATATTTCGTCTACCATTTTGCCATAACCGGTACTAGCATCTACGCCATCAATATGTAAATCTTTAATTTTTGCATACAGAGATTTTTGGTCTGGAAATTCCTCTATATCTATTTTGGCATATTCTTTAATCAACGCTCGCATAGTTTTGCGGGGATAAGGTGGTGTAAAGTCTACTTCGTCTTCGCCTACTTTAAATTTGAGTGGCAAACCAGCGGTAGTAATTATTTTTGGCAATAAATCTTCTACCAAATCCATAAGGTCTTGGTAGTTGGCATATGCCCAATAAAATTCCACCTGGGTAAATTCTGGATTGTGGTTGTTGTCTATACCTTCGTTTCGGAAGCATTTAGCTATTTCGTATACTTTTTCAAACCCACCGACAATAAGCCGTTTTAGATATAGTTCGGGGGCTACGCGTAAATACAAAGGAATATCCAAAGCATTGTGATGGGTGGTAAATGGTTTAGCTAGTGCCCCACCATACAAAGTTTGCAATACCGGTGTTTCTACTTCAAAGAAGCCTTTACTATCAAAATAGTTTCGAATTTCTCGCACAATCAAACTGCGAATTTTGGCAATTCGCATAGATTCATCATTGGCAATCAGATCCAAATATCTTTGGCGATATCTGGTTTCTATATCATTTAAACCGTGGAACTTCTCTGGAAGCGGAAGCAAGGCTTTGCTTAATAAGTCGTATTTTTTTACCAAAACAGTGAGCTCACCTTTGTGGGTAATAAAAAGTTCGCCTTCTACATGCAAAAAATCTCCTAAATCAAAATATTTTATAAATAATTTATAACTATCTTTGCCCAATTCTTTTTCGGAAAAAGCAATCTGCATTTTGCCACTGGCGTCTTTTATATGCGAAAAACTGATCTTGCCCATTTCTCTTTTGGCCACAAGACGACCGGCAATTTTTACACTAGTTGTTTCTGGTTTAGACAAAGCTTCAGCGACAGAAATTCTCTCTTCGGTATGGCTTGGATACGGATTAACACCATTTGAACGCAAAAATTCCAATCTTTCTAATCTAACTTTATCCTCCCGAATTTCGTCTGACATATTATGTGGTATTTAGTTACTTCACTTCTAAAATTTCATAGGTTTGCTGCCCTGCCGGAGTTCGTACCGTTACTTTATCACCGACTTTATGACCAATAAACGCTCCGCCCATCGGAGATTCATTGGAAATTTTGCCTTCCATTGGATCTGCTTCCTGAGGACCTACAATTGTATAAGATTTTGTTTTGTCGTTTGTTTTTACAGTAATAGTACTGCCAACAGAAATAGAACCTGCAACTTGGCTGCCAACATTCATTATTTCGGCATTATCCAAAATATATTGCACTTCTTGCTTTCTTCCCTGCGCCCAAGCCATCTCTTCTTTGGCTTGATGATACTCAGCATTTTCGGATAAATCACCGTGCTGCTTGGCTTCATCTATACGATTGGCAATATCCGGTATTTTGGTGTCTTTTAAAAAATTAAATTCTTTTTGTAAATCTGCTAATCCTTGAGCTGTAAGATACTGAGTATTTTCATCGGACATACAATAACTTTTGTAAGTTTAATTAATGAGTAAACTGGTAAAAAATAGCCATAAAGGCATAGAAAAAGTATATCATAACAGCAAAAAAAATCAAAATACTAATCTAGGTACTTTTTGCCCCACCAAAGCAGAAAATCCCTAGCAATTGGCTGGGCGGCTGTACTACCCTCTTCCCCTTCTTCTACCAGAATGGCCACCACTATTTGAGGGTTGTCATATGGAGCAAAGGAGGTAAACCAGGCGTGGTTATCTTTGTTGGCATTCCACTGGGCTGTCCCTGTCTTGCCACCACTAGAAAAAGGCAAGCCTTTCATAATTTGGCAACTTCCATAAACCACGCATTCTTTCATCCCTAGGCGTACCGTGGCCAGATTTACTGCAGACACTGGCACGCTAGTTTTTTTAAAATTTAGAGGTAGTTTGTTATGAGTTACCGGTTCTTCTAAATGCATGCCCAAATGCGGCTGTACTACACTACCACCATTGGCTACGGCCGCTGTCCAAACTGCTACCTGCAAAGGCGTAACTAACAAATCCCCCTGACCAATAGAAAGGTTATACGTATCACCAACATACCACTGCTCCCCCTTTGTTTTGAATTTCCAGTCTTTGCTTGGCAAAAACCCCGAGGCTTCTCCGGTTAAATCTATATCGGTTTTTTTACCAATATTAAAGAAAGCCATATACTTAATTATTCTGTCTACCCCCAAGCCGACAAAATTTTTATAACCACCACCAACATAATAAAAAAAAGTATTTACCGACCAGGCTATGCCTCTGGTTACATTAGTACTACCGTGACCACCCAACTTCCAATCTCTAAACATTCTATCGCCTATCTGCAACCCACCTGTACTCAAAAAAGCAGTAACGGGAGTAATTATTTTTTCTTCCAAAGCGGCTGCTGCTACAACCAGCTTTACGACCGATCCGGATGGATATGTTCCGCCAATAGACCTGTTAAATAACGGGTGGTCCGGATTGTTTGTATATTCACTATATGCTTGTTGAGAGATGCCTCCGGAAAATTCATTATTATTAAACGCTGGCAAACTTACCATTGCCAAAATAGAACCATCTCGCGGATCCATAGCAATTGCCGCCGCCCGTTTTTTACCAAGTTTCACTAACATGTTTTTTGTCAGCTCCTCTAATTTTTTTTGAGCTTCCAAATCTAACGTTAAAATTAAATTACTGCCAGGACGCGGCGGATCTTCTGCCAAAATACTCTGCTCCTGACCAATCGCATTTACTTCTACTTTTTTCAAGCCGTATTCTCCGCGCAATGAAGCTTCATAGATTTTTTCTAAACCTGTTTTTCCGATATTATCAAACGGTAAATATTCTTCCTTGTCTTTTAACTGAGCTATTTCTTGATCGTTTAATTTGCCCAAATAACCCAACAGATGAGAAACACTTAAGCTACTGCTTGAAGCATTTGCGCTAGCTATATATTTTCTTTTACTTCCTTTTTCAATAGAAATACCCGGTAAAAAAGAACTTTGGATATATAATTTCAAAGCCGAATCGTAATCTAAATTTTCTTTTATAACCAAAGAGGCGTAGCTATATGAGCTATATTTTTTTAATAAATCTACTATCTGACTCTTATTTACCCCGCTCAGCGCGACCACCTTTTCTAAAACCGCATCTCTTTTTCCGGCATTGCGCGGCAAATCTTGCGGAATAAGCGCAAGAGAAAAATTTGGCACGTTTTCTACCAATTCTGTATGAAATCTGTCGTAGATAATCCCCCGTTCCGAAAGTATGGGTCGCAAACGAATTCTATTTCCTTCTGCCAAATCACGGTAATATCCGCCTTTTATTATCTGTAAATAAAAAGTTTTACCAAACAACACAGCTAATCCAGTCATTACAACGAGCGTCATAATCAAGATATTTTTCTTGGAAATACTGGTACCTAAATATGTTCTAGTATGTGATAATGGTATTTGTTTGCCAGTATGGCTTTCAAAATTAAAAGACTCCTCCACCCATTCGTGGCTATATTTGCCTTCCAAATCCCCTCGCTGAATTTTATCTTCGGAAATATCAAATAGTTTAACCATACATGCGTATACTTTTTGAAGAAGACGAACGAAAATGTCTTAAGAATTTAACATCTAACAGATACAAGAAAAACAACAGTAAAGAAGATAGTAGCACTTCCCAACCTGCGTCCGCCAAAATCTCTCTGTAAGGAAGCGGGGCTAAACTATAAAAATAATTATTTACAGTAAGCAGCAATACAAACAAAGCCCGATATAAAGATATGCCCAAAATAGCAGAAAGAAATATCATATAAACCGAACGGTTAGTGAGGATATTTAACTGAAACCAATTTATAATAAGCAGGCTAATAAAAAGAGCTGCCGTACCAATACCAAAAGGTATGCTGCTAAACAACTCGGAAACATAAGAGGTAATAAGAGCCAGCCACAGCACCCTACTACTTGGAGATATAGTTAAAATAAGTAAAGAGAGAGAAAAGATGATGTTTATATGGCTAAAAGGAAATGGCAAAAAATTAACAACAAAAATATGAGCGGCTAATATAAGGAAAATAGACAAAAAAAACATTATTATTTTCCAAAGTGTTTGCATACAATCGCTAGTTAGAAACTAAAACACTCACAATAAATAGTTTGGAAAGATCTGTGCTGGCAGTCAGAACCGCTTGCTGAAACGGCTGATAGGCTTCGTTTTCGGCAATAGCCACTTCTCCAATGAGCAATCCGCGCGGTATGGTTTGTTCCATTCCAGACGTAATTATCTGATCACCGATAAGCACAGTTTCATTTCTAGGGATAAAATTCATCTTTATACTAAGTCCGTAACCGCCTTCTACCACACCCAAACTTCCATCTTTGTTTAGCAGTGTAGCTGCAATTTTACTTTGGTTATCGTTTATAAGCCGAACCATAGAAATATTTTTCTCTACCTTGGCAATAGTGCCAACCAATATTCCATCACCTACCACAACAGGCTGATTCAATTTTATTCCAGAAGTTTCGCCCGCGCTTATGATAATCATTTTTTCTACGCTATCTGTATTTCTTCCCACCACTTCGGCCGTAACATTCTTAAAATTATGACTGCGAAGAAAATTTAATTGTTTTTTTAATTCAATATTTTCTTGTTCCAAATTTTTTAGTTTAGCGTCAGCCACTTCAAAGTTTTGATTTTTTTCAAGACACTTGGTGTAATTACTTACCACTTCTTCTTTGTTAGAAAAATAATCATAAGAATCTTGCGAAGATAATCGCCAATGAGTAATTTTGGAAGAGATGGGAACAATTATTGATCGCGCTCCCCTTTCCAAGAAGTTTAACCAACCTAAATAATGAAAAATAATAATCAAAGCCAAAACAAAACCCAAGAAGAAATAGTTTTTTGCTTTAAAACGAAGCATAGGCCGGAAAAATTACTGTCTATTTGGATTCTTAACGGATATTTCGTTTAAAAGTTCTGCCTCGTCTAGGAGTATACCCGTACCACGCACAACCGAAGTAAGCGGATCGTCGGCAATACGCACCGGAATCTCTACCGCTCTAGTAATAAGTTGATCAAAACCACGCAACAGCGCTCCGCCACCAGAAAGCACGATGCCTCGTTCATGAATATCGGCCACCAATTCCGGCGGTGTAATTTCGAGCACTCCTTTTATATTTTCTATAATTGCTCGTAGTGATTTGCTAATCGCCTCTCTTACCTGTTGATCTACAATCATAACTTCTTTTGGCAAACCAGAGACCAAATCTCGGCCACGCATTGGAAATTGCATGGGTTCGTTTAACTCTATCGCAGATCCAATTTTAATTTTTATTTCTTCGGCCTGTTTTTCACCTAATAACAAATTAAAATTATCTCGGGCATACTGAATAATATTTCGATTTAACTCGTCTCCGGCTACCGGAATAGAGCGCCAAGTAACGATACCACTAAGCGATATAACTGCAATTTCGGCCGTACCTCCGCCAATTTCTACAATAAAATTGCCTATCGGTTCACGAATAGGCATACGGGCGCCAATTGCAGCGGCCATAGGCTCTTGCACAACTATTACTTCGCGCGCGCCGGCATTGGTAGCCGCATCATTAATAGCTTTTAACTCTACTTCGGTAATTTCCATCGGAGCGCCCACCACTACTCTAGGGCGAGTCATGAAGTTCATGTTATTTTCATAAACTTTATCAATAAAGTATTTAAGCATTTTTTCGGTAACTTCAAAGTCGGAAATAATACCGCTGATAAGTGGACGAGTGGTAAGAATATGCGGAGGAGTTTTACCCAACATTTCTTTGGCTTCGTTGCCAACTGCCAAGATTTGTTCGGTTTTAGTATTTACAGCAACTACACTTGGTTCATTAATCACAATTCCTCTACCTTTTACATACACAAGAGTATTGGCAGTACCCAAATCAATTCCGATATCTTTTCTAAATTTTTCTAGCAATCCTTCAAACATAACCTTACAAAACACGGTTTAAATTAAAATCCTCGGTTGTTATATTTTCTACTTGTAAAAATAATGCCTTCTATGGCTATAAATAATAAAACGAGTAACGTGGCGCTCCACCAAGCAAGCAAATCTGTTTGCAATAAAATTAACCCTGCGATTAAAATTCCGGCTAGTAGCATCCCCTGTCTAAAAGTAGACTTCACGTGATGAAAAACAACTTGGTCATCTTTTAAAATTATTTTCTTGATAAGGAAACCAATAACTGAAAAGGTACCTGCCAGAGCTAGGAATAAACTGGTATAGAAGAATAAAAATCCAAAAAATCCAGCCTCGGCCGGGTCTGTGCTACCTAGCACAAAAAACCAGGCTAACCAGCAGATTAAAGCCCCGATAGACATTAGGATAAGGTATTGACGTAAGGACATATAATTTAAGCTCCGCTGAGTCAAGTTTAGCCTTGTTTTGGCGGTTTGGCAAGTATCTATTTTAGAACAAATATCGCACTTTTTCTATAGCTTGCACACCCAATTTATCGTTAGTTGCAGATATTATTTTTTTCTCGTTTAGCTTAATTTCTTGAGCCATTACGGAGCTAAGACAAGTAATGGCGATAGTTTTATCTTTGAAATATACAGCCTGACAAAATTTAGATGAACCAGCACCAAATAGTTCTTTTATAGTTTGGTTTGCTTTTTCTACGATAAAGCTGGCTGTCACTTGTTTGCCAGCGGAGCTTTGCGGCATTTGTTTTTTTAGAATTTGTCCTAGTGATTGCATTGCCATATACGAAGTGAGTAAATAAAATATTTAGCTTGCTAATATATTTTTGAGCGAACGAGTATATATGTGGCTTTAGCCCCTATATAAATCAAGAATACTTATCTAAATTAAACCACACCATTTATTAAATCATCTTCAAATTGAAGCATACCCTCCAAAGTTGGCTCATACTTATTAACATCCAAAAAGTCTAACGCTTGTATCTTGTTATAAACAGCCTGTATTAATTTCTTTAGCCTCTCCACATCTTCGGAAGTAATCACATATGGCAACACGACCATTTCTTCGTCGCTAGCAGGATTCAAGAACTCCAAGTATCCATTGTTTACTCTGTATTTATGAAAATCACGTGAACCTTCTACCAAAAGTTTATAGAAGACAAGCTGTCTTTTATAATTATGAAGTTGGATTTTTTTAATTTCATTTTTTCCATTCCAATCTTTTTGGGGTTTTCCTGTTTTAAAATCATAAACTTCCAACACCTTGTCCTGCTCATTGGGAACAATCTTATCTATTTTACCTGTAATTTGGACATTCTCAATCATTACACTTTGCGTTCTAAAATCAGTTTCTATCCAATGGGACGGATCAAAACGATCGCTTACTTTTTCTATATAGACTTTCCAGGCACTATTACCCTCTTCAAGATAGTTTTTAAAATCCTGTTCGCTCATTGCTTGCTGCACTAATTTCTCTTTAAAAATTTCTTGCGCTTTTGATAGCGAAGGTTTTTTGCCCGTACTTTTTATATAATTATAAATACCCTGCATTGTTTCGTGCATAGCTGTACCATAAGATGTGTGCGCTGATTTTGCCTGAGGGAATCGCAAAAAATTCTGTTCAAAGAAATGGTGCGGTCCGCCTTTTTCAACATCAAGAAAATTGTTTAGGTGAGTTACGCTCATTATATAATTATCCAATAATGGTTGAAGGATCGGGCGTTCGTCTGTAGCAATCGGCCCAACTTTTGGAAGAATGTTTTTCTCTAAAGTTTTTATTGTATGTAGTAGTTCCATTTTTTGGTGAGCAGCATCTATCTTATGATCAAAATCAGCAAAGATAGACGGCTCCAAGAAAGGAATCTGCAAAGAGTCTTTGCCATTTTCTTCTTTTATATAACTAGTAACATATAAATGTCTTTTTGCTCTAGTTAAAGCCACAAAAAAGATACGCAAGAAATCATCTAGCGTATCGCCAGATGGATCAATTGGTAGATTCTTTGGAAACGCAATCATATCTCTACCTTGTGATTTTGCCCAAACATCATTTTGGCAATTTACCACAAACACGGTATCAAACTCCGACCCTTTTGCTTTGTGCGCAGTAAGTAGAGAAACCGCATTTGTACCACTTAAATATGGACTTGTATCAGTAATCGCTAAATTATTTTTCTGGTAAACATCCACACAGGCCACCAAGCTTGCTAAGCGAGGAGAATTTGTTCTGGTACCGTACAGAGAAATTGTATTTTTAAAGGTATTTAAACTTGATAAAAACTGCAAATAGGCTCTAGGGTTTTGCTCGTATTTTTCTTTGCTAAAATAAAAACGGCGAAACGGAGAGGAGAAAGAATCCATTTCTTCTTCTGGTCCAATTAACTTATCAAACATTGAATCTAGCGGATCTGTCTGAGCCTCACCTGCCAGAGTTAGTAGCCAATTAGCTATATTTTTTAGATGAGCATTTTCACCAGCAAGCATAACATCTATCCAACGACCATTTTTATCACTTTTTATAGTCTTACTGGCATCAATAGACAACTGCCAAATTGTTTGGCGTTCAATTTCCCAAAACGGAAATGATAACACGATTGGTAATAAGTCATTTTGGTAATTTGTACTACTACTTGAAATTGATTCTACTAAACGAGCTAGCGATATAAGTTGCTGTATTTGTGGTTCGTTTAATATATTTCTCTGCTTTTCGTATTTAATGGGAATATTTTCTGTTTCCAAATAAGTGGACACCATCTCCAACTGATAGTGATTTCTGGCTATAACAGCAATATCATCTGGATTTACACCACTATCAATTTTATTTTTTATTTCGGTGGCCACATATGCATATTCGTGAAGAGCGGTATCAAAAGTGTGCGCCACGATAGCGCCTTCAGCAATATTTGGATTGGCTGCTTCTAGCTTTTTTTCTATTTCTTTAACTTGATTTGTTAGACGAACATCGCCTTGAGAAATAATAATTTGCGAAAAATCAACAATCTCTTTGGTAGAGCGATAATTCTTGGAGAGGGTTATTATTTTGGCTTTTGGATACTGTTTTTTAAATTGTAAAATATTATTTATTTCGGCACCTTGAAATTTATAAACAGCTTGATCATCGTCCCCCACCACCATTATATTAGGATTGTTTTCGTTCACCGAATTATCTGCAAGCAAATTTATAATTCGCATCTGAGCATCATTTGTATCTTGAAACTCATCTACCAAAATATATTGGTACTGCTCCTGGAGTTGACTAAGTATCCCCTTTTTACTATGCAACACACGAAGAAGATCCATAATCATATCGTCAAAGTCTACATACCCGGCCAAAAGCATTTTTTCTTGATAAATTTTATAAACTTGCGCAAGAGATATGTTCCTCTCTAACTGGTGCGCATCTTTCAGATGTAATTCTTTGGTATCTGAATCTTTTTTCAACCATTCATCTTTCCAAACGGTTAGTGATTTTGTGCCGTTTTCTTCTACTGATTTTTCGTAAGCAAAAGAAAGAGATTGCATTAATAATTCTTTGTAATCAAAAAGACTACTATGATCTACCGGCACACTTGGCGTTTTAATCGCATCTATCTGCGCAATTATCTTTGGCAGCTCATCACGAAGACTTTTTGATATTCTGTCTTGAAAAGCTGGGATGAGTATTTTTTCAATTTCTTTATAACAAACAGAGTTTGTATTAAGTATCTTTTGATATTCTAGCGGCGTTATGCCAGCCTTTTTTAATTTACCAATTCTGTCTTTTATACTATTTAAATAAAAATAAGCACCAGTTGCATCTTTTTTACTTAAGGCGTCCGACAATGGCAAGGTGGCAAGTATTTCGGAAAGTGTTTCTATCTGAATTAACTCGTCGGAAGCATTCATTTTTTGGGCTTCGTAAAAATTTTCTTGAAAACGATTTTTGATATTTAGAGCAAAGCTATGAAATGTATGTATCGCTACTCTGTGTGCATCTACTCCTATTAGGGCAGACAACCTATCACTCATGTTTTTGGCGGCAAAGTCAGTAAAGGTTAAACACAAAATATTGGACGGATAAACATCGCCTTTTTGTAAAATATTAGCTACGCGCAAACTTAAAAGCTCTGTTTTACCAGAACCTGGGCCAGCAATCACTAGTACCGCACCTTCAATTGTATCTACGGCTAATTTTTGCTGCTCGTTTAATTTTTTGTATTTTTGCAAGAAAACAGCATCGTTTACGGATTTTGCAGAACCTGTGGTCATATACTTAAATTTCTATCTTTAGTGCCTAAAACTACATAAAAACAGCCTGCTTAGCTGTCCTTAGTATACCAAAATTTGCCTGTTTGGCAATGCGCCAATTTAAGCAATAAATCCACCCGCTTGCACTTCCCAAAGCTTTTTGTATATACCATCTTCTTTTTGCAATAGTTCTTTATGGGAGCCAGTTTCAGTAATTTTTCCATCTTTTACTACCAAAATCCTATCCATTTTCATAATAGTAGAAAGTCTGTGCGCAATCACAATCACTGTTTTACCTTTTATCAAAACATCTAGCGCTTTTTGGATTAGTTGTTCTGATTCAGAATCAAGACTAGAAGTAGCTTCGTCTAAAATTAGAATCGGGGCGTTGTGCAGTATAGCTCTAGCAATAGCCACACGCTGGCGTTCTCCGCCAGACAATTTAACACCTCTTTCACCCACAAAAGTGGCATAACCTTCTGGGAAGTCTTTTATAAATTCATCGCAGTGCGCCAATTTGGCAGCTTCAAAAACCTCGGCTTCGGTAGCGTCTGGCTTACCATAACGAATATTTTCGAGCAGTGTGCGGTGAAATAGTATCGGATCTTGTGGCACCAAGCTAACATTCTGCCAAAGACTTTCCATTTTTACTTTAGAGATATCTTGGTTATCCACCAAAATTTTACCAGCAGACAATTCATAAAGGCGTAGTAATAATTTTGTAATCGTACTTTTGCCGGCTCCGGACGGACCAACCAAAGCTATCTTTTCTTGCGGAGAAATAACCAAGTTTAGTTTCTTTAAAATTTCTTTGGTTTGATTATAGTTAAAAGAAACATTTTTGAATTCTATTTTTCCGGCTCCCGGTTTCAAAGCTACGGCTTTAGACAGATCTACAATCTCTGGTGGCGTATTAAACATCACCGTCATCTCTTCTGCATCGGCCAAATGATTATAAATTCTACGTATATTTCTACCAAAACTCCACAACATAGAAATCATGCCGAACAAATAGGTTTGAAGTAGAACCAGATCACCTACCGTAAGCGTACCTTTTTTCCAAAATGTGATGGCCAAATACAAAATACCAACGTCTAGCGCAAACATAAAAAAGCTCTGCACCGCTTCGAACAGTGTATCTAAATTCCAAGTAATTGTGCGCCATTTTTTTACTTCGTTTGTAATATCGCCATATCTCTTTTCTTCATGTTTATAACCAGTAAACAACTTCACGTTCAAATGGTTGGTAATAGTATCTGCCAAAATTCCAGTGGCTTTAGTTTCGGCGTCGTTTCTTTTTAGATTATATTTTAATTTAAACTTTACAAACATTTGATTGAAAACCAAAAAACAGACAATCCAACCAACTAAACTCCATCCTAAAATCGTATTACGTTGGAAAATAACTACCAGCATTAGGCCGATTCTAACAACGACCAAGAAAAGATCCCAGAAAAATACTTCTATAATGCCTTCGTAAGCGCGGGTAAACCAATTAACCCGTTTTACCAAAGAACCGACAAAATTATTATTAAAAAAGTTAAAAGATAGTTTATGTAAATATTTAAAACAGGCATTGCTTAAATCTGCCATCACTCGCAACTCTACCCTACCCGCAAAATAGGTGGATATGCGCCAAGCTGCCCATTCCACAATATATAATATAACTATAACAGACAAAATACTCATTAAGTTTTTGTATGTTTCATTTCTAGCCAAAGAGCCGGCAGACATTAAATCAACTATCTTTTTGAGATAAATTGGAGTAATAACAGTAATAATCGCACCTACGACCAAAAAAAATACGGTAATAAAAAAAGCTGGCCAGTATTTCATTGTATACTTCCAGAATATTCCAAGTGTTTTTTTGGTATTTTCTTGCATAAAATAAACGCTGTTTTATTGCAAAAACAGTCAAAAACCCTTTTTACAAAGGTTATTATACAATAGAAGACGTAAGAAAAGCCAAAATGTTACTAATATTGGCTAGGAAGTTGAAAATTTAAAGAAGTAATAGTTAACTTTGTTTATCAATACATTCGCAACCACAGCTTTCATCACATCCGCAACAACGCACACAAACGCTTTCATTACATAAACAAGAATCATTCATCTCTTCAAGTACAGTTCTACATTTTTGACACTTTTCCATAGGATATAAGATTATGATTTAGAGGTCGTTTAGGAACGACTAAATTATATCCAATATATATACCTTATTTACAACGGCTTGTCAATCAGATTTATTATTTACTAATTGGAAGATTTTTATACTTTTTTGCGACTCGCAATTTGTTTAATTCTCTATCCATTATAGCTTGAAGTTTTGCATAATCTACATCTTGAGCATTCTTTAGATTTGCCATTTGTTCTTCAGCACGTGCGCGAGCTTCTTCGGCTTTATCCACATCTATCTCGGCTACTCTCTGCGCATGATCTGCTAAAATTACAATTTCATTTTTTCCTCTTACTTCCAAAAATCCACCAGAGACTGCCATTTGCTGTTCACCTTCTTTATCTTTGAATTTTAATTCACCGGCTTTGAGAACAGAAATAAGTGGAATATGATTTGGAAGAACCGTAATCTCACCTTCCATAGTAGGAATAGTGGCTTGGAAAATTTCATTTTCGTAAATTGTTTTTTCCGGTGTTACGATTTTGAATTTTAGTGTTGACATAAAATTTTTATTTTTCTATACTCCTTTCTAGGAGGATCTTACCATGTCACAGAAATCTAGAGAATGGTTGCTCCTTATCCATGCTTTTGATAAGATTGGTAATTTTATGGAGGCAAGGGTGCTTAAAGTTTCTGCTACGATTGAGATCCTTGACCGTTTAACTAATTTACTGTCTAAACCAGTTCAGAGGTATAACTGGGAGAATTTGCGTGAGGATCTTGGAGAAAAAGAGTTGTGGGATTATCTTGGTGACATTTGCCCCCGCTTTCACCACTCTCCTCCATATGAAACTCTCCGTGTTATGTCGTTCCTTCCATTTCCAGAATAGTGCCTTACCGATCTTTACGCCTGCCCTTAATCCGGCAGGCTTAATTATTTTACTTCATCAATTGAACCTTTCATATAAAATGCCTGTTCGGATTTCTCATCGTGCTTACCATCCAATATTTCGCGGAAGCCACGAATAGTGTCTGCCAATTTTACATATTTTCCTTCGGTGCCAGTAAATGTTTCGGCTACGAAGAATGGTTGAGACAAAAATTTCTGTAATTTTCTAGCGCGAGTAACAGTTAATTTATCCTCATCAGACAATTCTTCCATACCCAAGATTGCAATTGTATCTTGTAAATCTTTATATTTCTGCAACATCCTTTGTACTTCACGAGCGGTTCGGTAGTGCTCTTCGCCCACAACCAATGGATCCAAAATTGTAGAATTGGAGTCTAGAGGATCTACAGCTGGATAAATACCAAGCTCGGAAAGAGAACGATTCAATACAACAGTAGAATCTAAGTGAGCGAAGGTAGTAGCTGGAGCTGGATCGGTAAGATCGTCTGCAGGCACGTATACGGCTTGTACAGAAGTAATAGAACCTTTTTCAGTACTAGTGATACGTTCTTGCAAAGCACCCATTTCTGTAGCCAAAGTTGGCTGATAGCCTACAGCGGAAGGCATACGACCAAGGAGCGCAGATACTTCGGAACCAGCCTGAGTAAAGCGGAAGATGTTGTCTACGAAAAGAAGCAAATCTTTTCCTTCTTCATCACGGAAATATTCGGCCATAGATAGCGCAGTAAGAGCTACACGAGCGCGAGCACCTGGTGGCTCATTCATTTGTCCGAACACTAGAGCAGTTTTGTCCAACACGCCAGATTCCTTCATTTCTCTATACAAATCATTACCTTCACGGCTTCTTTCTCCTACACCGGCAAACACAGAATAACCGCTATGTTCTTGAGCGATGTTACGGATAAGTTCTTGGATAACTACAGTTTTTCCTACACCCGCACCACCGAACAAACCAATCTTTCCACCTTTTAAGAAAGGACAGATAAGATCGATAACTTTAATACCAGTTTCTAAAACTTCAGATTTGGTAGACTGTTGTTTGAAAGTTGGAGCCAAACGGTGAATCGGATATACCTTGGTTGATTTTACTTCTCCTAATCCGTCAATTACTTCTCCAGTAACATTAAACATGCGACCTAGAGTAGCTGGACCAACCGGCACAGAAATTGCTCTACCAGTATCAATTACTTCTGTATCGCGTTGCAAACCGTCGGTAGTATTCATAGCCACAGTACGCACTGTGTTAGAACCCAAATGTTGCTGCACTTCCAAAGTTAGAACATCTCCATTTGGATTTTTGGTTTCCAGCGCATTATAAATGGCTGGCAAATTTTCTGGGAAATGCACATCCACTACCACGCCGATGATTTGGGAAATTTTGCCTTTGTTCATATGTTTTTATTTGTCATCCTGAACTGGTTTCAGGATCTGATATTTAATTTTATTTATTAGTTATTTTTTTAGGCTGTCATCCTGAACGGAGTGAAGGATCCCTTTCATTGGGACAAGAGGGATTCTTCAGCTTTGCTCAGAATGACAAGTGAAAAGAAATTTTATTCTAGCGCTGCTGCCCCACCTGCGATCTCTGCGATCTCTTGGGTGATGCCCGCTTGTCTAGCTTTATTAAATGTTAAATTTAATTCACTTATCATATCTTTGGCTGCTTCACTAGCAGCTTTCATAGCCACCATACGACTACTATGTTCACTGGCCGAAGATTCTAGCATCGTTTGATAAATTTGTGTTTCAACCAGCCTTGGTAAAATTATTTGTAAAACATCAGTTCTGTTTGGTTCAAATAAATAATCATTTAAATTTGTTTTTTCTTTTACAGAGTTTTTTTCTTCTGTATCAAATAAAGTTTTTTCTAAATCAGATTCGGATATTGGCAACACTTGTCGTAGTCTGGCAGTTTGCACTAAAGCCGATTTAAAATCGGTATAAGCAACAATTACTTTGTCGTAAGTTTTTTTCTCATATGCATCTATTACCATTTTGGCAATCGGTAACGCATCATCAAAATTTGGAGTATCTGTCATGTTAGAAAAAGCGGCGGTAAGGTTGTAGCCCATCTTTTTGGCAAAGTCTGCGCCTTTTTTACCAATACCAATTACATCTACCTCTACTCTGTCGCTTGGCAATATTTCTTTTCCATCAATTACCTGTTTAGCAATATTTTTTGGATCCTTCATTTGCAGAGCGGTCTTTTTTATAATATTGGCATTAAAACTACCACACAAACCACGATTAGAAGTAATCATGATAACCAAAATCTTTTTTACTTGCCTTGCTTCCAACAATGGAATTTGTACTTTTTGAGTTTTGGACAAGTTAACCAAAAGTTCCCAAGCCAAGCTGGAATAAGCGCGCGTATCTATAGCAGCGCTTACCGCTTTGCGCATTTTGGCAGCCGCAATCATCTCCATAGCTTTGGTAATTTTTTTGGTACTACCAATAGATTTAAGGCGGCGTTTGATTACTTTTGTATTAATTGCCATATACGAAGTGAGTGAGTAAAATATTTAGCTTGCTAAAATATTTTCGAACGAATGAGTATATATGGGGCTTTAGCCCATATAATCGAAATTTATTTTTTATATTGTCCGCAAGCTTCTTTCAATTCTTTTTCGATCTTTTCATCCCATTCCCCTGCTTCAATTTTTTCTAGCAATGATCCTTTAGATTTTTCCAAGAATGCATGCAATCCAACTTCCCATTCTTTCATATCTTTTACAGCCACAGAACTTGCAAAACCATTACTTACTGCATAAATTACTGCAACTTGCTGGGAAACAGATACTGGTTCATACTGAGGTTGTTTCAAAACTTCAGCCAATCTTTGACCAAGATCAATCTGGTTTTTTGTTTCGGCATCCAAATCAGAAGAAAATTGGGCAAAGGCTTCCATTTCACGGAACTGGGCCATGGCCAATTTTAATTTACCAGCAACTTTTTTCATTGGTTTAATTTGAGCGGCGCCACCTACACGAGACACAGATACACCAACGTTTAAAGCTGGGCGAATACCTTTATAGAACAAATCTGTTTCCAAGAAAATCTGACCGTCGGTAATAGAAATTACGTTGGTAGGAATATAGGCAGAAATATCTCCGGCTTGAGTTTCGATAATAGGAAGAGCGGTAATAGAACCACCGCCAGATTCTTTGTTGCGACGGCAAGATCGTTCTAGCAAGCGGGAGTGTAAATAAAACACATCACCAGGGTAAGCTTCACGACCTGGAGGTCTTCGTAACAACAAAGAAATTTCTCTGTATGCCCAAGCTTGTTTGGTTAAATCGTCATAAACACACAAAACATCTTTACCTTTGTCCATAAAATACTCGGCCATTGCTACACCAGAGTATGGAGCGATATAAGACATCGCTGCAGGCTGAGATGCGCCGGCTACAACTACGATTGTATATTCCATTGCTCCAGCTTCTTTTAGTTTGGCCACGATACGGGCAACTTTGGATTCTTTCTGACCAACGGCAACGTAAACACAGATAATATCTTTGCCTTTTTGGTTGATAATTGCATCGATTGCTACAGCAGTTTTACCAGTCTGACGATCACCGATAATAAGTTCGCGCTGACCACGGCCAACTGGAATAAGAGCATCGATAGCTTTGATACCAGTTTGTAATGGTTGACTTACTGGCTCACGAGTCATTACACCAGGAGCGATTTTTTCAATTGGAGCAAATTTACCAGTTTTAATTTCTTTGCCTCCGTCTATAGCTTGACCAAGGGGGTTTACCACTCTACCCACCAATTCGTCTCCAACCGGTACAGACAAAATTCTGTTTGTTCGCTTTACAGTATCCCCTTCTTTAATATGTCGGTATTCTCCGAGAAGCACACAACCAACAGTTTCTTCTTCCAAGTTTAAAGCCAAACCATAGGTGGTTTCTTCGCCAGATCCGAACTCAAGCATTTCACTAGCTTGGCATTTGGAAAGCCCAGAAAGACGAGCGATACCATCACCTACTTCGATAACTTTACCTGTCTCTTCTTTTTCGGTTTCTTTTTGGAACAGAGAGATGTTTTTTCGGATTTCTTCAACAATGTTATTTGTGGACATAAAGGTTTTAATTAAGCTTGTAAAAATTGTTTTAATTTATTTAACTGCGTCTTTAGGCTTGCGTCGTAGACCGTGTCATCCACTTTTATTTTTATTCCACCGAGCATTTCTTTGTTTATCTTTTCTGTTATTTCCGAATCTTCTCCGAATACTTTTTCTATTTTATTTTTTATCTTACCATCTAGCTTGACTACCGTTTCTATCTCTATTGTTTTTATGCCTGATTGTTTTTTGGAATACCTTTCAAACTCTTCTACTATATAATCTATTTTTTTAAGCTTATTATATTTTTGCAAAATAACAAAAAATTGCCTTATTACTTCTGGGAGCTTATCCTTTGGCAAGTCTTTGGTGACCTGATAAAGCGCTTTGGCAAATTGTAAATTACTTTGCTTTTTCACATTTATAAATTTATTTCATGCTTTTTACAGCTTCATCAATTATTTTTTCATCTTTGGACGCATCTACTTTAGTACCCAAAATCTTTTCGGCCGCAGCCACTACCAAACTGGCAGTTTGTTCTTTTATTTCGTTTATAGATTCTTCTCTTTCGGTTTTAATATTTTTTCTAGCAGTTTCTACCAATTGCTCTATTTCTTTTCTGGTTTTTTCTTTCGCCACTTCAGCAACTGCCAATGATTCCAAACTAGCCTTTTCAATTATTTTATTGGCATCAACTTTGGCTTGATCTATTTTTTCTTGATACTTCTTTTCACTTGCTCCCAAATTAGTTTCTATCTTTTTTGCATTATCTATACTGTCATCAATCATTTTTTGTCTCTCGGCCATCTTTTTGGTAAGTGGTTTTAAAATTAAAAACCAAAGTATAAGCGCTACCAAAGCAAAGTTTACAAGCTGGAATATAAACAATGTACCGTTAATTCCAAGAGATGCCAAAACTCCACTTTCGGCGGTGGCTTCGGCAGTTTCTTTGGCTACTTCGGAGGCGTGTGCAATATTAGTAAACATATAACTAGAATTATGAATTAAGAATTATGAATCATGGTTGTTTTATTCCCATACTCCATAATTCGCGCTTCTTGATTCAAAAAATTATTTCGTTGGGTTGGGCCTTAAAAAAACGAAAGACCCATCCAATATAAAATAACTTTTTATTTCAAAGTAAATACTACAACCAATGCGTAAATAGCAATAGCTTCAGCAAAAGCTGCACCAAGCAACATCGGTACAAACAATTTGTCGGATGCTTCTGGGTTGCGACCGATAGCTTCCATGGCCTTGGCTACCAAACTGCCGATAGCAAGAGCTGGAGCAAAACCGCCGATAGCCATGGTAAGACCCTTGGCCAAAACTACGATGGACTCATGTTCCATATTTTTACCTTTCTGATATCAAATCCGGTCGAGGGGGTTTGGGTTTTACCTCGCGGAGCGACATCTTAATTAATTAGACTATTAGTTAACTAACCCGGGGGCTAACTAACTAAACAAACTACTTAATGTTTTTCTTCGTCATGACTTCCATGTGGTTTGGTAGTTAAAACAGTTAGGTATACAAGTGTAAGCATTGTAAATACGCTGGCCTGAATTAAACCTACCAAAAGCTCTAGCATCATAAATGGAGCCGGCACAATTGCCACCGCAATACTACTGATTACAGTAATAAGAACTTCTCCGGCAAAAATATTTCCAAATAATCTGAGAGATAAAGACAACACTTTGGCCATTTCACTAATAATTTCGATAAGACCTACCACTAATTCTATAATAGCTGTAAAAATTGCAATCGGACCTTTGGTAAGACTCTTGAAAAATGTACCAATCTGAATAAATTTATTTAAGTGTGTAAATACACCTACGCTAAATAATCCAAACAGGTGTGAGGAAATAACAGAGACAAGTGCCATAGCCACGGTAAGATTTAAATCTGTATTTGCTGGACGAAGTAGTGGCGCTTCTCCAACAAAAATACTACCGGTACCAGGGAGTAAGCCTAACCAGTTAGATAATAATATAAAGAAAAAAATTGACCCGGTAATTGGCAGAAACTGCATTGTTTTTTTGCGGCTTCCGGTTACCTGGTCAAAATATACAAAAAGTTTTTCTAAGAAATATTCTATAAAGTTTTGAGTTTTTCCTGGTTTGAGTTTTATTTGTTTTCGTAAAAATAGTCCTAGGATTAAAAATAACGCAATAGCCAACCAGACATTTACCATAGTGTTGGTAATCGGAAACTTGCCAATATGAAATATTGTTTCCGGAGCCAGAGTTGGAATGTGTATTTCTGACATAAATTTACTTGATTATCTTTCCAGCATCATTTAACCTTTTGTATTCTGCGCCAAAACTTTTTGCTTGTTTGTGGATTATCTTTGCAGAAATTGCAGCGGCCAGCACAAAGGCTAATATAGTAAACAGCGGTGACAAGCTATATTTTTTATCAAAGTATTGACCGATTAGAACAAATCCTACTACCGGCACTGCGATAGAAGCACCAAAACTTCCGATGATTTTGAAGGCCAATATCTGGTAATCACGGCCGGAAGATTTTTGTGGGTTTTGCGGTTCCATACGTTAAGTAACGAATCTATATAAAACGGTAAGAACGCGACTATTTTACATATAAATCCTAGAAAAGTCAAGGTTTTTGAAAAATAATGCCTTTGGTAAAAATTAATTATCCTCAGATGCATAGACGTCGGTAAAAATTGGCTCCTGGTCTTCAAGAACACCACGTGATAATGACTGAATATGTAAACGCATTTTTTTAGGCGTTAGAGTGATACTCTCGCCAGTCTTAGGAAAAAAAAGGCGTACTAGAGACTTGTCTTTTCTTGCTTCTAACCCTTCTAACAATCGGCCCCGGTTTTCTACAGCATCAATTACCTTTTGTATCATTCCAACCTGTTCTCTACGGTTTTCCTCGTCCCATTTTTTTGGATCAAAATTTGGATCAATAGAAACAATGTGTTCCCCTCCCATTTCGTTATCTGCTTCTGCAGCAGCGTAATCTAATTTTCCCAACATTCCCAACCACTCTCTCACTATTGTTTTCCTTGGTTGCGGGCGTTTCGTGGTGGTTACCCAAATAACAGCGTCGTCTTCTAACGGACCCCATTTGGATAAATTTTTTAACCTAGCCTCACGACAAAAAGATACCACGCGTTCACGCCTTACAAATTCATCCCCCACACTTAAATGAGAAATAGTAAAACGCATACCAGGATACCCTGGCCCTCCCGCATTACAATCTTCCATGTGCTCTATCATTATACGCAATTCTCCAATAGTTGCTATTTTCGGATTGGAATCAAAGTCGTGTTCGTTCCAGTGATATGCCACCTGAGTATCATCGGTAGAACCTGCCGGAGCAAGTTCTTTGAGAACCATACGAGCGTTTTTTTTCGCTTCATCATATCTTTCTTCCTCGCTTAATTCCTTAAACTTAAATTCATGTTTTTCTTTTTTACCAGCACCCACTGCTTCTGAGGGGTTTTTCCTTCGTTCTCCCATATAAATAAAATTTAAATAATAAAAAATCGTTTATTCTGGGTAGTGGAACATTTAAGAGGTGTCAATAGTTATCCTCGTCTTCGGTGTCCCAATCTACGTTTCCAGTAACCGTATCAATTCTTAAAATCGTACTTTGGTTTGAGTCCTGATATTTAATTTTGAGCTTCTCCTTGTTAAACCCGCTTTGAAGTAACTTGTTTTTTACAAAGGTTCTTTTGGCTTTGTCTTCTTTAAAATAGGGAGCATCGTCGGGATTTGGTTCACCTCCACCAACATATGCCTGCAAATTGGTAAAATCTTTGAAATGTTTTTTAGCTTCTGCTAGCATGCCATCAAAACCATTTGTACGGGGGTCAACAAAATGCCCGAGAAAGGCAGACTTGCTTTCGGGATCATAAATAATTATACCAAAGCAAGGACCAAGCCCTGTTGTTTCAATAACGGCTGGGGCCGAAGCAAACTTCCATTCTTCGTCTTGATCTACTTCGACTGTTGTCGGTTCTTCTTTTGAATGATAACCGCCTTCAAAATGCTCGGCCATACTATTATATTAAATAAAATCTTATAAATTAAAGGTGGGGACATGGAAAGTTTAGCCCTTTTTAATAGAAAAATCAACTAAATAAAAGCTTGAATTGACTGTCTTAGAATTAAGATGTTAGTATATTAATAAGTTTTTAAATTAAATTTGATTTATGGATAATCAAAGACACCATTTTGACGCACTGACGGCCGATGAACCATCCTTAGAACTTATCCTATCTCCAGAGTCAAAAAAAGCTTACAACAGTTTAGTTGATGAATACGAAAAGATGCTTGCTGTAGAAAACCAAAAACCACTAACCCCTGCCGAAGCACAATACTTACGAGTACTAGAGGATAAAAATTTAATGGCCACCGCAAGAGATTTACCGGCTTTTGTAGCTATGTTACTATTATATAGTCTCGAGGGTGTACGAAACAACTTTAATCCAGACTGGACCCCGATCGAAAAAATTAAAATAAATGAAGCTGCACTAAAAGGAATATGGGAAAAACTTCCCGGATTTCAGCGTACTGCCTTATCGGTAATAGTAGAACAGCTACTGCCTCAAAGGGCATATTTACTCCTAGAATACCGTAGTAATAATAAAGATATTTTGACTGTAGCTCGCGATACATTTGTTATTTTTTTAGAAAATCAAATAGTGCAGTACGCTTCTAGCGTTGAGATTCCCGCACACTACATGAAACTTGTTCCAGAAGCACGCCGTAAAGAATTGGAAATAATTGCAGATAATAAATCAACCCAAGCGGTAAAAAACGGAAATATAACCGCTACAATAAACCTTGAACCGGGCGAATCTCCCGAAGACGCAATGGAAAGCTTTGCCGCTAGCCAGAGACTATATGATTATAACATACATTACCCGCCGGAGTTGTCTACCGAAACGCTACGTCAGTTAGAGGAATTTGAAGACCTGCTTCCTTCAAACCATACTGCTGGAGAGCAAAGTGCAGAAAATGATGGAGGGAATGAGATTGCACAAGCCTTCCATAGTGTAATAACAAAATACCCTGATCCCCGCCTACTATTTGATAAACTTTTCAACTGTCCTGATGGTCAATTTTCTTTTGATAAAGAAGATGATATAACAAACTAATTATTTAATTTTCTAGCGACTGCTGATTTTTTAACCATTCACTAGCCCGTACACTTACCTCTTCATTAATATCTATAAAAGAATGGATCTTTTCTATTAAATCTGTTTTAAATTGAACATTCTGAGCGGCATAGCCCTCGACCCATTCAGCGGAATTACCATCAACAATATAGTTGCTCACACTCTCTAAGTTCGGTTCAGCTTCAGAAAATGGCCGATTTTTCGCACCTTCCGGGTGCGACAATTTTTCTACCCAACTTTGCGATTTTTCCAATAAGAAAAAGCGGTTTCCAAGCAAGCTAGAGGCTGCCTTACGTGTTATACCTCGCGACACAAGCATTGCATCATAACGCTCTATACATTCACAAAATTCTGTAAAACCAGCAATATCTGTAGGAGCAAGATGGTGCAGCACAGCTTTCCAAACCAATACTCTATACAAACTTTCAGCCTGGTCGCGTTCTGTAACAAGTTGTTTATTAATTATTTTCTGTTCTTCTGAATCAGAAGTACCAGTAACAAAGATATCGGGATTGGAGATAATTTTATTCATCGTTTCGGTTGTGTCTTCTAAAACTTTTTTTAAAACGGAAAAATCTTTTCGTTCTGCAAAAAACTTCCTTATTGATTTTGGAATCTCAACTTCCACCCTAAGCGCATCTCCCATTCTATAACTACACAAAGCTTTAACCGCATCGTCCTCTAGCGAATCTAACCCTTCCGCATCTATGCGCTGAGCAATAAACCCTAACGTATGCGCTAGCGTTTCACGAACAGATTTTCTTCCCTCTTCTCGAGCAGTCTCCGGATCCATTCCGTGTTTTATTTCATTCATACTTAATTATAACATCATTTTACTAAATAGTTTTTTTGCGTTTTGAGTGGTGGCAGCGGCCAGCACAAAGGCTATAACAGTAAACAACGGTTATAAGTTATATTTTTTATCAAAGTATTGACCGATTAGAACAAATCTTACCACTGGTACTGCAATAGAAGCACCAAAACTTTCGATGATTTTAAAGGACAAAATCTGGTAATCACGACTGGAAGATTTTGTAATTATTCCTGTTCCATACGCGAAGTGGTTAAGCTATACAAAATGGTAAGAACGCGATTATTTTACATGTAAATCAAAGTAAAATCAAGGATTTTTGAAAATGATCTACTAGTCCGACTATTGACAAAAGGCATTTTTTAATATAAGATGGCGAATCGCTCATTTAACCAAGCGGTCTGCTCTTTACCGAGATAAAAGAATATGCGAAATTCGTAGCTTCTTTCGTCTTGGTAAAAATCAACCGTCACAGAAGAAATTGGAGAGACAGAGAAATGGTGAAGATCCTGATCGCGATGTGTATTGCTCTGGGCATGCTGCTGCCGAACGTCGGCACGGCCTATGCCGATACGCCACCCTCGGGCACGTACGACTACGATACGTGCAAGAAGCTGAAGCAGCGATACACCCTCGCCGAGAGCCAGCTCCAATACCCAAAGCTTACCTGTCGCTATATCGGCGGCACGACTAGCCAAGCTTGTCGAGACAAGCTTGTCGAGCTGGAAGCGGAGTACTACGAAGCTCTGCGAAGGTGGCGGTTTGGCAACTGTGCTTGGTGGGATGCTAACCCTCCCACGACTTCCGTCGAACTCTTCGACTTCGAGTGGTACCTGTCCGTGATGGACATGGACCTCTACACCCTGGAGGCCATCTACCCCAGCATGGACATTCCACTTATCTGGCCATAGTCGCAACTGCGACTAGAGCCGTACCAACGCAGGCGCTACCACTCACCAACTAGGTGTAGGTAGCGCTGTTTTTTTGCCTAAAATTAGCCAAACGTCGCGTTCAATGGACGCTACGCGACGTGATTTCGCCAAATCAACCCCTTGACAAAGTCCTAGTTTTATGGTATAGTTGTCTGTTGATCTTTAATAATAACTGTTTGCGTTTTGCCAGGGAAAAGGGAGTGTAGAGGCTACACTTTCACTTCCCCGGCACAAAAGCACACCTTTGTGCGCCGGCAAGCAGTTAACGTTACGAACCCGTTACCGAGGAGAGTCCCATGACCCGCATCGCCATCATCGCCATCGCCCTGACCGTCGGCTTCATCGCCCTGTTCGACCTCGGCATCAGCACGGCCCACGCCGACGCCGGCTTCGTCTCGAAGGCGAACGACACCAACGAGAAGAAGCCCGTGCGCGCCGCGGCTGCCAAGAGCATCAGCAAGAAGCAGCTCAAGGCCGCGATCAAGGAGATCCAGGACCTCGAGCTCCGCGCTCGCCTCGGCCGCATCCCCTGCGCCAAGGCCAACAAGGAGATCAACGCGATCGTCCGCAGCCTGCCGACCAACGTCGAGCTCCGCCTCGAGGCCGAGAAGGACCAGACCGGCTACGCGGTCGACTCGCACGACACGGGGTGCTACATCTACTTGTACCCCCGCAACACCGCTCAGCAGTAGACTAGGTTCTACCAGCGACATCAGTCGCAAAGCAGACCAAGACGTTCAGCCTCGTATTGAATAGCCCCCAAGGCAACTTCAATACGAGGTCTTTTTTTTGACTTAATTAAGTTATACCACGCAACATCCGCTAAAGAGTGACGTTGTAAATTTAGCTTGAAAAAATAAAGGTTTGGTGGTATATTCGTCTATACTAAACAACCAAAGGGTGAGGCACCATGACGGTACAACATATCATGGGTTTGCTCCGCAGCATCAACCTGCTCGTGCTAAAACTTGAACCGCCCAAAGATGATTCTGGTCCACCACATCTGTTGGTGGGCGAAGAAGATTGGAGCTGCTCTGTAATCGTCGAAGATGACGAAACTGTCGTTATCTTCGAAGGGCCGAACAAAGATAGACGTTTCGACGTCAAGAGAATAGTCCAAAATGGATTGCCGTATGCAAGATCTATCTTTGGAAAAAAGTCTCTGCTCAACACACGTTTCAGAGATATCCGAAACAGCAACCCAGACCTTTCCGAAGTGATTGATTACCTTACGGAAAATCGGGTCAAGCGATCCATAATTGTTGGCTAAAACAGCCAAAAAACAAAATACACGGCGACGCCTTGCGAAAGCGAGGCTTTTTTTATTTTAATCATTTTCTACCCTACGCTCTTGACTTTAACAACATTTTATGGTATGGTTTTTGGTCATAATGAGACACCGCAACCAAACTTGCGCGTCGTCTCGTATTGATAAACCCCACTCTCCTAGGAGCTACTGAATGATTCGTCCTGAAGATCCGCAGTTCCTCGCACTTGCAGAATCCGTGCTGATGACCCATCAACGTGGTCAGTCTCTAGAAGACAACGGAAGCACTCCTCAAACCGAGGAGACTGCAAACGACAACGACTCCATGCCGATGTTGTTGGGAACACCAGAAGAGATCGCTGCTGCCGTTGACGAAGCGGTGTATGAGCTATACTTCGACTGGGACGAGCCCACCCATCCGGGAATCAAGTACGAGAGGGTCGAACTCGAGATCATCTAGTCCACAGGACTGATGATACGGGTTTAGAAGAATTACGACTCGCCGACGTCGTGCATACCACGACGTCGCCATTAAAAAACAGCTTTAGATAAGGCTGTTTTTGATTTTTTGTATAGATTGTAACTTTAGGCACATCTTAGGTGTATATTGATTATATATCCCCAGTGGTATATTTCCAAATAGAGTGGTGGGTTTGCCTATTGACAAAGGCAAGATTTTAACCTATATTACAGAGCTCTTTACAATCCACGCAGTAACGCCTTTTGCCAGGGAAAAGAACATACGAAAAGATCGTCTTTTCCTTTCCCTCGGCAAAATAACGCGTTCTTTCTGCCCGCTGAGGGAACAAACCGTTCTCTCAACCAGGCTTGGAGGCCATCATTATGAACGAGCGAGTTTTCGTCAAGCCCATCGGCCACACTGGTCAGTTCATCCTCGCTACTGGGGAGCTCTGCCAGGATGGCAGTTTACGCGAACTGCCCGGGGGTTTCCAGTCCCCGAGCTTTCGCTCACACAACGAAGCCTGCATGGTACTGTTCGGCACAATGGACCTTCGGGTCCTTGCGTTGCGCATCCAGCAGAAGAACCTGCCCTTGTTGGATCGACTCTCGATTCTGCAAGCGCTCATGGTTTTGCGCCGGTCTGTGCTCGAGGAATTGTTGCCGCAAGCAACACCTGTTGCGAGCCAGATCATGATCGCTCAACGGATGGGCACTTGCTCTCCCGACGAAGCCGATCAGGCTCTCGCAACACTGGGCTTCTAGCCCTCCGACTATAACGTCGTTTAACAGTGAGCCTGGCAACATTCGTTCGCCACCTCACTATCTTTCTAGAGATAAAACTTGTCTTTTAGAAAGATGGTGGTGAACAAATTTGCAGCCATATAACCTCACTCGGATAACAAAAAACACTCTATAATACAGAGTGTTTTTTGTTACTGTATATAATTGACCGTCTAATCTAAAATATGATAGGTTAAATACTGGGAAGAGGAACCCATGAAGAAGAAAAGTGAGTTTCAGAAGTTGATTGACGAATTGTCAGATTCTCTCAGCTCCTTGGGAGAAGAGCTGACCTACTGGACGATTGCGTTCTTACAGTCCCTGGGCAAGGAATTCAACCAGTGGCTAGAGGACTTCTTCACTAGCATGACCGGCGGTTTTACGCCTTCCATGGAATTCGACCTCAACGATATTACCGAGGAAGACATCGCCTGTAGAAGGTACGGACCCCAAAAGGTGCGTGTACCCCGATAACTCTCGCGGTCAACACCCACGCTTTACCTCGCCCGATGTTCGGTGCGGGGTTCAATTTTTTTCAGAAGAAATTCTAAATAATTTTTTGGCGTTTTCGGTCGTAGCTTTTTCCGCTTCTTCAAAGGAAATATTTTTTAATTGAGCAATTTTTCGAATGGTTTGCTCCACCATTTGCGGTTCACATCTTTGGCCTCTATATGGCAACGGCGCCAAGTACGGCGCATCTGTTTCTACTACTATTTTATCTAGCGGACAATTTTTTACTACTTCTAGCAAATCTGTTTGCGCTTGTGGATCTGCTTTTCTTGGAGGAAAAGTAATCACACCGGTGAAACCTATATTTAAACCTATATCTAGATACTGCTGGGCAAAATGCCAATTGCTGGTATAACAATGCACCGTTCCGCGCACCGAACCGTTGTTAGAAAGTTTTTTCAAAAGTTCTATCATCTGCTCGTGCGCCTCTCGCACATGAATTACCAATGCCACATTTAATTCTTGCGCCAATTTATATTGCAACGCAAAAGTTTCTTTTTGTTTTTCTAGCACTTCTTCTACTGTTCGTCCTTCTGGTAATCTATATAAATCCAATCCACACTCCCCCACTGCTATTACTTTTTTACTCTGTCCCAAATTTTTATAATACTCATAATCAAAAGTTTCTTCGCGCGACAAAAACTTACTCTCTTCTTCGTCTATATGAGTAGAAAAAAGATGAACTGGATGAAGCCCGATGCTGGCATAGGTAAACGGAAATTTGTTGGCCATCTCTACCCCGGCACGACTAGTATCTTTTTGAGTACCAACCAAATTCAAAATCATTTTTTTGTCACCGCATTTTTTTATTACCTCTTCAGCATCATCTTTAAAACCATTAAACTGTACATGGCAGTGCGTATCAAACATAAACAATTTCTAATGTCATCCCGAGCGAGCCATAGCGACGAGGGATCTCTTGGGTATTTATTAAATCAGGCTCTCCACTGTACTTCGCAACATTCGCAAAGCTTCGGGGAAGAGTGGAATAAGAATAGAAGCCAAACGTACCAAAGGCGGAGCAACTTGAGATTCGGCAAGTCCACCCATAAACATTAAACTAATTGGAAAACGAGCGATGAAATACAAAGAAATACCAACTACCAACGCGCCTTCTATAGCTCCAAAAACCATTCCTAATATTCTATCTAACCCCTTGATAAACGGCAGACTTGTAAAAATAGATAAGAATTTTTGCAGAAGCCAAAAAACAAATCCGACTAGTCTAGTAATTAAGAGAAAAGAAACGATGAAAACGATAACAGTTATATAATTTTGATTCCAGCCGGTAAAATTTATAATCCAATTGGCTACCACTCCATAAAATCGGCTGGCTAAATAAACACCTACAATGGTACCGATTAAAGAACCCAAAGTGTGCACCAAACCAAACCACAAACCAAACAAAGCGAAACCAGCAACGATGATAAGAAGTGCTATGTCGAAGATTGACATATGGTTTAGTAGGGTTTATAACTTATGTTTTTCTACTAACATGTTTACTCCCTTCCCTAACAACCAACCTACCAAACCAACAGCGACAGGAAAATAAATATGCTGTAAATCAAACGCTACTTCAAATAACACTGCCGGGATTAAAGCAATTCCAATCCACCAGTATTTTTTGGTGCCACCGAAGGCGGTGAAGAGGAGGGTGAGGAAAAATATATAAGAAGGAAATAAACCATTAATAAAATCGTCAAAAAAATTAGATGACAAAAATAACCCTCCGCCTTTTGAAAATCCTAAATAATAATATAAACGGCCAAAAAATACAGCGAACAAAATCGAACTAACTAGCCACCCTAAAACTAGTAGGAATTTTTTCATAATTTTAATTATTTAACAACCAATTAATATCCTCTATTAATAAATTATACGCTTCGTTATTTAGCCAACCTCGTGTTTGATAACGAGATAAATTTCGCAATAATTGCTTAGCCAAAATACGATCAACCACCTTTTCCGCTCGCTCAATTCGTTTGATTACTTTTTAACAGTAGATTTCATTTTATTTTTTAAAACAATGTTTTTAATTTTAACAATTATCAACCCTAAAGCTACGCCTAAAAATATTGATAAAATAAATGGCAAAAGATTAAAGATTCCAGCTAAAAAGTACACTGGGGAGTAAAAAACACGAATTAAAAATAAAAACATTAAAAATTGCGTAACACCAATCCACCAATACTTATTTTTATCACCAAAAACTATAAATAACAATGGTATAAAAAATAAATAATTAAGTAAAATACCTATAACCGGAGAAAAATCAATACTGGAGAAGCCGCCTGAACATTCTCTAGGCCCGCCAATGTAACAGAATATTTTAGCTGTAAACGGACACAGGAAATATGTAATACCTAAAGAAATTGCAAACAAAAACAAACTATATAAAAAAGTTTTTAGATAATTTTTACACCTTCTTATTGTTGGGTTATAATCTGATAACACGATTTTATTTTTTATAAATATTAGAACCTTACACCATTTCTTAGGGCAAGGATAAACCACATTGACAAAAATGTAATTATAAATATTCCTAAAAACACGGCCGCTTTTAATATTTTTAAATAATTTTTTTGTTTCTCTTTAAATAAGTTAATACCACTAAATATACACGCTAACAGAACAATTACTAGCAACGAAATCTTAATCCGCACTTCATTTTCTTGAAAAAAATGACTCCTTGTTTCAAGCCCAAATAAACCAAAAATTAATATCAGAACCCACGGTAGAACAACGGCTAAAATTAACACTGATTTTTTAATCATAAAAAAGTTAATAATTGTAGTTTAAACTCCCTTTACTAGTTTTAATTTTAACCAGAACTAAGCCATCCATTTTTTCCTTGATTTTTCCAGTTTCGGCATCTTTACCACGAATATATGTAATGTTTTTCTTTAAATTATACTCGGCTCTTAATCTAAAAACATCTTTCAGTAAAATACTTTGTTCTAGCTCTGTTAAATTATCATGTTTATATTTCCACTTAAAATTAAATCTATTTTTAGTTATTTTTTCTAATTCAACTCCGTTATATAAAATACTCTTCAACGCAGTTGTATAAGACCACTTACGATTTTTTTCAACAAAATTCAATGTAGTGCTATTTCCCGCCTCGTCAATTAAAGTTACCCTACTACCTAAATCGTAAATACCAACTGGTGTTAGATTATCCTCTCCACTTATCACAATATCTTTTTTATCAGGATCAAATACGATAATTGCTTCAGGTGATTCAGTATCAATATATATAATGGCTTGCCCCACCTCTCCTTTGTTACCAGCTCGGTCAATTGATTTATATAATACAGTGCTTATACCTTGCTCAGAAATAACAAACGGTGCGGAATACGGCTGCCATACAGCGCCATTGTCTAAACTATACTCTATTCTAAGTATACCAGAATTATCATCGGTTGCCGAGAGCGAAATAGATGTAGTGGAAACATACCAACCATTACCCCCAACAGTACCGACTATAAAGATAGTGGTCGTTGGTTTTGTATAATCTTCTAATTCATCCTCACTAAGAACTGAGTTAGCAGGGATGGCGACATGATTTCCTGTTCCGTTAATATCAAATTGTAAATTTGTATCAGAACTGTAAGGAGATATTTCAATCTCAGCACTACTTTGTGGAACAATCTGTATATCATTATAATACACAGTTTTTTCTGGCTGATCACTTATAATATTTTGAACCCGGAAACTAAAAGTTCCAGTGGCAGTTGCGTCAAGTTTAATAGTATAAATTTGATTATTGTCTTCCGGTAAAAAAATAAATTTATTATTGGCAATATTTTTGTAGGTTGCTCCTGGTATATTTTGCTCAAGATCACCGTTTTCAATCGGACCTGCATGATTTCCGCTAGCGTCATACACATGCAAATCAACCGGACTATGGACTGAAACTAATTTACCTGTTACTTCACAACCCTCCTTATTCATTTCGACATCTATTGGTAAAGCATCTTTATCTACGGTATTGCCAATAATTTCAGTAACCAACATTCTTATATTATCAAGACTGGGCATTTTACTATGAACAGTATTTTTCACATAAAAATTTTCTACCCCTGTAAAACCTGCCAAATCAGAACTACCGAGCGGGACTGTTCCGTCACCAGTTTGCATACCAATATAATACTCATCACCACCAACTTCACTGTTACGGCGAATTATTTTTGTAATTGTTTCTGTCTTACAACCTATAATATTATATGTTTTTATGTTGGAAAAATCTAAATTATCAAGCGAAGAATGAAAGCTGGCGACTCCGTCAAGCATACTCTGATTACTACCTTGACCGCTCAGATACGCAGATGTTTCATCAAAATTGAAAACTTTATGAATAGTTAGGTCGTAAAAATACCCTCCTAGTTTAGCGAAATATGCAGGACTCGGTAAAAGCTGGTAAATTGACGGCATGTTTTGAGCAATTTTTTTAATTTCTAGCTCATTTAAAAAAGAAAATACAAATTCAATTCCTAAATTACTGCCAAACAATATTGTTTTAGCAGCATCCGGAGAACCAAGATGCGGAGTGCCAATAAAAATTAACTTATCTACTTTATCCGAACCATTGTTTACGATATATTGTTTTGCAATCAAACCTCCCATACTATGCGCAACCAAAGTTACTTTAGCACTTCCCGTTTGCCTCAAAACAGACTCGATTTTATCTTTTAGTTTTTGGGCTGTAGACGCATTATCTAAACGCCAGTCATAAGGAAAAACAAATAAATCAGTATTTTCCTGATAACCAATACTGTTAAACTCACTAATCAGCAAATCAAGATAGTGAAATTTTATTAATATATTTCCTTTGACCCTAACTACATCCCCAGGCATAACCTGGGGATCAGTACCAACCCCATCAACATTCATCATCAGCGGATCCAAAAATTCGTCCCCTGGCGTAATCATAGTTCTTACCAAATCCAACCATAAAGTTTCATCACCTCTCACTAACTCTGTTCCCAAAATCCCAGGAATAATAATCACCGGATCGTTCGACCCTGCTTTTATTTCAAAAGTTCTAGTACCTAATTCTGGCATGCGCGCATAGTTTATAATATCTCCAGATTCACTGGACATCCACGGATATGTATATTGCCCATCACTAGATTCAAAATAATACGAATACGTACCAACCTCGAAAGTACCTGTAGGTGTAACAAACTCATATTGTAACCCATCAAAATATTCTCCTTCTTGGCCAGGAACCAGCGCCATAGAATATGGTATGCCATTTACAACGACATTCAAATAAAACGGAGCATCGTTATCATCATCTGTATAAATAACTTTAAACACAGGTTGCTCCGGCAAGAAACTTTCACTGGGTTTTACCCCATACGAATACTCTGCATTATTTAAAGGCTCTATCATCGGCACGCTATTTGGCAGGATTACCAAAGCATTAACCAAATTCGGCACTCCAAAAACAAAAAAAGCGACACCGATAGCGCTGATTTTTAAGACTTTCCTTATCCCTCCCAAAATATTTCTATTCTGCATAAATTGTATAGTTAAATTAATTTGGCTGCATTGTACCCCTCTTTTTTAAATTCTACAAGCCAGACACTGGCAAATCTACACTTTTAGCTTAAATAATTGACAAATTCAAAAATATATGGTATTCTATGCAACCCTAGCCATTTTCCCGTGCCTTCGGGTGCGAAACCAACGCAAGAGGTAAAGATGCAAGCAAAAATCGCCCGAGTCACAGACGAAGCCCTACAGGGCACCCGTAAAATCGAGGTCCTTCTCAAAGAAGATGCAGCACCGGGTGATGTCAAACGCCTAATGTCCATGTTCAATCGTGGCATGCTATGGCTAACGGCAAGCTGCCGAGCTGGCCTTATGCACTTCCAAAGGTATCGCCAATGGAAAAGCCAAGACGACCGCGCCGTTGCGGTAACGTTTACCAAGGTAGTCGACAGAGACCAATTTGTTCGGGAGATGTGCAACGCCGTCGAGAAGATCGAAGTCATTGCCTAGACCCCTGCAACAGAGCCCCCAGGACACATGTCCCGGGCTCGTTTTTTTTATTTTTAAAAACACACTACCATTGACAAAAGCCAAAATATATGATATTTTATTCGGTCCTAGTGACCTTCTTGGGTACTTACGCCCAAGATGAATGTTGGAGGCTCAGATGCAAGACCAGATCGTGAAGGCGCTCGAAGAAGCACTCAAGGGCAAGAAGCAGGTCAAGGTCACCTTCAAGAAGGAGGCGATCCCCGACCTGCAGTACTTGTCGGGGATGATCGGCGGCGGGTACGTATCGCTGTCGGCGGATGACCAGAAGATCCTCGGGATCGTCCGGTTCACCAACGACTGGGGCCGCGACCACAACCGCACGATGGTGATCACCCTCACCGACCATTTCGATCAGGACTTCTTCGTCGGTCGGATGAGTCGCCGCAACGTCCTCGAGAAGATCGAGGCCATCAAGTAGACGACATACTCGCCCGCAAGACACACAAGAGCCCCGAGGACACACATCCCGGGGCTCGAAATATTTTTAAAGCAAATTTAATTTATTCACCCTCTTCTACCAACCCAAGCTTCACTAGTCGCATAGTAATCGCACCGGTTTTACGGCCAAAAGTTTTAGACAATTCTTCTATCGGTATACCATTAGAAAAAAATTCTCTTAATTCTTCGTCTTGTTCTTTGCTCCACGGACGAAATGCGTTTGGATGTTTTTCTCTTATTTTATCAAAACCGTGGCCTTTTTCTTTTTTACTAGATTTATTTTTTTTCTTTCCTGGCACATAATCATTACCATTTACCGGCGCATATTTTATTTCATCACCAGATTCCAAATCAGCCACTGGTTTTTCTTTTATATCCCCTCCGCACACCTTCATAAAATTTTTATGCATTGTTTCCAATTCTTCTTTTGGAATTTTACCAAATGCTTCTTGCGCACCATCGGAGCTAGCCCGAAAATCTATATCTTTGGCCAGCACTTCCGGATGTACCTGAAACGCTCTTTCGTTCCAACCAAGTAAATACAAACCAGAAAGCCTGCGTACACGCGACAAGGCCACATACCCTTGCCCAAACTCAAATACATCCGTTAAATCCATTATCGCTTCTTCTAGACTCATTCCTTGGCTTTTGTGCACTGTTATAGCCCAAGCCAAACGCAATGGCACTTGTTCAATCTTGGCTCTTATCTTTCCGTTTTCTTCCACACTCCATTCCATTTTTTCTACAGTAATTTTACGACCATCGTTGGTACGAATTATGGGTAACCCCACATAACTATCAAACCCTTCTACCGTACCAAGCGTTCCATTTACAAATCCTTCTTTCGGATTATTTTTGGTAAACATTACTTTGGCTCCAGCTTTTAAAATAAGGGTGGCTGGCGACAAACAACCTTTTTGCAAAGATGCCACTAGCGATGGAGAACCTTTGGTGTACATACTAAAAGTTACCGGCCTGTTTACAAAGGTGGCAAGCATGGCATCGTTTGTTCTATCTACATTTATATTATGCGTATAAAGTTTCACCGCTTTTTCTGGTCCGGTATCGGCTCCCACTCTTCTCTTTTTAACTTCTGCCAAATGCTCTGCGCCAAAACTATTATTGCGGATAGCAGACAAAATTTGTAAAAATACATCATCGTCTTGGCGGTGCTGTTCGGTAAGATAACAAATCATTGGCTTTGCTCTTTGCCACGCACCACTGTCGTAAGCAAAACGTGCTTTGGGAGTTTGTAACATTGAACTCTGACTATTTTGATCAAACTCATTTCTCACAATTGGCGGCAACTGAAAAAAATCACCCACAAAAATAACTTGCAACGCGCCGAACGCTTCGTTATTTTGTCTTATGCTTCTGCAAACCACATCCACCATATCCAAAGTTTCGGGAGAAAGCATAGACACTTCGTCTATTATCAATACTTTGGCACGACGAATACGCTTGGCCAAATATTCGGTTGTAGAAATTTTATCTAATTCGTATTTATCCAAATATTTTCGAATACCGATTCCGCTCCAAGAGTAGATAGTCATTCCGCCCAAATGCGTAGCGGCGATACCTGTAGAAGCGGTAATGGACGGCTCTATACTGCGGGCACGCAAATACCGCGCGTACTCATTTATAGTATGCGTCTTACCTGCTCCGGGTTCTCCGGTTAAAAAAACATTAGCACCGGTTTTTAGTATTTCCAGCGCTTGCTCTTGGGTCATAACATTTAGTTAAATACACTGTCGATTGTCATTCCGAGCGGAGCTGTAGCGAAGTCGAGGAATCCCTTACACTTAGTTACTAGAACTTACTATGTTTAAGGGATCCCTCCACTTTAGTCGGGATGACAGCCTATACGACTTGATTAATTAATTCCAATTTTTCTTCTCTACTCAACCCTTTTACTTTAGCCTCAGCCTTAGAAGCATTGGACCGATTCCGAAATCTTTTTTGGTAAACCAATTTTACCGGCCGTCTGGCTCTGGTATATTTAGCCCCTATCTTCGAAGTATTATGTTCAATTACCCTACGCTCCAAATCTACCGTTATACCAGTATACAGGCTTTTGTCCGCACATTCCAGGATGTATAAATAATACATATTATTCCAAACTTTTTCTGGCAGTTTTTATCTGCGATCGTATCTTTTTTGATTCAAGACGTTTTAATTTAGAAGATCTGGTTGGCCTAGTTGCCCTGCGCACTTTTGGCACATACAACGCCTCGTTTACCAACTCTTGCAATCTAGTTACAGCCGATTCCCTATTTTGCAATTGCGATCGCTCCTCTTCGGAAGCTATTACAAGCTCATCTTCATTATTTATTCTATTGGCCAATTTGGTTCGCACTCTATTTTTTTCTTCTTCAGACAACACAAAAGACTTCCCTACCGACCAATGTACAAAAACTTTGGTAGAGGTTTTATTTACATTTTGCCCACCGGCTCCAGATGATCTGGCAAAGGTAACGACTAGTTCATTCTCAGGAATTTGCACAAACACTAATACAATTTATTATTCTCCTTTCCAAGCATCCATTCCACCTTCTAAAAATTCAATGTCGTATCCTTTTTCTTTCAGCTCTTTAGCCACAATCTGACATCTGGTTCCGCTTTTACAAACCGTGATAATTTTTTTATCTTTTGGCAATCTTCCTTGCGAAGCTTCAATAAACATCTGACCCATCGGTATATTGGTAGCCTCGTCCATTTTTTCGCCTTTTTCGTACTCGTCATGCTCTCGCACATCCACAATCATAATGTCCTTTCCAGATCCAACTTCTGCTTTTAGCTGTTTTACTTGCATACAAATAGATTAAATGAGTTAAACCTATTTACAATTATACAACCAAACACTACACACTGTCATACCGACTCATTGTCATCCTGAACGGGGTGAAGGATCCCTTTCGTTTGAAAAAGAGGGATTCTTCGCATTGCTCAGAATGACAACTGAATAATTAATTCTTAAGTTCTCGGATCTATTTTTTTCCACTCAATAATTTTACCCACTCGTCTTTCCATAGAATCTGCTAGACGAAGAAACTTGGAATTCTTTTTCGGAATAACTTGTGTATGGGGTGCATCGTCTACATCTTGCACAAAATCATATAAATCTTCTTCAGATGTTATCCATTTTTTTCCATATTTGCGGAGATCAAACGGTTTCGTAGAGTAGGCAAATAAAGTTTTTTTGCCGTTTTTATTATTCCAATATTCGTGGAAGTAAGACATTGCCAATTCGCGAATAGTTTTGTATACCGGATCGCGATAGCGCAATGTAGAATGATTTGTTTTACTTATTGCGCCCCAATAACCGTTGCGTTTATACAAAGCAACCACGTGGTCTTCGTCGCCTTTGTTCTGAAAATCCATTAGCAGTGGCTGTTCGCCGTTTAGCCAAAGAGCTGCGGCTGCAAAAAGTGCACCTTCAAAACAATGCATTTTTTTCGACCTTAACACCCGGCGCGGAGACATGTAAGTCTCCCCTTTCCTCTCCCAATTCACCGGCATGGCATCCAAAAAATCTTGGATTTTTATGGGAGTAGAAAGTTTTTTAAATATTTTTAGTTCTTGTTTTGTTAGCCCGAACATACATCATTATCATTTAATGACTCCTCTGATAAAATTTTATCCTTTATTTTTTGGTCTGTCATAAATTCAAACATAAAAGATCTTTTTATCCAAAAGTTTGCTACTTGAGAACATTCTCTATTAAGACTTACAGAATCCCCCGGCAAACTAACAAACCCTAGAAAACCTTCTTTTTTAATCTGCATAACTCTATCGCCTAACAAAATTACTATTATTTTTTCATTTTCATAAGCGATACATATATTTGCAGTTTGAGTTTCGCTACTTTCACCCTTAGGAATACCAAACTTAGATAAAAAATCTAAATTAGTCGTATCAGTTATAATAGCCAACCCTCTTGGCCTCCCACCACCTAACGCAATGGGGATTCTAGCAAACAAAAAAGAAATATAAGAAATTAAATAAATTACAATGAGCAGAACGCAAACATAATCACGAAAAAATTTCCAAAAAATATTTTTTGGATTTATTTTTTTATTTATATATACCGATAAAACGATAACTGGTGTACTAATAATAAGAAAACATATTCCGGTAAAAATAAAACGGATTTGAAGAATATCATCTTCTTTAAAACCTAAACCATATAGATAAACATTCCATACGAGAAATCCACAAAGAAAGGCTGCGCCAAAAAAATATGAAGTGTACTCAAACACTTTTTTGACTAGACCCACGTTAGATTCTTTAGATTTTAAAGACTGATTATCCATATTAAAATTATTAATTTACAACTCCGTATACTTCGCACTCCTCCCCCTAGACTTCTCCACCGGATACTTCTGCGCATTTTTATCTATTTTTTTATCTGTCGCATCGGCCAAATCTATGCCAAAATCATTGGCCATAATGAGTAGGTAATTCAACACATCGCCCATTTCGTCGCCGATTTCTTCTTTGTGGGTTTTTATATATTCTTTTAAATCTTCTTCATTTTTCCAATGAAAATGCTCGGCCACTTCTCCGGCTTCTAGCAATAACCCGATGGCCAAGTCTTTTGGTGTATGGAACTGTTTCCAGTCGCGTGCGTCGCGAAACGCAATTATTTTTTTCTGTAATTCTTCTAGGCTTGGCATATATTTTATAAAGTTAATTTATTTGGGGATAACTATTGACATTTGTCAAAAATTCAAGTATATTACAGGTAATTACTACGAAAAAGACCCCTGTAAGGTTTCGTCCTTACCGGGGGCTTTTTCTTTTATACCCAAAGTGCCTTTTTGATCAATTAAGTAGGATATCGTAGCGTCGGTTCTTTTTAACAAAATAGAGCATTTTTCTGGTAAAGAAGGCGAGAGAATTGCCCTAAACTTATCTTTTTCTTGAAGAAATTTAACCAATCCCGCATAATCCCCATCACTTGAAACTAATACAGCTTTTTCACAATTATTTTCATAGGCATCTCGTGTTACGCGTAATACTAAATCAGCATCACAATTTCCTTTTATAGAGCCATTACTCCCGTAAGTAATATCTTTATAAACCAAAACAAATCCGCATTCTTGAAGATACGTATACAGATCTTTATTTTTTGAAATAAAGCCAATAAATACATAGGCTTGTACTACTCCGTACTTTTCCTTTAGCCAAATACGAAATTTTTTATAATCTAAAATCCACCCAGTGTCTTGTACACCTTTATGCAAATTTGCACCGTCTATGTATGCATAATTTTTTTCTTCTGAAACCATAAAAACTTTTATACTAGTTTATGTTTTTTTACAATAATTTCTTTGGCATCGTCGTACTTTTGTACCTGCTTACTCTTCCATGGTAACTTATAAAAAAAACTTGGCAGCCAATTGCTTATACCTACTCTGCCTGCAACAATTTTTTTATACAAAACTTCTGGCACAAAAACGCCTATCTTCCCCTGCTCCAACATACTAAGCCACAAATCCCAATCTTGGAAACGTTTTATTTTTTCATCAAAGCCAACAAAATCTTTACGGCGAATAAGCGAAGTGACATCTATATAATTTATTTGTTTTAATTTTTCTGAATTAAATTCTTGGCTCTTGAATGTTTTCCAACCAAATTTAAATTGACTATAGGCATAGACGGCTTGTGGGTTGTTTTGCAAAGCTTTATACATTTTTTGCAGCATGTTTGGATCGGATATTGTATCTGCATCCCAAAATATAACATACTCGCCTTTGGAAGCTGCAAAACCGCGGTTACGCGCAGCTGGCGCACCGGCGTTTGGTTGAGAAATTACAGATAATAAACTACCTTCGCCAATACATTCTTTTTCTGTTAGAGCCAGACACTCCTTTACCGCTTCTTCAAAATTATCTGTACTGCCGTCGTCTACCACTATCACTTCTAGCGGTCTGTAGGTTTGACGAAAAATACCTTCTATAGAAGTTTTTAGGGTGTGAGCGTGGTTGTAGACTGGAATGATTACACTAATGAGTGGTTGCATAATTAACTCCTAAAATTTATTATTCTATTTTTCTTTATTTTTAAGTTCCGTATGCTTGCGCTCCATTAGCTGCTGATACTCCGAGAAAGGTTCTAGACCGAATATTCGCCTTCTTTCTTCAACATTTTCTGGATCTTCAATTGGTCGCGGACCAAATTGTCCTTTTTCATCTTCATAAAATTGTGTTCCAAAAAGTTGCGGCTGGCCTGTATTGACTTTTATTCTATCTACCAGGTAGGCTTCATTGCTTTTTTCTGCCTCTTCATTAGCAACTGCTTCTTGCAAGAATTTTAAGGCATGTTTCTGAAATTCCACATCATGATCAGCGTGCTGCACCAAAAGCCACACCCCATTTGCCCCCTCCTCACCTACAAGTGATTTTCCTGGCCACCCATATTGTGAAATAATTATTTTTATTCTTTCAGTATTTAACCTATCAATCTCTGAATTCCACTGATCACCACTTCTCATTTTTTGATCATCCTCAACCATTAAAAGAATCTCTTTTTTTAGTTTCTCATTGATAATTTCTTTTTCCATACAATAATCACTAAAGCTTCTGCAGCTGTTTCTCCCAAGTAAATTCACTCAATACTCTCTGCCTGCCTGCTTCTCCCATCTTTTTGGCATATTCTGTTTCTCGCAGTAAATCAGAAACTGCTGATACGATACTTTGGTCTTGATATACATCTACTATCAAACCGGTAACCAAATTTTGTACAGCTTCTTCTACACCACCAGAACGCCCAGCCACAGCGGGCAAACCAGAAGCAGCGGCTTCTATAAACGAAGTGCCCCAGGCTTCTTGGCCAGACGCTTCGTCTGGGTGGGTTAACAATACAAACGCATCGGAAATTTGATAATACTTTGGCAATTCGGTATATGGTACAAACCCAATAAAACGAGTAACATTTTGTAAATAATTCTTTTGGATAGCTGCTATAATTTCGTCTTTTTTTGGACCATCCCCTATCATAAGCCAAACCAAATTTGGTACTTTCTCCAAAATTTTTGGAAGTAAGCGAATAAGGTGCGGATAACCTTTGCCTTCACTCATGCGCGCCACCGTAACTATTACCTTTTTACCCTCTAGAGCCAATTGTGATTTCATTTTTTTGAGCTCCGCTTCTGGAGCTCTATCCAAAAATATTTTATCTGGGCAAGGATAGATAACGACCATCTTGGCTTCCAAATCTTCGAAATGGTTTAAGAATTGATTTTTTAGATAAATACTATTTACAATAATTTTTTCTGCACTTGAGCAAACTTGTTTTAATTTTCTCTTTTTATTTTTTAATCCCAAAGCCAAATCTGTGCCATGAAAAAATACCGTATATGGAACGCGTTTAAATTTCTTTATCAAATATGCCACGTAGCCGGCTGGCAAAGTATGATGCACATAAATTTGACCAATGTTTTCTTGTTTTACCAGGTTCCAAACTTGCCAAAGCATTTTGATCCAGCGGGGCCAAAAGAATGCAAAAAACGGCTTGGTGCGAATTACTTTCCAAGGATTTTTCTTGTCTATATCGGTATCCCCTAACATTTTGGGAGCATAAACAATTACATCTTCTGGAGACATGTTTTTGGCTAGGTTGTATGTATATGATGCGATACCTCCGATTTGAGGTGGATATTCTAGGGTGATGATTAGGGTTTTCATACAAAATTAGTTTATACAGTTGGTTGAGTTTTTTTCATTCTTACTTTTTCTATTATACTTAATACCATTGCTTTATCTATAACTTTATTATAGTACAGCAAGCCGAGATAAATAACACCACCGATAACAATCGTAACTAGATAATGAATTTTGAAAGATAGGCCATATACCACTGCACCCATAATTAGCGCTGGCCACAAAGTTTGGTTTAAATATTTGATAATATTTTTTAAATTTATATTTACCTGTTTGGTAGATAGATAAAAACCAACCATACAAAGAATAAAATTACTTACTAGAGCCGAGATGGCTGCTCCGGTTATTTTTAGTACAGGCAACAGGATTAGATTTAAAACAATACTAACTGTAAGCGCCAAAGCCATTAGACTGGTTTGAGTTTTTTGTTTGTTTATAGCATTAAGGAGCGCACCAGTAATAAACGACAAAAAGCCGAAAATAAGACTGATTAGCAGAATACGCAACGGAATAATAGAAGGTATATATTCGGCACCAAACACCCGTTTGATAACCGGCTCTGCGACCGCTATAAGGCCAAAAGACACAGGGAAAATGATGGCGAACAGATAACGCCATGATTTCTCGAATAACGCTCCTACAGCCATTTTATCGGTCAAAAACAGGCTACTAAAGACCGGGTAGACACTGGCAGAGAGCGCAACCGGTATAAACTGAAAAGCAAAGGTGATTTTGTATGGCACGCTCCACCAACCCAACTCTTTGGCAGTAAGAATTTTGGACATAAGGAGTGAGTCGCTATATGAATATAATCGACCGATAATTCCAGCGAGCGCAAACGGTAAAGCCGTAATAAAGAAAATTTTAAATACGGATGAATTCCAAACAAAACGCACACCGACGCCGTATACTTTTTTGAGGAAACCGCTGATATATAACAAATTAAAAAAACTTGGGATGGTGTAAGCCAAAATAAGCCAAACGAGTGGCCAATGGTTTAGCAGAGCAAACGTACCGATAACTAAAGTGGTAAATTGAGAAATAATAACGCCAATAGATTCATAGATCAGATTTTTCTTGGCGCGAAAAATACTATTGAACGCGGTAGCGAGCGTATCAAAAAACATGGTGATACCGGAGATATAGATAAGCAGTTTAGTAGTTTCCGGATATTTAAGAATATTGGCAAATAAAACTACTAATAAATACGCACACAGCCCAAACAATATTTTGCTCCAAAATACAGTATTAAAATAACTTTCGGTTCTGTCTGGAAATCGAGATGCTTCGCGGGTGAGCACCGGCCCCATACCAAAATCGGCTACGACTGTAAAAATAGTGGTAAAACTAATAGCAAAGAAATATACACCCGTGTTCTCTACCCCTACAATACGAGCAACAAAGATAAAATAAAAAAAAGAAATTACCTTCTGCAAGACAGAGGCAATGGTAAGAAACGACGTATTTTGGGCTACGGTATAGGACATATATCCCCCTTATTTTACCCTATAAAATCGAGAAAAACAACAAAACAAAAAGACCCACCGAAGCCGAGGCTAGGATGGGTGCAAATAAAGCCTAGCGGACAACAGTTGAAAATATATTTTGAGTAATAGCATTACCATTTACTTCAAGGAACGCTTCCTCCGCACGATTTATGTATTTACTATCAGGCACATCTACCTGGAGCAAATACCCGAAGCCAGCAGAATCCTTTGCTAATGCTTGCACAAAGTAATTTGGCTCGGCATACCCAAAGTCCCCAAAAATCCAAAGATTGGTGGTCACTTTTTTTGAATATTGTATATTATTTTCTTTATACCCTCCTGGTTTTTGTAACTGAGCAACTATTTCATTTTGACTCGCAGAAAAATCTATATTCTTAGGAGTAAACGAGGTTGGGCCACCCTCACCAACACCCGAGGCAAAATCAGGCGTCATAACAAATAATTTATAATCTGACAAAGAAGTTTCAAATGTAAAAACATATCGAGCGCCGACATCCATTGATTCTGAAATATTTTTATACTTATTAGCAATACCTTTTTCTTTCAACGCTTTACTAATATTTTCAATTCTTTTTAAAAAATTGATAGAATCTGTTGTCGTGTTCGTAGTAGACGTAACAGCAATAGTAGTGGTAGGCACAATAATTGGAGAGGGTGTAGTCACCACGGTACTTGTGTTGACAGTTATAGGAGTTGAAGAAGTTGTAGGTTGCGAAGAATTATCAACACTGCCACAGCCGGTAACGGTAAATAGCAAGCCTGATAAAAATATTAGAGTGGAGGCTTGTCGCATATTGATTTTTTGAGTGATTTATACCACAAGAATACCAAGATATAACGAAAGTGCCAAAAGAATGCTTAATCTCCAGGATACAAAGAATCTTGGCGAAAAAAAGCGGCAATAAAATCAATTAATTTAACTTCGACAGAAACCAGACCATCCACGGATCCATTATTAATTTTAGATAACAGTTCTTCTTGCTCCTTTCCATACCCAGTAGTATCTGGAACTATTACAGAAAGTGGCTGAATAATAGTAATTAGATTATTGCCTATAAAGAATTCCGCGTGACGATAAAAATTATGATATTCTGAAGTACTGTAATCATTTCCAAAAACTACAAACTTACCATAACCATCAGCAGATTTAACAGAATTTTCAATCTGTTTTTTCTTTTGAAGCAGCCCTAATTTTGTCAGTACCGTATGACCAGATTCATTCTGGACCCATTCACTAGCCACATCAGATGAACTGTTGTAATCTTGAACTGTTATAACCATAGGACGAACCAGCTGATTTCCTGGATTACTTAAAACAATCCTATACTTTCTATCATATCCAGGTGGTGTCACCAAAACATCCCAATCATATGGAAAACTAAACGTAAAATCGTACTTTTCAACATAATATGCAGACGTAATTCCCTTCGTAGCTTTTTTAAAAATTTTTAATCTATTTGCCCAGTTTTCTCGTGATGGAAAAGCATTGTCCCAGGTAAGAGCGTTTTTTGGATCAAAATCATATTGTAACTTTTCTTCTTCAAAAGCTGTACATTTGAGCGATGCTTGTCTGACTGTTTCATGCTTATCTAACAAAGCCATATCTTTACTTACAGGAAGAGAACAATCCCCAGGTTGTACGGGAGTACTTTGCACAACACTCTGTTGATTAACAGCTACAATCTTATCTGTCCAAGCACTAAACAACTTACCGGACAAAAACCAAAAACCTGCCAAGATAATCCCCGCTCCAAAAAGTATGCTGATTAAAATAATAAACGCCAACTTTATTTTACTCATAAATTACTAAATTTTTTAATTAACTTGACCCGAGTATAACAATAAAAAATATAAAAAGCAAACTAAACAAAAAAGCCCCGAATCGGAGCTTTTCTGAAATAAAATTTGTATTAACGTTTGGACCACTGTGGAGCTCTGCGAGCTTTCTTCAAACCTGGCTTCTTTCTTTCCTTGATACGAGCATCTCTGGTTAGGTATCCTTGAGTCTTTAAAGCTTTCTTTAAATCTTCGTTCCATTTTACCAAAGCGCGGGCAATTCCCAACTGTACAGAAACAGCTTGGCCTTTTTTGCCGCCACCATTGATTTTTATAGAAACATCAAAAGTTTTTTCTTTTCCAGTAGCAGCAAGGGGAGCCTTTACGATATTTTGCCATTCAAAATATGGAAAGTATTCAGCCAAAGGCTTACCATTTACGGTAATTTCTCCGGTACCTGGTTTGATTTGCACGCGAGCAGCAGCTCTTTTGCGGCGGCCTACGGTACGAATCATCTCACCTTTATCGGCAGATTTTTCTTCTTTTTTCTCTACTTTTTTCTTAACAATTTTTGTCATACATCAGTTCTATTATTTATTTGAAAGATACGCGTTTTAATCTGGTAGTTCTTGTTTTGTTTTTTGGCAACATTCTAGAAACAGCGTGCAAAATAACTTCTTTTGGATTATCTCTCATCAAATCTTTCACCATAACAGTCTTTAAACCACCTGGGTAGTTACTGTGGTGTCTAAATCCTTTGGCATCCATTTTTTTGCCGGTAAAACGAAGTTCACCCACATTTAAAATTTCTACTTTATCTCCGGAATCAATATGTGGTTGAAAATCTGGTTTATTTTTTCCCATCAAAATCATGGCTATTTTGGTAGCTAGTCGGCCAACTATTTGGCCAGAAGCGTCGATGGTAAACTTTTCTCTTTTCATATAATGTGGATAATTAAACTAATTCTAGAATTACCTCTTCGGCTCCGTCACCTTTTCTGTTTTTGAACAGAACTATTCTGGTATAGCCGCCTTTTCTATCTTTGTATTTTGGAGCAAGCACTTCCAACAATTTCTTGATAGCATTTTCGGTATACAAAACTTTCATTAGCTCTCTGCGAGCAGTAAGGTCTTGGCCTTTGGCTTTGGTTATAAGTCGTTCTACATAAGAACGAACAGCCTTGGCTTTGGCCTTGGTAGTTTTTATCTTTTCATACAAAACCAAGCTCTCTGCCATATTGGCCATTAGAGATCGGCGCGCAGCTGTTTTTCTATCTAGGGTAACTTTTTTGCTCTTATGTCTCATATACGAATTGAATGAGGAAATAAATAGCTTGCTAGTTTATTTCCGAGTGAATGAGTATATATGGGCTTTAGCCCATATAATAGCCCTTTCTGATTTAAATTACTTTTTCTTAGAAACTTTTTTTGCTTTCTTAACTTTCTTTTCTTCGTCTTCTTCTTCACTCTCTTCTGCTTTTGCTACAACAGGCATTGGCATATCCAAAACCATTTCATTGGCAGCGCCAGAAATAACTGAGAAGTGATCCATAATAATTTGAACGGTTTGCTTTACGGCTTCACCAGGAGAAATTGTACCGTTGGTTTCGATATTCAAAGTTAGCTTTTCGTAGTTAGTAATATCACCCACGCGAGTATATTCAACATTGTAGCCAACATCTTTGATTGGAGTATAAATAGAATCAATTACGATAGTTCCCAAATCATAATGTTTTTTGTCTTTTTCTTCTACAGGGCGGAAACCACGACCACGACCAACAATCAAATCCATTTCAAAAGGTTTGCTGGAAGTAAGTGTAGCCAAAACCAATTCTGGGTTCATAACTTCGGCATTGGAATTTGCTTCAATGTCGGCACCAGTAACTAGACCAGGGCCTTTTTTACTAATATGCAAAGTAACTGGCTCTTCGGTAAATACTCTTACAGCCAATTGTTTTAAGTTTAAAATAATATCAATAACATCTTCCTTTAATCCATCGGCAGAACTAAATTCGTGTTGAACGCCTTTGATTTTGAGCGCCTCTACAGCAGCTCCTGGCAAAGAAGATAACAAAACACGTCTTAGTGTATTACCTAAAGTGGTGCCATAACCATAAAAACAAGGAGATACAACTAGAGACCCTTTGTTTGGACTGTCGCCTGGCACGAACTCTACTTTTGATGGTAGTAATAGATTTTCCATAGTTTTAACTTATTTAGTTTATGTGGGGAATGTCCCCTCCTTTGGTGCGCCGAAGCCGTAGCAAAGGCGACCGTTATTTATTAGCGTGAGTAAAACTCAATGATAGACTTTGCATCGTAACCTGGATCATCCACAGTTGGAGCATTAAGCACTTTGGCAGAAACTTTTTTTGGATCAAGACCTAACCAACCTGGCGCTTCTACCTTACTTAATTTTTCGGAAATCTTTTCAAAAAGCGCACTTGCTTTACTCTTGTCGGACAAAGAAATCTCTTCTCCTACACGTACGCGGTAAGAAGGAATATCTAATTTCTTTCCATTTACAAGAATATGACCGTGACTTACCAATTGTCTGCCGGCACGTCTGGAAGATGCAAGTCCGGCACGGTAAATAACATTGTCTAGTCTAGATTCTAAATAGTTAACCAAAAATTTGGAAGTGTCACCGGTTTTGTTTGAAGCTTCAGCTACGTAGTTTGAAAACTGTTTTTCTAACAAACCATACAATTGTTTGGCTTTTTGTTTTTCAAATAATTGTTTACCATAAACAGATTGCTTGGTGTGTTTCTTACTTGGACCATGAACACCAGCGGCATAACTGCGCTTGGTAACTGGACATTTTGGAGAATCACAAAGCTTCTGTCCGTATTTTCTGCAAAATTTGTGTTTTGGTTTTAGATCTCTTGCCATACTTGGTTTTTATAGTAATTTATAATTTCTAGGGGTGAGTTAAAAAGAAAATTTATTTTATTTTTGCGAAGCCCGACGAAATTTCAAGCTTTGCTTATATTAAACTCTGCGTCTTCCCGGAGCGCGGCAACCATTGTGTGGAATCGGGGTGACGTCGCTGATGGATAAAACATTAAGACCATTTAGGTGTAAACCACGGATAGCGCCTTCTCGGCCACCACCAATGCCTTTTACAAATACATGGATATCTTTTAGTCCGTAAGCAGCAATTTTATCTACCGCATCTTTTACTACCATACCGGCAGCATAAGGAGTAGCTTTCTTTGGTCCTTTAAAACCTACTTTACCAGAAGAAGACCAGCTTAAAACATCGCCGTTTGCATCGGTGATACTAACAATAGTGTTGTTGTATGAAGCTTGAATAAAAGCATTTCCGTTGGAAATCTGTTTTACAACCTTCTTTTTCTTGCCTTTTTTAACAACTGGAGCTTTACCGGCTGAAACAGCTTCGGTGGCAGTTGGGTTTACTTGTGTTTGAGCGTCTGACATATTTTGAATATTATTATCTGATTTGTTGATTTAGCGAAATCATGTCGGGTAACGTCCTTTGAAACCCGACGCTGTAAATTAAAAACTAGCAAGCTTTAGGTCTTCAAACCTTCTGGCTTACGACCACTTCCCATAGTCTTGCGAACATTGCCGCGAACAGTGCGGGAGTTGGTTTTGGTGCGTTGACCTCTTACTGGCAAGTGCTTCATGTGGCGAATACCTCTGTAAGCTTTGATATCTTTTAAGCGTTTGATATTAGCCTGCACTTCACGACGTAAGTCACCTTCTGTTTTATATTCTTTTTCAATTATCAAACGCAAAGCATCTTCTTGCTCTGGAGTAAGATTCTTGGTGCGAGTATTTTCGTCAATTTTTGCTTTGGCCAAAATCTTTTTGGATAATGTTGGGCCAACGCCATAAATATAGTTTAGGGCGACTACGATTCTTTTTTCTTTAGGAATGCTTATGCCGGCTACTCTCATACTTTGGAATTTAAGATTTGTTATTTAAAATAATATAATTAACCTTGTCTTTGTTTGTGCTTTGGATTTTCGCAGATAACACAAACGCGTGCTTTACGGCGCACTGTCTTACATTTGATACACATTTTCTTTACGGATACTCGAACTTTCATAGATTTGTACTAATGAATTTTTATTAATCTGATTTTTAGTTTCAAAAAATACCAACCACTGCCGCGATATCAGCACCAGATGGTTAAGTTATACGGACATTTAGACGTTGTATAACTACTATCCAGCTACACCGCAATGGTTGATATTCATTGAAGGCCGAACCAAATAAGAATTTATTCTTATTTGTGAGGCCGAGATGAATATATGGGCTTTAGCCCCTATACTCTTCGGCTTTACTGGCCTAGATGAAATTTAATTGTTATCCTGCCTAGAATCTATACGTTATTCGTCCTTTTGTCAAGTCGTATGGGGTCATTTCTACCCTTACACTATCCCCAAGGCTCAATCTGATCTTGTTCATTCTTAATTTACCTGACAAATGACCGAGCACAATTTGGCCGCTTTCCAACTTTACTTTAAAAGTTGTGGCCGGCAAAAGCTCTTCTATCCTGCCTTTTAACTCTATTAGGTCTGTTTTAGCCATTGTTTTTGAAATTAATAACTGTTATATCTTAGCCTAAAATTTAAACTAAGTCAAGAGCAAAAAACGACTGTTATACACATTTTAGCCGTTTTTTACTGGGATTTCCAAAACTTCTCCTGAATCTTGGTGTTTATAGACCCAAAACTTGTATAATAAGAAGTTCCAAGCTACCGAAACGATGATATTGGAGACTCTAGCTAACAAGTGATTTATACCCAGTTTTTCATTGAAAAAATACATCCAAATAATCGCAACCACGTAATTAAATCCAGACAAAACAAAGTATTTAATCATTTGCTTATGAGTAACGCCGTTTGATTTAAATGTCCAGTATTTATTTAAGAAAAATATATAGTTAAGCATAACTAGACCATTTATGCCTACTGCCAACACTGGCCTGATATGCAAAAGGTCTGTAAGCACATACAGCGTACCCATATCCAAAAATAGACCGCTAAAGCCAACAAAAAAATAGCGTATAAACTGATGACGGGCTAACCAAAGATGCATTGCTATTTTTTTGACCATATATTTATTTTGATTCCTTAGAAATTTTATCTTTGATTTCAGCAATCATTTGTCTAGTTTTAGAAAATTCTACCGGCGGTTTAAATCTTTTTTCAACCTTTAGCAAATAATGCCACAAACAATCGATAATTTCTGCAAAAAAAAATTCACTGCCTTTTACGTTAGAAATTGCCGGATCTACATCTACCAGATAAAAGCTATCTTCTGTTTCATTAATTTTGTGACCATAAACAAATTGATCGTTTCTGAAATCTGACCAAAATTTGGTCTTAGCATCAAACTTGTCATTATAATATTTTGCTAAAGAATAAAAAAGGTTCTCTACTTTTTGCTTTAAAGCAGTCGGGAATTCATAAATTTTATCTAAATTTTTACCGATTATATTATCTACGACTGTATATGTAACAACTCTATCGTTTTCGTCTTTGCCAATTACAAAATCCATATTCACCACTCGGATACCGTATTCTTCTTCCATTTCTTTAAAATGTTTTTTGCTTTCATTTAGCTCCGCAATATGTTCCTTATAATCTGTCCTGCCGCCATCATATACTCTGACCACCTTGTCCGGACGGTCTTTAAAAGACTTGAGGGCATCTGTAGTGCTTGGTCTATATTCGCTTTCTTCTAGCTCGTGTTTAAAAGGGACTTCTGACATAAAACTTATTCTATAATTGCTTTTATTCTTCTCATCCCCGCGCTAACCGCCTCTTCTTTTACAATTTTAAATTTACCTACCAAACCGGTGTGTTCTACATGCGGACCACCACAGACTTCTCTACTAAAGGTTGGTGAGCTTGGGTCTGCTACAGCTTTTTCGTTTATATCTCCCATTGTATATACTTTTACAATTGGCTGATATCTATCTTCAAATAAACCAATGGCACCTTTGGCCTTAGCTTCTTCAAAAGACATTTCAGCCCAACTTACTGGATAATCTTTGGCAATAGCAGCGTTTACCAAATCTTCGGCTAGTTTAATTTCTTCTGGAGTCATTTTTTGTGGATGAGGAAAATCAAAACGCATGCGTTCTTGGGTAATATTACTTCCACGTTGAAGAGCGTGTGGGCCCAAAATTTTGAGCAACACCGCATGAAGCAAGTGAGTGGCAGTATGATACCTGGTAGAAATTTCGGAATGATCTGCCAAACCGCCGTGGAACTTTTGTTCTCCGCCGGCACGAGATAATTCTTGGTGTTCTTTACGTTTAGCATCAAAAGCTAACCGATCTAAAATAAGACCATTTTCTCTTGCTAAATCCTCGGTTAGCTCAATAGGAAATCCATAGGATTGATATAAATCAAAAGCATCTTCAGTTGAAATTGTTTGACCTTCAGATAAAGTTGCGGTTTTTTCTCTAAAAATTTTTAAGCCCTGCGATAAAGTACGACGAAACTTCTCTTCTTCCTTACTAACACCATCTAAAATGGAGTCTTTTTTCTCCACTAAATTTGGATAGGCATCTTCATACTGAAGAATAACAGATTCAACAATTTTTGTAGTAAAATTTTCGGTAATACCAAGCCATTCTGCAAAACGAACTGAACGACGGATAAGACGGCGAACATAATAACCCTGATCTTTGTTGGAAGGAAAAACACCGTCGCCTACCAAAAATGTAGCTGCACGTAAATGATCCATGACCACACGAAATGCGTAGGTTTCTTTTTCAAAAGCACCATATTGTTTACCAGACAAATCTTCTAATTTCTGTCGCATGCCATCAAATAGATCTATTTTAAAAATATCCATGTCGTTGTTTACGGCAGCGGCCATACGTTCTAATCCACCGCCGAAGTCTACATTTTTTTGTGATAATAATTCAAAACCAGCAGCAGTTTTTTTATACTGCATAAATACATTGTTGCCGATTTCCATAAACCGACCGCAGTCACAATTTACATGGCAAGGCTGTGAAGAATATTTGGATTTGGCGTGTTGGCCAAGCTCTACGCCAAAATCCCAAAACATTTCTGTGTCTGGTCCGCCTGGTTCACCCTCTGGCATATTGCCCGGCACACCGCTTCGGCTCCACCAGTTTTTCTTTTCATCGTAATAAAAAATACGCTCGCCTTCGCCCATACCATTTACTTCTGGATTCTCGCCCACTTTGGCATCTATACCAATACTTGCAAATTGTTTTTGCCAAAGGCCAGCCGATTCTTCGTCTTTTGGAATTCCCAAACTTTCATTACCTTTAAAACAAGTAAAATATAATTTCTTTGGATCCAAATTTAATTCTTTGGTAATAAATTCCCACATCCACGGGATTTGTTCGTTTTTGAAATAATCACCCAAAGACCAATTGCCAAGCATTTCAAAAAATACAGTATGGCGATTGTCACCTACTTCGTCTATGTCTTGGCTACGAAAACATTTTTGAGAATCGGCAATACGAGTTCCAAGCGGATGCTTTTGACCCAATAAATACGGCACCATTGGCTGCATGCCGGAGCCAGTAAAAAGCGTAGTTGGGTCATTGTCTGGAATAAGCAAAGCAGAAGCCATAACTGCATGGCCTTTTGATTGAAAAAAGTCTAGATATTTTTGACGGATTTGTTTTGTGGTTAGCATAATAGTTTTCGAATAAATCATACCACCCCCCTTGACAAAATTCAAGGGATGTGGTATTTTCTTTTTGCTGTCGCGAACCGTGTTCCCCAGCGGGACCTGGGGTAGATCCCTTTGGCCATGCCACTTAGGTAGACAACACGGTAACCCAAACTTACGAACGTTAACTGGTTCAAAACGAGGACAACAACTCCGTCCTCATCTCGCGCACAGCACACTGGAGTTGGCAGGCTCCCTACTCCTTCTAAGGAGACCTGCAACGTAGAAGGAAACGACCACTATCAACCACCTCGAAACAACAAACAGGAGAAAAAACTGCGTAGACGGGGCCCGTTTTCGCCCTAGCTGCAAAGCTAGCAAGCAAACCGGACTGGGAATAGTTATCCCAAAGCGCCTAGCTTAGGCAAAGCGCAATCCTACACGCACACCCATAGACTTTGGCCTCTTAGGCGCATCTACAACCCCACCCCAACGATTACGTTCACGGAGCTGAAACAATCTCCACAGGACGGTAGCACAGACGACAACGTCTTTGTGCACTCCGCCGAACGTAGGGCTGGTAAAGTAGTGCGTCGACAGAGGCCTTTTTTTATTCAAAAAAATCCCCTCCTATTAATAGCATTGACAAAACACAAAAATAAGCATAGTCTAAAAATGACTTATCAGTTTGTCCTGCGCAATCCCGCATGTCACCGCCTACCTAATTTTGGGGAAGCGGCAGACGCGTAGAGCAGACTGGTAGGTCACTTTTTTTTAAACAATCACTCCCCCACCCAAACACAAATCTTTTTTATAAAATACAGCAAACTGACCCGGGGTTACGGCTCGTTGAGATTTGAAAAACTTTAAAATTACTTTACCACCTTTCATTTCTACTTTTACTTTCTGTAACGGCTGACGATGGCGCAAACGAACTTCACAATTTAAAGGTAATTTAATTTTTTTCTCATTAACCCAGCTCACATCTACAACTTCTGCTTCTTTTTTATATAACAACTTATCATTTTCGTATCCAACCACCAACTCATTACTCTCACCTCTTTTATCTACAACATACAACGGCTTGTTAGAATCTGTTTTTACTCCCAAGTTTCTTTGGCCAATAGTATAAAACGGCAAACCGTCGTGTTCGCCTATAACTTCTCCGGTGCTTAAAATTATTTTCCCTTTTTTAGATTTAATTTCTTTCATCAAAAAATCTTTCATCGGCACCTCACCAACAAAACAGATACCCATGCTTTCTTCTTTTTCCGCATTTGGCAAACCAAATTTTTTGGCCAATTTTCTAATTTGCGGTTTGGTGTAATTACCAATTGGAAATAATGTGTGCGCTAACTGCTCTTGATTTAATTGATGCAAAAAATATGTTTGATCTTTGTTTTTGTCTTTGGCTTGCACCAACTCAAACATTTTTGTTTTCTTATCTTGTCGCACACCAGTATAATGACCAGTAGCAATTTTATCAAAACCAAGTTCTTTGGCTTTTGCGAGCCAAGCGCCAAATTTTATAAATTTATTGCACAAAACATCTGGGTTTGGAGTTCGCCCAAGCTTGTATTCGCTATACATATAATCCAAAACTGTTTTTTTATAATCTTTTACAAAATCCCAACGCAGAAGCGGAATGCCTACTTTGGCAGCCACTCGCAAAGCGTCTTGATAATCCCCTGTCCAACAACGCTCTGTGCCTTTGGCTTCGTCATAATTAACCATAAATGCGCCAGTGACATTGTATCCTTTGGCAACCAAAAGAGCTGCGGCTACAGAAGAATCTACCCCGCCACTCATAGCAATAAGAATTTTTTGTTTTATTTTTGTTTTTGGCATAGCGATAAACTACCTTATTTTAGGATTTTTTTCAAGAATAAAACAACTCATCACCCCATTTTGTCAGCAAAACGGGGTGATACCCCAAAACTGCCTCGCGGATGTCTCGTTCCGCTACTGCCAATCGATTCAGGTTCACTCGGACAGTCAATCAGCATATACCTTATGACTATCCGTGCCTAAAAAGGCACCATTCACCCTCACCGTGGCCAGTAGCATCATTCGCCATATGCTCGGAGGACAGCCGACGGACAACGTTGTCCGGTGTCCAGGCGAACTTTGGAAAGGTGAAGTTAAAATTTAGAGATGAGTTTGAGTGTTAGCCTCGCCCTTTGGGCGAGGTAAATTTTTAATGTTTGAGACAATTATTATAAGTAATTGTCGAGTTTTAAAAATTAACGAAAACGAGCCCTAAATTTTCTGAATCCTTTCCACCGTGAGCGATTCTTGCCCACTTCTACTAAAGAAGTGGGGAGAAAGGAGTGTTTCAAAAGGTACAAAATGTAATTTAAAATAAAATAATATAAAAAACAAAACACCCTCCGGTTAAGGAAGGTGTTTTTGTTTTAAAAATTCAATTAGGAATTTCTGCGAGCCATCATGCAGTCTCTGCAATAAACTGGCTTATCTCCAGATGGTTGGAATGGTAATTCCGTAATCTGGGTGCCGCATTGAGCACATGCTACATTAACGCTATACATTTGTCTTGGAGCGCGAGGACCACGATCACTTGGTCTATCTTGACGATAGGCTTTATTGCATTCAAAGCAATAAACTGGGCGATCACCCTTTGGCTCAAAAGGCAATTGTGAGATGTGAGTTCCGCATTTAGCGCAACTTAGATCCACATTATACATTTGTCTTGTTCCGTCGAATGCCATATAGTTTTGTGTTTTTTGTTCCCAAAATGGTTTTTGAGATTTTATAAATTCGACCTTCCGCCCACACCCTTGAGGGGCTACGGCTGAATAAAATTTTGGGAACTTCCGTTGGTACTTCTGTACCCCAAATTATTACTTACGATAATAGCACAAATTACTGCTTTTGTCAATTATCTACATAACTTCTTAGTCATACAACATTATCTACTTTTAACGCAAGGATTTGATAAATGACCTGGTATTAGAATCAAGATAGCCAGATGAAGGCTGCAGATCATTCTTGACTTTAAATTTTGCAAGCGCCGCTTCTGTTAATTTACCAAAGAAAATAGTTTCATTCCCGGGAGATCCTGGGCCATACGGAGCAACAATAAAGCCTTTACTGTTTAAAAACATCTGAAGATAACGGACATCCTCTCCTGTCATTTTTAATTTTAAATCACGAGTAAAAATAGGAGAAAGGACTCTATCGTTTGATAACTGTGGCAACATTGTACCACTAAGATTTTCAATAAAAATACGCGTCTCAAGATCCAACTTCCCTTGTGCAATAGTAATGCCATTGAATACTTGAAATTTCGCAAGCGCCGCTTCTGTTAATTTACCAAAGAAAATAGTTTCATTCCCGGGAGATCCTGGCCCCATTTTTGCTACAATAAACCCAGCGACATTCAAAAACTGTTGCAAGGTTTTTACTTCGATATTCTTAGAGCCGAATGCAAAGACTTTAGTAAACAACCCCTTATAATCTCTTGCGGATAGATTTAGCGCTATCGGCACTTTTTGTCCAGCCTCTTCCATTTTTAAAATTAGAGCTTCATCCTCAATAATTTTTGAACGGATCTGTTCCTGCGTTGAAGTTGCAGAGCCACTAGAAGTAGAAGCGGTTGGAATTAATATAACAAGTTGATTTACCGGAAAAGCAACACCCGCGCTTGCGCTAGCAGCATCCAGCTGAGTATAAGACAAAACAACACCACCAACAGACGGAGAAGCAACGCCATCTGGGGAAGTTAGGGTAATTTTATATTGAAAATACTGATCATCATCCCCAGATTTAAACGCCGTTGGCAAAGCATCAATCGTACAAGAAACCGTACTGGATGATTTGGTACAATTCGTTATAGTGTTAGTAAAATCTACCCAAGAACCAATCAAACTGTCGGCAGAAGCAGCGGTACGTAAGGATACAGTAACAGTTGTGCTGGTGGGAAGTGAAACATCTTCTGTCCATGAAATACCCCCCATGATATTATCAACTTCACCAGTATTGAAAACAGATGACACTAAATTTCCAGTGAGCTGATATGCGCTATAAGCTAAAGAAAAATTACTGAGAGTTGGGGTTTTGGCTGTATTGGATGTGCCGAACGTACCGCGATACTGAATATATCGCGCTACAGGCGAAACTATGGCACTGCCAGCAGAATTGGAAAGTTCTGTACTCCAGTCCGACCATGTACCATCAGGACTGGCAGTAGCACCTGAGCGCGTCGCAAACGTTAATGTTGTGCTCACTGGAAGCGCTGATGTCCAAGAAATGTTTCCAAAAGTTGCCGCACCGGCCGTATCAATGACTGCTGAAGTAAAAGTACCAGACGTGGAATATGTCGTGGTGTTTATGAGATAACGCCAAAGGCTAGAGGTGCTATTTCCTTGAAGTATATATAACTCATGGTCAGCACCATTACGCATCATGATGCAGCCCGCAGCAACACTTACTGGTACGGTAACAAGCGTAGTCCAAGCATTGCCAGATATGGAATACCGATAAAACGCATTACTAGTATTGCCTCGAAGAATATAAATATCATCATCCGAACCATTGCGAATCATACTACCACCCGCACCGACAGTGGAAGGTACAACAGTAAGCGTTGTCCAGGAATTGCCAGAAATGGAATAAGAATAGAAACCAGTACTCCCCCCTCGAAGGACATAAATACTATCGTCCGAACCATTACGAATCATGGAAGAACCGCTTCCAATTGAAGCAGGTACAACAGTAAGTGTCGTCCAAGAATTGTCAGAGATAGAATAACTATAAAAACCAGTGCTAGCACCTCTTAAAACATAAATGTTATTATCACTACCATTGCGAATCATGGAAGCACCTGTAGAAACCGAAGCTGGCACGACAGTAAGCGTTGCCCAAGAATTGCCAGAAATAGAATAACTATAGAAACCAGTGCCATTGCCTGTAAGCACATAAATATTATCATCACTACCATTGCGAATCATGGAAGCACCTGTAGAAACCGAAGCTGGCACGACAGTAAGCGTTGCCCAAGAATTGCCAGAAATAGAATAACTATAGAAACCAGTGCCATTGCCTGTAAGCACATAAATATTATCATCACTACCATTGCGAATCATGGAAGCACCTGTAGAAACCGAAGCTGGCACGACGGTTAATGTATTCCAAGTATTACTGGCAATGGAAAAATGATAGAAGCCAGTTGCGCTGCCGCCTTGGAGCACATACACATCGTCATCAGCGCCATTACGGATCATAGCGCTACCTGTGCCAACTGCGCCAGGAACTGCTGGTATTGAACTAACCCCTGAACCTTCCCAAGAATTACCAGAAACAGAATACTTAAAAAAACCGTTGGTAGCGGCAGCTGCCAGAACATAAATTTGGTCATCCAAACCATTTCGAACCATAACGCCACTGACTGTAGTATTGCCAGGCAGTGCCGTGAGTGTAGTCCAGGAATTGCCAGAAATGGAGTACCTAAAAAACGCGCTGGTGACGGCACCTTGAAATAGATATATATAATCATCCGACCCACTCCGAAACATGGAAGCGGGACCAGAAAGAAAGGCTGGTACTACTGTTAATGTACTCCAAGTATTACTGGCGATGGAGTAGCTGTAAAAAGCGGTACTGCCCCCAGAAGAGCTGGGAATAAAGTAAAAGTTATCGTCTGAGCCATTACGAATCATGGTAGCTCCATTGCCGGCGACAGCTGGCGCAGCTGTAAGCGTTGTCCAAGAGTTATCGGAAATGGAATATCTAAAAAACGCACTACTGCCAGTACCTTCTAGAACGTAAATGTCGTTATCTGAGCCATTACGAATCATAGTACCACCAGTGTTAACTGTGGCTGGCACTACTGTTAACGCACTCCAAGTATCACTGGCAATGGAATAACGATAAAAGCCAGTCGCATTGCCACCTTGGAGCACATATATATCATCGCTCGAACCGTTACGAATCATGGTGCCACCGTTACCAATAGTACCAGGCACAACAGTAAGTGTGGTCCAAGAATTGTCAGAAATAGAGTACTTATAAATGCCAGTACCACCACCTTGAAGAAGATAAATATCATTGTCCGAGCCATTGCGAATCATTTCACTGCCCGCACCAACAGTGCCAGGCACAACAGCAAGTGTCGTCCAAGAATTACCGGAAACAGAATATTTGTGAAAGCCCGTACCAGGTTGAATCACATAAATCTCGTCATCATCACCATTTCGAATCATGCCGCTACCCGTTGAAACTGTTCCGGGCACCGGTGGCATCGTAGAATCAAAAATATTTACCGATGTCGTTGCGTTTACTGCGAGCCGAACACTCGCAGCCGCACCGCTTTCGGAAACAGTCGTACTCACTACTGTGCCATTGCTTAACCCACCTCCTGTGGCAAGACCTGTAGCACTAAAGGTTCCATCGTCTGTTGCGATAGAACTTGTAGTGGCGAGTTTTAAATCCCCAGGCGATGAAGTAGCAGAAAGATTAGTTACACTGGAATACTGTGTCCAACCAGTTTGATTTGAAGCGCTGGTCGCAATAACACCACTATCTACTCCACTTTGCCAATCAGTTTGAGTCCAGTTAATAATTTCCGCTCCACGAATTACCTTAATAGAAAAAAAGATACCGATTATCGTAACGGTAAGTGTAAGTATAAAAAATAACACAACAGTAAAATAATGAGATTCAGCAATGTTGCGCTTTTCATCCATAAAAATAAGTGTTTAGACTGACCTTTGTTTTATCGGAGCTGTCAATAACACAGATTACTACTCATCTATCTTTATTATTCTGCTTGGAAACATCTTGCCACCAGATGTTTTTGGCTCTTGGTTAACCAAAAGCGCCGGGGCTTGCGCTGATTCATCCTTAACAGCTGGCAAGACATTAACTACCTGCTCAGACAATGGCTTTGCTAACAATAGCGAAGGCTCTACCATAGGTTTGTTTTCTGCGGGTGTGGCTGGCGCAGAAGGAGCCGTGTTTGGCATAACTGAAGGTGTCTGGCTTAGCGATGCAGAAACTGGTTTCGGTTTACTTTCTACAAATTGCCTTGGTTGCAACTGGCCTGAAGGTCTTTGGCTTCCTCCTCCCGGTCTTTGATCGTTTCTTCTGTTTCCGCCGCCATGGCTATTAGAAACATTTGGTTTTCTGTTCTGATCTGTTTTGCCAGAACTAAAACTTGAATGCCCCGACTTACTTGTTGGCATTGCCTGAGAAAGACTGATCCCCTTTTGAGTAGCATCAACCAACGATACTGGACGACTTTGTTTTATATCTAAATTCTTATTCGATTTAATATCGTGTTTGGCAACTGATAATTTTGGAGGTTCTGGTTTTGGTTTAGGAGCTGGAGATGGTACTATCTTTTTTTCTATAAGCACCGGCATACCCTCTTCGTCTTGGGTATAGTTTTCATCTGGGTCCAACTTATCGTCTTCGTCTTCATCGGTGTCACCAGTTCCACCGTTTTCCATACCAGTCCAACGCATGATTTTGTCTTCTATGTTTTCGCGGTTGGTGGCATAGCGTTCACGAGAAACTCTAATGACCTTATCTGTGCTTTGAGTAGAAATATTAATTGGCGACAAGGTGTTGGCAGAAAAAGGTTGCGAAGCCACACCGTCTATCATGAGTTTTAAATAAATTTGAAATTTGGTTAAGTTAACCAAATCAGTTTCTATAAAAGTAGGAGCAAATTCTTTGGCTAAAACTTCGGCATCGGTAGAACCAACTCTAAAAGTAACCAAAGTACCTACGTTACCAATAACGGCAGCCAGAACTGTTTCATCTAACTGCTCCATGTACTGGTGAGCCATAGTTAAATCTAATCGGTACTTACGAGCTTCAGATAAGATGTTAGAAAAACTTTCGGTAGCAAAGTTTTGAAATTCGTCTACGTATAAGAAAAAATCTTTACGATCACGCTCCGGAGTATCTACTCTTTCCATGGCGGCCAACTGAATTTTGGTAATCAACATGCCGCCTAACAATCTGGAATTATCTTCTCCGATTCTACCTTTGGACAAGTTCATGATAAATATTTTTTTGTTATCCATAATTTCGCGAATGTTGATACGCGATTTAACTTGCGCCACGATATTGCGAATAACTGAAGCGGACAAAAATTGACCGATTTTGTTTTGTACCGGCGCCACAGCTTCTTGCTTGTACCTATCGTTATAACCCGCAAATTCTGTTTCCCAAAAAGCTTTGATTACCGGATCTTTTAAGTTTCGCACCACGCGCTTGCGATAACCGTCGTCGGCCAGCAATCTGTTTATACCAAGCAGAGTAGTGTTTGGAAATTCTAGCAATGCCAAAAGAGTGTTGTTTAAAATATATTCCATACGAGCACTCCAAACATCTGGCCAGATTTTTTTGAACACACCCATAAGACCCGATGCTACCAAATGACGGTAGCGCGGATCAATTGATTCTAGAATATTGAAGCCAATTGGAAAATCAATGTCTGAAGGATTAAAATACACCACATCGTTTATACGATTTGGCGGAATATAATCAATGATTTTTTCGGCAAAATCTCCGTGCGGATCTACCACGCCTACACCATGGCCTGCGTAGATATCGTTTAGCACCATATTTTCTAGCAAAGTAGTTTTACCCATGCCGGTTTTGCCTACTACATACATATGACGGCGACGATCGTCGAGTTTTATACCAAACTTTCTGTTATTATTGCGAAAATTTGTAGATGCAAAAAAATTAATCTCGGGATTACCCAGACTATTTAACACTTTTTCACTTGGTTCTGACATAGTATTTTTTAGTCTTACCTAAACCTACAACAGAAGTCTAGATAAAGTATATCACAAACTACTCTTCACTACCAAGATTCTTGACTACTAAATTTCGAGCGAGCGTCCATGCGGCAAGCAACTGCCCGTTCCAAATTTCACCTCGTTTTATCATATCTTCAAATTCATCAATTCGTCGTACAAAAACTTCGGTACTTTCAAACGCATCTGATTTCGGTTCTTGTACTCGCGCTAGTTCGTTGGCAATAAAAACATGCGATAAATCCTTTATCACACCCACAGAAGGCTCAAACGAACCGATACTTATTAAATTGTCTGTTGCATAGCCAGATTCTTCTAACAGCTCTCTTTTGGCTGCTTCGGCCGGTGTCTCACCTTTTACCATTCCTCCACCAGGAAATTCCACACTGTTTTTGTCGTCTAGATATCTAAACTGTCTTACCAAAACCACGCGCCCATCGTCCAAAATAGGGACAATAATTACATTGCCAGGCGTTTCTACATAACAATACTCTCCTTCACTTCCATCGGCTCTAATTATTTTATCGCATTTGTATTCCCACCAAGGATTTTTGTGCCTAACCTCTGAAGATACTTTTTTAAATTTTGACATACGCTATATAAACAATTTAGCCGTCTCTTTTACATCTACTTCTGCACCATTGCGAACTATGCCGTGCATACTAGTACCGCCATCATCATTCCACCTAGGAATAATATGCCAATGCACATGCCCTACAGCCTGACCTGCAGCTTTTTCGTTGTTTATTCCAATATTCATACCATCCGGACTAATCTTTGCCCGTACTTGTTCTGCGGCTACACGCAAACCAGATGTTAAAATTTGAAATTCTTCTACACTCATATCCCATAAATTACCAAAATGTTTTTTAGGCACAACTACCGTATGGCCTTTGGAGCAAGGATGAATATCCAAAAAAGCCAAAACATTTTCGTCTTCATAGACAGTGTAATTTGGAATTTCTCCGGCAACTATTTTACAAAAAAGACAGTCTAGCATAATAAAATTTTAATTATTTACGATATTATATCGTATAATGGCCGAGTCTCCAAAAACATTTTCTGCTTTCAAAATCCCTTGTTTTTGAAAGTTTTCTGCTTTACCAATAAACCAACAGTGGTCTGCATCTGTTAACTGCCCAACCTGATTTAATAAATTATCATTTATAGCAATATTCATCTGCTCAAAGGATTTTACCCTTTCTGGCTGGCCAAAATCTGCATCTATTGGAAAACCACCACCGATAATTTGCTTAGCAGAAACTGCTTCTAACGCCAAAAGTGGATAGGTATCTGCTAATACACACGGCTTCTCGGATAATTGCTCTTGCAACCAGACATAACTCGCTGCTTCATATTCACCCACATTCACAGTATTTGTATCCGGACCCAGAGAATACGAAGCCGTAATACCCAAAGATAGAACAAGCATAGCTAATATTTGCCATGTTTTATTTTTCCAAACAAAACGCTGATAAATTTTTGTAAGTCCGTAGAAAAATAATAACATTAAAAAAAGAACCACCACGCCGTCTAATCTTCGGGCCAAGATATGTGAACCTGATAAAAAATAGTTACTAATTATATAACCAAATATAATTCCAGGCGCAACTATGCCCAACCATTGATTATTTATTTTATTATCACGACAGATTTTTATAAAACCATATATAACTACACCAAAAAAACAAATAGAAAAAACTACCAGCCACCATCTCCAGTAGGTAATCAGGTTTGGTACAAATACCGATAGTGGAGTTTGATTAAAAATAATATTGCCAGTAGCGATATCGTGTGGCCTTGGACCGCTAGCCAAATAAAACGCAGAGAGGTTACCCAGCAGTTGCTTGATTTGACCTAACCAATTTATATCTGGGTCAAACTTACTATAACCTGCAATTAATTCTACAGCCGGAATTGCGAGGGAGCAGATTAACACTAGTGCTGCCTTTTTTAATTTTGCCGGATTTACAAATTGCCAAATTAAAAATTCTGCTACAGCCCACATTAGCCAGAATAAAATAAAAAACAGGGAGTAGCCAAAAAATAAACTAACACCGCCTACAATAAGAACTAATTTCTGTTCTTTGGTTGGTAAATTAATTCTTTTTAAAATCAGTAAAACTAAAAACAGCCAAATAAGCAATCCAAAATTTACAGGCAAACTAAACGATCCGGCCGTTGCCCAAGCAAACGGCAACAAACTAACCCAAGAAAAAAATAAGGATTTCCTTCGACTCCAGCCAAACGCAAGCGCTATCTCATATAGAAGAACTGGAAATAAAAGCGACCACAGAATTGGCAGTAGCCATCTGGTTACAGCTAGCAACTCGACATCAAACGCTTTGGATAAAATTACATTTGTAGCCCAGAAATTGCTATAAGATAATTGGCCAATTATAATTTTGGCACTTTCAATTTTTGTACTAGCATTTGGATTTATAATCTTTGCCTCCAAAAAACCTTGGCCATCCAAAAATCTTTGTTCATTGGCTATATGCCTCCAACCATCTGCGCCATAAATTAACTTATGCGTAAGAGGTAAATAGCTGTGAAACAACAAGGTTTGTAAAATTAAAAATAAAATTATGGTGTTAGTTTTTAATTTAGTAAAAATTAATAATCCCAGCGCTAGCACGCTCAAGAAAAATACAAAAATATATTGCGGATCAATTGTTTGCCAAGGTGATAATACAGATTGGCCTGTGCTTGAATTAAGAAGAAGATAAAACGCGTAACCTGTGAGGAGCAAGAAAACTACCGCAGCAAACCTGTCTTTATGCGAAGCGTTCTCCTCTATCTGACTATCACTCGCGGCAGTATTTTCTGCAACGTTTACAGACCACTGACCCAACAAAATGTATATTATGGCATTTAAAACAAAAACACCTGCCAAAACCCAAAAATTTAATGGCAAAAATAAAATAGCCATACCGGCTATAGTTCCCAAACTTACAAATACCGCAAAAATGCTAAGTAAGTTACTAAAAAAGTTATTTGTAAAACCAAAAAATTTATTTAGCGCTCGAGAAGCGAAACGCCCTACAACGATTAAATAGAGTATAAATAAAACAGCTAACATACCCTATCAGTATATAGAACAGACGAAAAAATATCAATTTATTTACAGCGCCGCGCTTCAATGGAAGTTGCGCGGCATGATTCTGACGAATCAAAAAACCCTCACACTATGACCATACCAACTAATGGTAAGATACAAAACGTGTAAGGGGTTCACGACTAACAGATTACGATAACGCCGCTTGGAACAAGAATATCGGAAAGAGGATCTAAACGAAAAGAACAATATTGATAATCTGCCCAAGCAACTGGAACGTAAGTGGTTTCATGCGAACTTGCCCACCTGGAATCGTGGCCCAACGCATAAACCCAAGTCCACTTCTTTACTTCTGCTGGACAACGGTGGAGAAGGAACGCCAAATCCCAAGTGTTGCCCAAGTTTTCGTAGCCTCTGCGAGCCAGACACTGGACAGGGTCTTCACCACTATCAATATCCGCCTGGGTAAATCCAACGACTTGCACCTGAACTTCCATAATCCCAGCGCCTCTGGGACGAAAAAGATCGCGGGTGATATTGTGGTCGAAATTACCACGATTTTTTGGGCCAATGGCCTGCTCTATCGCAGAAGCAAGGTCCACAGCCTGATCATATACAAGCGTGATGGGGTCTGACACGGCTCTCTCCTTACGAGGTTTTGTTTAAAGAAACACCAAAAAACTGCTTTTGTCAAGCTAAAATACCATGCTAAAGCATGGTTCATTTTTCACACACAATTTATCCCCCATTTACCAACAAAATACTAAAATTTTTTCTTGCTAAAAAAAACTTCTTAGTCTAAGATATACAGACTTATTGATAATAATTTATGTCTCAAGACATCACTCAAATAGAGAAGATTCCTCCTCAGAGCATAGAAGCTGAAATGTCTCTTTTGGGGTCTATCCTACTCGACAAAGACGCCATGATTAAAATTGCCGACATTGTTCAGGCGGAAGATTTTTATAAAAATGCCCACACTCAAATTTACGAATCAATACTTGAGCTTTATCAAAAAAACGATCCGATAGACCTGCTTACTCTAGGTAATAGACTGACCGAAAAAAACCAATTAGAGCACGTTGGAGGACATAGCTACCTCGCTTCTCTTACCAATGTAGTACCTACAGCTGCACACATAGTTAATTACGCCAATATTGTCCACAAAAAAGCTACCCGCCGCAGATTGCTTGGCGCCGCTCATCAAATTTCCAAATTAGGATACGAAGAAAACGAAGAGCTAGACGCACTGCTCGACCAAGCTCAAAGAGAATTATTTGGGGTTTCGCAAAACTACATGCGACAAACCTTTAGTCCTATTCGAGGAATCTTGAATGAAGCCTTTGACAGAATAGACGAAATGCATAACAACAAAGGCCAGATGCGCGGAGTTTCTACCGGTTACCCTGATCTAGATAGTTTGTTAGCTGGATTACAAAAATCCGATTTGGTAATCTTGGGCGCCCGTCCTAGTGTGGGTAAATCTTCTTTTGCGCTCGATATAGTAAAACATATTGGGGTTAGAGGAAAAGTGCCCGTTGGATTGTTCTCTTTGGAAATGAGTAAAGAGCAATTGGTAGACCGCATGTTATGTTCCGAAGCAAATGTAGATTTGTGGAAAATGCGTACTGGCAACTTAAGTGAAGAAGATTTTCCTCGTATTGGTCATGCTATGGGCGTACTTTCCGAAGCGCCAATATTTATCGACGATGCATCCAACAACAACATAATGCAGATCCGTACCAAGGCACGTCGCTTGCAAATGGAACATGGGCTGGGACTAATAGTTATCGACTACTTGCAGCTCATGGAATCACGAGGGAATTCAGACAATCGCGTACAAGAAGTATCAGAAATTACCCGCGGTTTAAAAGGTATTGCTCGTGAACTAAACGTACCGGTACTAGCCCTCTCACAGTTGTCGCGTACCGTGGAAGCAACTACACCTGCTATTCCTAAACTTTCTCACCTGCGTGAATCCGGATCTATTGAGCAGGATGCCGATGTGGTATTATTTATTTACCGAAAAGCGGCTGATCGTAATTATAAAAAAGAAGATATACCGCCGGACGAAAGAAATATTGCCGAAATACATATTGCCAAACACCGTAACGGTCCTACTGGCATGGTGCGAATGATTTTTGACGAACAGCGCGCATCGTTCCGCACTTTAACAAATAAATACACCGAAAATACACCCGCAATTCCTCCGCCACTAAAACCAAAATCCGCCTTTAACAAAAATTCACTATCGGAACCACCAATGTAGCGCGACCACAATACATGATGCACGCATCATGATTCACCGCTGTATCATGATGCGTGTATTATGAATTATGTTTAATAATTAATTCAAAAAATATGTCCGTATTTTCTAAACTTAAACAGTTCAAGGATTTAAGAGATCAAGGTAAAAAATTACAAGATTCTTTGGCTGGAGAATCCGCTACTGTAAATAGCGGCGGCGTTACTCTAACTATGGATGGCAACTTCAAACTTACTGGAGTAGCTATAGACGAAGATTTGCTTAGTCCAAATAGAAAAGAAAAACTACAAAACGCAATTAAAGACGCTCACGATGATGCTATTAAAAAAATGCAAAGAATAATGGCTAGTAAAATGCAAGAAATGGGCGGCATGGAAAGTCTGTTTGGTAAAAAGTAAATTTAAGCCGACTTGTCATCCTGAACGCAGTGAAGGATCCCTTTACTGTATGCAGGAGGGATTCTTCGCTTCACTCAGAATGACAAAAGCATGTATTCCAAATCCATCCAAAATCTAATTGAAGCTTTCCGCAAACTTCCAAGCGTCGGACATAGAACAGCCGAACGTTTTGTTTTTCATCTTCTTAAATCCGGCAAGAAACAGGTGGGAGAAATTACTCTGGCTCTAAAAGAGTTAATAGATAATGTAAAAAGCTGCGAAACTTGCTGGGATTTTAGCGACAATAACCCATGCGCTATTTGTAATAACAAAACTCGAGATGCTTCTACGCTCTGCGTGGTAAGCGACCCACAAGATATACCGGTAATAGAAAAAACCAACGCATTTAATGGCCTGTACCACGTGCTGCGCGGACTCGTAGAACCAGGAGAAGAAGATCTGGATAGATTAAAGATAAAAGAACTTTTTGCTAGACTAGAAAACAATAAAATAACCGAAGTAATTTTGGCACTTAACCCAGATTTGCCTGGTGAAACAACTATGCTATTTTTGGAGAAAAAAATTAAAGAAAAAAATCCAAGTATAAAAGCCACCCGTCTAGCTCGAGGGCTACCAATGGGTAGTGATTTGCAGTATGCAGATGAAATTACTCTGGGAAGCGCGATAAAAAACAGAACTTCTAAATAGATACTGAAAATAAAAAATTTTCAATGTTTTAAAAACTTTATATTTTGGCCGTTGCTTGTAGCAACGGCCTTATTCTTATGCGAACCACTACTTGCTTGGAACTTCCGCGGGAAGATACTGATCGCCAACCTCAAGAGAATCGAAAATCTCTTTGCTGACATCAACTTCTCCCTTCCTCCACTCTCTGGATGACTTACTGACACGCTGCTTCAGGACAAAAACCCACCGCTCTGGCACATCAACACTTCTCAAGACAGTGTGTAGGCCTACCATCGTATGCACTAGTCTCGTGTTCTCATCTTTATGATACTTCTCTACGATCTTACCATTACTTACCGTCTTTTCTTGATTGAGCGGCAAGCAAACAACCAAGACTGTGAAAACACAAAAAGATAGAGTCGCCATCAGAATGAGTGGGTTTTTCACAAGATCCGCCTTTTTTGTGGTTGATTCGACTGGATAACTTTCAGCCTTATTTTTGCCATTAATTAAAGGCAAAAATAAGGCTGAAAATATTATAAAAGAACGTTTTATAACGTTACACAAAAAAAGCCTGTTTGTCAATGACCAACAATAAACTAAAAACCACCCAAATTAGGCGGTCTTTAATTTATCTTTGAATTTTAAGAAATCTTTACCAAGCTATATCTCTGTCTTTGACCGTGTACTTTGTGGTAACGAACTTTGCGTTTGAATTTCTCTACGCGCAATGTGCGTTCTTTGCCTTGTTTTTCTAGGGTAGCTTCTACAGTTACTCCATCCAAGTATGGCATACCAACTTTTACATCGGTTCCATCTTCTTTGGCAGTAAGTAAAACCTTATCAAAAACTACTTTTGAACCTTCGTCAACTGGCAATTTTTCTATTTTTAGTACATCTCCGGTTTTTACCAGATATTGTTTCCCGCCGGTAGCAATTACTGCGTACATATATGAATTTAAGAATGATTAGAATAGTGCGATTAGTATATATGAAAAGCTGGAATATGTCAACCCCTTTCATACCTACCTACTAATTCGACTTTCTCTAACGCATGTCCAAGCATAGCTTTCTCTACCCCTGCCTTACTTGAGCCGGCTGGAAGCTCTAAAACAATGTCTAAAGCATATAATTTGAAAAAATAACGATGTTCCTTGTCTGGTGGACAAGGGCTGCCGTAAGCCATATTATCTCTAGTGTTTTTACCCAGTACCCCAGGCGGATTCATTCCCTCTTCAATAATTTTAACCTCAACAGGTATATTAAACACCACCCAATGATCCCAAACTTCAATGTTAAAACTTTTTTTGGCCGCTTCCGGAATATCCGGATCATCCATTATTAAAACCAAAGATTTAGCACCCTCTGGCACACCAGAAATCTCTAGTGGTGGAGATATATTTTCTCCATCACAAGTATATTTTGCAGGAATTTTTTCATTTGTATTAAAAACCGGACTGGTTAATTGCATACTTATTTTTTTATAACCTCCACCTTATCCCCTATCTTTAACCCAGTTTGTTCCATAAACCCAGCCGGAACCTCTAAAACAAGCGTAGAATGCCTTCGTGCCGGATATTTAGTCAACATAGCCTCTGACACCCCTGCTTCTGGGGGTAAATTTTGAGCGAAGTCCACTATTTCATCTCCATATATCCAGATTATATCCAGAGGAAAATACATATCTCGCATTACCATTTGATAATCACCGCTTTCTGGAAAAACAAACAACATACCGCCATATTTGCCCATATCTTTTTTACCGCTCCACCCTTGGAAACGATGATCCTTAGTATCTGCTACCAAAACCTTAATTTCCACACCACCTACTTTTACAATGGCTTTTGTCCACAAAGAACTATAGATTTTGCTACCAATAGCAATAATTACTAAACCTGCTAGAAAAATTAAATGCCACGTTTTTAAAGGTTTGGATTCTGGCATACTAAATTTGTTTTTTACCTATTAAATGACTTAAAATTGTCATAAGAATTACCAACCCAAAAAGAGCGTATACTTTTTGCATGCTTTGTAAAAATAACGTAGTAATACCAAATAAAAATGCCAAACTGTAAAGCAATAAAACTGCACGCTTCTGACTAAAACCATAATCTACCAAACGAAAATGCAAATGCTCTCTATCTCCACTAAACACTGGCTGACCTCTGCGTATTCTTTTATAAATAACTCTAATAAGGTCTAAAATCGGTATAGCCATAACCAAAAGCGCTGTTGCCAGCTTGCCCCCGCCAATAATGGCCAACACGCCGAGCATAAAACCTAAAAACATACTGCCGCTTTCTCCCAAAAATATTTTGGCAGGATAAAAATTAAACAGCAAAAATCCAAGACAAACTCCCAAAAATATAAGGGAAACTAAACTTACATTGGGTTGATAAAATTTGGTAATAGATGTAAGCAAAACGATAACAAAAGCACCGATAGAAACTATGCCAGTAGCCAAACCATCTAAACCATCTAGAACTTTGACAGTATAGGTCATGCCCATTAGCCACAAAAATGCCAGCACTCCCCCGCCTACTAATCCTAATTCAATAAAACCGCCGAATGGATTGGTAATCTTGGTAAGCCACGGTGCATACAAGGAACTAATCAGTATTGCTACGGCCACAAATAATAAACGAACCTTTGCCGACATAGGTCGTAAATCATCGGCTATGCCGACGAGAAAAATTATTGTTCCAGAAATAAAAGTAACTACTAACGGGTCAATTATTTTTTCTATTCCATATATAGGGTGAAAAACTAGATACAGAATTACTACCCAAAAAGACAAAAAAATTGCCACACCGCCCAAAAGTGGGGTTGGTTTCTCATGCAAATGCCTCTCGGCATCTGGACGATCTACTACATTTAATTTTGTAGCTATCTTTTTTACCAGCCAAGTAAGTATGGCCGACAAACAAAAAGCAGTTAAAAAATATATCATAGGCTACCTATTCAACCATAATTTGGCCCCCAGCGCCAACCGTTGCCTTGCTACCTCTTTTTAATTTACCTTGAAGCAACAACTCGGCCAATTGGTTTTCTACTTTTTCTTGCAAAGCGCGACGCATTGGTCTGGCGCCAAATTCTTGATCGAATCCAGCATCAGCCAAAAATTCTAGGGCTTCGTCGGTGGCAGTAAGTGTTACACCTTTTTCATCCATATCTTTGACAATATGCGCAAACATAAGTCCAGCTATTTTCTTGATATCTTCACGATTTAAAGCGTTGAACAAAACAATACCATCAAAACGATTTAAAAATTCTGGACGGAAATATTGTTTTAGCTCTACATGCAAAAGTTGGCTAAGCAGCTCTTCGTGAGAAATGCCATGCTTGTTTTGTTCTTGCACAAAAGCAGTACCTGCATTGGAAGTCGCAATAATAATCACATTAGTAAAATCAAACGTATGGCCAGAGCTGTCGCTAAGTCGCCCATCATCCATAACTTGCAAAAATAAATTTAGAACATCCGGGTCGGCTTTTTCTATTTCGTCTAAAAGCAATAAAGAGAACGGACTCTTGCGCACTGCTTCGGTAAGCACACCTGTACCTTTGGTGCCTGGCATGCCAATTAATTTATATATACTAGACTTGTCTTGGTATTCACTCATATCCAAACGGATACTCATATTTTCGCCGCCAAAATATATTTCGGCGATTGTCTTGGCTAATTCGGTTTTACCAACACCTGTTGGCCCCAAAAATAACAGGTTAGCAATTGGTCTTTTGCTGGATCTGATATCTACTCTAGCTCTGCGCAAAGCATTGGCCACCGCACTTACCGCTTCTTCTTGGCCAACTACTCGTTTATGCATCTCTTCTTCCAAACGAATTAATTTATCTGATTCATTGCTAGATATTGCAGATAGCGGAATCTTGGTTTTTTCTGTGACCACTGCCGCCACTTCTTCTTTGGTTACAATTGTATTTCTGCCTTTTTTATTATGAGTCAAGCCGGCGGCTTCGGTCATGATTTCCAAAGCGCTGCCAGGTAAATATGATTCATGAAAAAATTTGGTAGCATACTCTACGCATTTTTCTATAGCTCCATAAGAAAAGAATATATTTTTCTTATACTCCAAAGCACCAGCCCTGGATTCCAGTACTTGAATTGCTTGATCTTCGGACATTTGACGAATTTCTACCTGTGTAAAAACATCTTTTATAGACGACCCTAAGAAATGTTGGGAATAATCTTCGGTGGTAGTGGTAGCGATAGTAAAAAATTTGGCGCTGCCCAAAACTTCTGCCAGGGTATCGGCAATATCTAGACTCCCCTTTTCTCCTACAGACACACCAATTAATTCGTGTAAATTATTGATAAATAAAACTACATTGCGAGCTCTGGATATTTCTGCAACCACACGACGCAAACGCTCTACCGCACCCTCTGGGCTGGTGCCGGCAAGCAACGCCGAAATACTTAAACGCACTAATCTTTTATCTTTTAATTTGTCCGGAACTTGGTCTTCTATCATGCTTTGGGCAATACCTTCTACGATAGTATTTTTGCCCACACCTCGTTCGCCTACAAGAAGTAAATTATATTGACCACCATCAATTACTTGAAATATCTCGTCTATTTCTGCATTGCGAGCCACACACTGTTCTAATTGGCCATAATGGGCCAACATAGTAACATCTGTGCTAAAGCTGTTTAAATAGGGCGTAGACAATGCGGTCATAGCTTTATCCATACCCTGTTTGGAATGATGACTGGCCGCTTTTCTAAACTTTATATAATCATAATATAGTTTTTCTCGCATTCTGGCCCATTCCACTACATTGCTCAATTGGCGTTCGGTGATATCGAAATTAAATAAGGCTTCTTGAATAGCTGGATTCTCTCGCAACGCTACAATAAGCAAATCGGTTACGCTTACATAGTCTTGATGAGCACTATACGCCTCTTCGTATGCTTGAAAAATAATCTGATAAAGATCGGTAGACACAGTAGGAGCCACACCTTTGTAAGCAGCTTGTTTTTGATCAATCTGGAATAAAGGTTCTAAATCTTTTTGCAAAGAAGTGGCCGGAATGCCTAGTCTAATAAAAATATTGGCAATTCTATTGAAAGAAAGCAGCGAATAAAATAAATGCTCTGATCCAACTGTTTTGGATTTGTTTTTGTCGGCCAATTTATACGCTTTGGCCAATGCTGATAAAGCTTCTTCGGTAAAAACTTTGGCAATATTTTGTTTTTTACGCCCAGGCAGCTTAACTGCTTCCGGCCAAAACTGGATATTTAAATTATCCGTTTCGTTTTTATCTTTATTTTTGTAATTATATTTAAATGGTTCCATTGTGCCAGCCAATTCTTTTCTTTTTATGATTCTATACCAAAAATATAAAAGCGCGACTGCACCCAGCCAGAATAGCAGTTTGGTTTGGCCGTCTAAACTTATAAAAAAGTTTTGCCAATGTATCGGGTCTCTAAAAATATTGGCAACTCCTTGTTTATACATCAAAAATCCAACCCATATCCAAGCGTTGAGCCATAACACAAAGGCCGTAACCAAACGTATTCTATTTAAAATACGACGGCCTGTTTGTAAAGCCAGATTATAACGAGTTAAAGGATAACCCCAATAAAACCAAAATCCACGGTTGGAAATTCCCATGGTCATTTTGCGGCATTGCTTGCACTTTTTAAAACCGGTAGCATTCCCTACTTGGCAAGGTTCGCAAACAAGTAAATTTAAAGGTGGCAATTTTTTAAACTGCATAAACTATTCCATAAAAAACAACTACTGGCAGCGCCAGCCAGATTATAAACAAAACAGAACAGAAGCCAAACCATAAGGCCAGCGCAAAAGTGCGGGCGATAATTTGCACTATGCGCATAAAAAAACTAACGATACGTCCTTGGATATCGAACTGACCGTACATAGGCACAAATAGATTGACAATCCACACACCAGGTGCCAAGCTAGCATTACCGTTTTTTAAAATTTGAAAACATTGTCGTAGAGCATGAAGAGCGCCCTTGGTATACCACCAAACCGGAAAATAAAAAACATCCAAAATGGCTTCTAAAAATAAACGTTGTAAAATTAATATAAACATAAATACTTATGTCGAAAAACGACACCGATTAAGTTACTTTAAGTATATGGGCTAAAGCCACATATATAGGCTCCCATATTTACTGTGCTTGTTCAGAAAAGTACGTAAACGTCCTTTTCGCTCACGTCGCTTGTAAATAATGTCCTTCGCTCGGAAATATCCAGAGTCAATATTTATAACTCGCAAACGGTTATAAATATCTCACTGACTATCTCTCTCGCTCAGTTCCATTATAACACATCCAAAGCCAACAAAAAATCCCCCAAACAGGGGGATGGTTTGCTGAAGTTGCAATTAATTTTTGGCAACCGAACTATTCTTATCTGCTAGAAACATCATTCCAGAAGCTTCTACCATATTTAATTTTACTAATCTGGAAGCGATGCTACTCATAGAACTATTGTCTGCTATTTCTACCTCTAGCTTTCTTACTTCCATCTCCAGTGCCAAAGTCTTTTTTTCTAGCTCATGCATTTGGTAGCCACTAGTGGCAGAAGAGGTAATATTTACAATATAGGCAGCGCTAAACAAAAATATAAAGGCAAACAAACTTAAACGTAGGTACGGGGAAGTGAGCCAGCCTGGCAAACTAATAGTCTGTAAAGAAAATTTGAAGTTTTGATATTTATATTTTATCTGACGCTTGAATGACATATTTTTACCCTGTTAAATAAGATTTGATTTGTATTATTTTCACTAAATGATGGATAGGATTCATTTCCTTGTTTAGATTTAAACATCAAACTACTGCTCAAATCTTAGTTTTAAATTATTTTATAATTTAAAACTATTTAACAGGGTGAATTTTTTCTACCACTCTTAGTTTGGCGCTTCTGGAGCGAGGATTATTTTTGACCTCCTCTTCGCTGGCGCTAATTGGTTTTTTATTAATTAATTTGACTTGCTTATTTACTATAGATTGAAAGTATTGTTTTACGATTCTGTCTTCTAGAGAGTGAAAGGTGATAACTGCTAACCTGCCACCACTAGATAATGCACTAACTGCTTGTGGTAAGGCTTTTTTTAAACTTTCAAGCTCATGATTGGTTTCTATTCGCAATGCTTGGAAAACTTTCGTGGCTGGGTGTAATCCGCCTACCCAAGGAATTTCTTTATCTGATTTTAATTTTTGTCTATACGTTTCCAAAATTATTTCTACCAACTCCCCTGTTTTTTCTATTTTCTTGTTCTTTCTATAAACTTTTACTGCTCTAGCTATTTCTTTATTCAAGTTTTCTTCTCCAAAATTTTTAAATAATCTGCTTAACTCTTCTTCAGTATAAGTATTTACCACATCGGCAGCAGTCAAACTTTCTTCTCCTTCTACCTTTAGCATTTCACCTACTCCATATCGCATATCTAGCGCCTCATCTACCAAAAAGCTAAAACCTCTCCCCCGCTCCTCAAATTGAGGAGTAGACCATCCCAAATCCATCAAAATCGCATTTACTGGACTAAAATCATTTTTTGTAATTATTTCTTGTAAATTAGCAAAATTATCTCGTGCAAGCGTAACTCTGTTCTGAAAATTATATAGGAACTGTTTGGCGCGCAAAACTGCTTCTGGATCCAGATCTATTCCTAATAATTTTCCATTCGGAGATATCTTTTCTAACATCACTTCGCTATGACCGGCATCTCCCAATGTACAATCAATTACATTGTTACCTGGCTTCAAGTTAAGCGCATCTATCGTTTCTTTCATTAATACTGGTTCGTGACGCATATTTTTCATGATTCATGATGCACGTAACAGGATGCAGTGAGTCGTGTTGTGTGCATCATGCATCTTGTTTTAAACTCCCAGCTCGCCCATCTTTTCGGCAATCGCTCCGCTTTCGGCTTCAGTTTGATTTTTATATTTATTCCACAAATCTTGATCCCAGATTTCCAATCGATTATACAAACCGGCAATTACCAAATTCTTTTTTATTCCAGAAAATTGGCGTAAATATTCCGGTAAAATTACTCTTCCTTGTTTATCTAACTCTACATCCATCGCACCGGCTAACATTAATCTAGAAAAAGCTCGGCTGTTGGATTGACTAATTGGTAATGCGGCCAATTTCTCGGCCAGCTTCTCCCATTCGGTTTTGGTATAAAGAAAAAGACAATTATCCAAACCGCGGGTAACCACTGCACCTTTTTGTAATTCACGGCGAAATTTGACTGGGATAGCCATTCTGCCTTTGTCGTCTAAACTGTGATTGTATTCACCAATGAACATATGTGGAAGAATTATTAATGAGTAGAGAGACAAGCATTTTCCCCACTTCATTCCACTACAATCCATTTTATACCACTTTAAAACATAAGTCAACATTTTGTTCCATTTTAAACACCGGTTATTTTGGCTAATATAAAGCAAGAAAATACCATTTGGTAATGGGTGTGGATAACCTCACACATATTCCTTGAGAGCATAATGGCAAGTTATCCACTTCTGTATAATAAAAAAGACCCTACAAGGGGGTCGTTCAATATGGTATAATTTATTTATCAGAAAACTTCTTAAAATATGTGGGGAAAAAAGGAAAATTAGCCAGTGAGTGATGTCTTGACGTTTTTTTGTATTTGTGTTAAAAAGAAAAGCCCCGCCCTTATAAGGGAAGCGGGGACAATTCTTAGCCTATTTATTTAGGCTCTGGTAGTGGGAGAGGTAGCTGTAAAAAGGCTGCTTCTTTTATTTTCCTACGTTCCCAGTAGCCTGGTACCGCGGGAAAACAGAATGCCTGCTTACCAACCTCATGCGCCCATAATCGGCGCCCATTTCTGAGCGTGATATAGGGACGACAGATGAGTTCTGCTTCCATACTTTGCACTTGATTACATCCTCTTAACTAAGGGAATGATTTAGCCCTCCAAAGCAATTAATATGATAACCTGCTTTAGTAGAGCCAAACAAAAAACCAGTGCAAAATGTCGTCAACCACCCAAATCTCTAAACGGAATGTTCTTTGAAGTGGGGCTGAGTTTTGCACAACCAACCCGCAAGCGGGTGATGTGACAACATTTTATACTGGTTAAATTTTCAAAGAACTTCTGTTTAGATAATACGCTTGTTGGTTGTGCAGTATTAATATAACAAAAACAAAAAAGACCGTCAAGGACTTTTTTACCATATGTCAAGGGTTAAGCATAATCGTTGGAATACAAAAAAACAACCCGGGAAGCTGGTTGTTTTTTTGTATATTTTAATTTTACCTATTCCTTTGTTGTGCCAGGATCATCTTTGTCAATATCTTCTGGTTTGTAACCCAATAAAGGTAGCGCAACATCTCTAAGGAAAATACTCATTACAAGAATAATATTTTCTAATTCTATACCTTCTTTAAATGCATAATCTTTAAGAGAAATAAATTTATCTTCATCTACCATGTCTTTTATTACCTTTTTAGATGCTTCCTGAACGTCGTATGCAGATTTTGGATTAGTTACTTTAATTTTTTCTACTAACTCACTTTGATTTTCAAGCACAAATTTATCAGATCCGCTTTTCTTTAAAAGTGCATCTCCAAAATCTGTAAGACTAATAGGGCTTTTACGTTTTGTAAGTGCTGTTGCTGCTGATAAAGTCCTCTCGTCTATTTTTGTGGAGCATTGAGTAATGTTTGTTGTTAATAATTTAATTTCTTTTTCTATTTCACCAACTTTTGCTTTTAAGTCATCGGCTATCTGAGCGTATCTTCCTAATTTGTGCGCTGCTGCACCCCAACCTGCAAAACCACCTAATGCCGTACTTATCAATATTATGATCCAACTGTTATCTTGTGGCATATTTTTTTGCTTATTTTTGTTTACAGGTATACTATATATGAAAATATATAAATATACAATATGCAAAAATCTATCGATTTGTCAACACCCTTCCTCTCAACTCTTAAGACTGTAATAAAGCACCGAGCAAAGTCCCAAACCGCTCTCTGTCGTTGTACCGATTGTTTCGGTGCCAAACGAAAGCGTCAAGGTAAGACTGGAAGTGCTTCTTTGAAATAGCTTTGTGCGTGCCTTTAATACTTCTCTTTAAGTGCGACCAAAAACTCTCTACGTTATTAACGTGTACGTCCCCTCGGACGTATTCTTTGTTTCCGTGATTAACTGATTGTCTGTTATAGCCCCAAGAAGCCAGATTATAGCGATTACTCTTATCAGTGAGCAATCTTGTATCAATCGGATAGATATTATGGTCTAAAAACGTCGCTATAGTTTTAGCCGATACATCTTTTACGGCTTTGGCTCTCATTCTACCCTTTCGTTCTACTGCCCCGATTACTTTAGTCTTCTTATTCATTACCACACTTAACATTTCATTGTTCTTGCCAGCGTCGCCTTTACCACCAAAGAACCCTTCATCCATTTCCACATCGCCTTTAAGTGGTAGGCCGTCTTGTTTTAAAGATTCTCTGATTAGTTTTAAAATCCTCCACGCACATTTATAAGTTACCCCAAGTTGTCTTTCCATTTCTTTACTAGAAACACCGCTCTTAGCATTAGAGAAGATAAAGAGGGCGTGGAACCATAAGGTTAAAGGCGTGCTAGTCTTTTCAAAAATTGTACCTACTAGCGGGGCAATCTGAAAACGACACTTAGAGCATTGAAATTTGAGCCTACCTTTTACTCGGTTATATCGGCCACCGCAAGAACAAGTCTTAGCGTGTAAGTTGCTAAAGATATACTCTAAACAAATATCATCATTTGGGAAGTCTTTCTTTAAATCTCGGATGCTGTACTTATCAGCTTGAGCCATAATTATGGGGTTAATAACTTATGGCTGTATTGTACATTTTATTAATTATGCCGTCAAGGGATAGGTGTTGATAACCTATAAATTTTAGGGTAAAAAAACCGCCTCTAGATTATTCATCTGGGCGGCGACTGCATAATACAAAGAAAATATTTCAACGAATAATCCTTGATGTCCCACTCGAAAGGGAGGGAACTTCTAGAGAACCAAATTGAGGTTTCTTTGGAACAAAACCAAACGTGTAGGCATCAGATCCGACGCCTCCCCAGTTTCCAACGCTAGAGAAAGTGCTTGCACCCTTCCAATCACCCTTTCCCCAAAGACAAAGGACTTGCCCTTTTTCTTCACCACCCAAGGCGATAATCTTTCGATTCTTCTGCGAACCTGGATAGTTCATCACAAGTCCGCAAAGATGCTCTGGAAAAAATGGCGCAAGATTTCTACCTTTGCCCCAATCCCAAATCTCGTGCGGATCTATACGCCCAGTTGCATGAGCGCTAACAAATGTCACCAGAGACACTTCTATAGGAACAAGGATTCCCACAAGCTTACCTCCACCGAAGAACTTGCTCACGCCTTGGTCGCGGATCTTGTATTCACGCTCATTGAGCACGACTTCAATTGGCTCAACTCCATACGGAACAACTGTAAAGACTTCTAATACAGAGCCTTCTAGCGAACGAAGTTTTTGCATTATGAGCTCCTTGGGCATAACGCCCTGCAAGGATAGTTTTTAGACAATATAATTTGTTTGCTAACTATTACGTTTTTTTGTAATTTTGTCAATAACCTACACCTCTGCTTCCATCCCTGCCTTTACAGGCATAGCCTCTACACCCAGATCGTCTTGCAATTTTTTGGCCAAAACTTCCGACACGGCCGGTTCTCCATGATTTAAAAATACTTTTTTAGGAATATGTTTACCGCCTATCCATTTTACAAATTTATTTTCATCTGCGTGAGCCGATAAAGCGCCAATAGAACTTACGTGACAATGAACTGCCACATGTTCCCCCATCACCTCTACCGGAGAATATCCTTCCATAATTTTTCTGCCCAGCGTGCCTTCGGATTGGTAGCCAATTATAAGTAAAGTGTTTTTTTCATCCGACAAGTAACGCAAAGCATGGTGCAAAATACGACCACCATTCATCATGCCAGAACCGGCGATAATTATTTTTGGAGAAGGTGTGTGATTTATTCTTTTTGATTCCTCTACAGTTTCAGTCATTATCAGTCCTGGAAAATTAAACAATTCGTCATCATTTTTTAATAACCTGTCGGCTTCGGCGTCGTAATATTTTGGGTATTTTAAATAAACTCTGGTGGCTTTGATAGCTAGCGGACTATCCAAAAAAATTGGCACGCGCGGCAACAAATGCCTACGATCTATAAGTTCGTTTAGTTCATAAATTAATTCCTGCGTTCTTTCAAAAGAAAAAGATGGAATCATAAGAGTTCCACCTCTACTTAAGGCAGTTGTGATTTCTGACACAAGCAACTCTTCACGTTTATCACTAGATTCGTGCAAGCGATTTCCGTATGTAGACTCACACACAAGAGCGTCTACACCCTTTGGTAAATCTTCGGTGTCGCGCAAAATTGGCACGCTAATATTGCCAACATCTCCGGAAAACACAACTTTTTTACCCTCGGCTTCTACTTCTACAAAGGCCGAACCAAAAATATGCCCAGCATCATGCAAAGTAAAATATACACCTGGCGATAACAAAGTTTTTTTGCCATAATCTACCGCTTTAAATTGCAGCATCACTTTGGCAATATCGGAAGAATCATACAAAATTTCGGCGCCGTGATGATTATGATTATAGATCATAATATGTAAGGCGTCTTCCAAAATTAATTCTATTAATTCTATAGTTGGTGGCGTAGCATAAAAAGCTCCTTCAAATCCATTTTTGACCAGTAGTGGCAGGCGGCCAACGTGATCCAAATGAGCGTGCGTAGCAATAACACCAGTTAATTCGGCTGGATTAAACGGAAATGGTTCTCTATTTTTTTCTTCGTTAAGCTGATTACCCTGAAACATACCGCAATCAACCAAAAACTTTTTACCTTCTGCCGCAAACATATTACAAGAACCGGTTACTTCTCCAGCCGCTCCGTAAAAGGATAAACGCATAATACAGATTATTTATTAAACACTTCGAAAATAGTATAACAATAATCACGTAAAAATAAAACAGCCCTCGGAATAAACCAAGAGCCATCTAAATGAACAAACTATTTGGAGATCTTCTTGCGCAACCCCGGCACACTTATTCGACCTTCCCTCAAAATCCCCAAAAAAACTTTCCACATTACGAGTACCACCAAATACTTGATCCTCGCATTTTCCGCCGTTCTCTTACTAACAAGAGATACGATCTGATTGGCAGTAGCTACAACCTTTTCCTTTAGAAGCAGATTGCCGTTGTTTTTATCTACCTCTATGGGATAAAATCGCTTCTTACGCTTATCACTACCCACCAACTTCGGTTGCAATATTTCACAGATTGCCAACAAAGTTTCAGCTACCATAATTGCGGCCCTCGCTCGCTCGGGAGCAACACCGTTTGAGTTACCAGCAGCAACCATAGCCATCACATCGGCCGAAATTGGCGACTTGAGCCTGGCCGCCACACCATCTGGCAACCTACCAAGCAAGAGATCGCCGATTACCAAAAATGAAAGCTGATAACCAACGCTGGCTTTAACACCATGCAACGATCTTGAAATGGGCAGTAGGGAAAACTCGAAAAAGAGCAGGCTCCCATTTTGTTTTGCCATAGAAACCTCCCCTCTTGTTAGAGTAAATTTACTATAACACAAAAAAATAATTATAAACAACAAATTTACCTATCCAAAAATAAACTTTTCTGCTACAATACTTTTACCTAAATTTTTATGCGACGAAACATAAACAATGTTGAAATAGTCGAACCACCGATTGGCGAATTGACCAAAAAATATTCTGCTTTTTCTGCAATCAAACGTGCCTGTTTTACCGGTTGCGGTTGTTTAGTTTTTGTTATTATTGGCATAATTATTTTTATCCGCATCGCCATGGGTAGCGGACCAGAAACTCTAAGCTCTGTGCCAGCCAACTTTCCTTCCAATATACCTTTGTATGACAAAGATAATATAGAACAAATTACTTTTATATCTGGCAAATACAAAAATAGAGGCATAGAAATCGCCGCTATTTTCCCAAAAATTATTTTGTCGCCTCTTTTAATTACAATGGACAAAAACACACAAGCAAATGCCGACACAGATAAACTAACTTCTATTACAAATCTGTGGAAAATGATTAGCGCTCCGGTAAGTGACCACCGCGACACAATACAAATAGAATGGCGCGAACTAAACGCTGACCCATTTTTTATTATTGGATATTATAAAACCGAACTAAAAAAACAAGCATATAATATAGACGTGGAGAGTGAAGGAGAAGGTGTCCAACAATTTAGCTTTAGCAAAGACGACATTACGGGCTCTATGTATGTGCAAGGAGCACCCGGACAAGGGGCCGACTATGCAGTACTTACGGTAAATCTTAAAACAGAAACCTCTACCAGCACCTAGCTTATGCCCAGTAATACAACCCCGTAAGGCTGCTAAAGGCAGCCAAATAAAAACTAAGAACTATCAGGCTTAATAAAGATAATTCAAATTACCCCTCCGTATTAATTCCATTTACGTCCAATACGGGGTTGATATACTGGGTATGCTCAAAATTCTAAACGGCCAATCCAAATCCATCACCGGAGCTGCTATTATAATTTCCGGCGCTACTTTGGTTAGCCGACTAATGGGACTGGCGCGCGACAGAATCTTTGCCCATTACTTTAGTGCCGGCCCTATCTTGGATGCCTATTACGCCGCTTTCAAAATCCCAGATTTAATCTACAACCTACTTATTATTGGCGCCTTAAGCGCTGGTTTTATTCCAACATTTACCAAACTATTTTATCAGGGCGAAGACAAGTCATCTGCATGGAAACTTGCCAACAATATTTTAAACATTACCGCCATATCACTGCTTGTAGTAAGTTTTTTTGGCATTATCTTTGCTCCATCTCTTGCCCCGATTATTGCCCCTGGATTTAGCAAGACTTCTCAAGATTTAGTAGCCACACTTACTCGCATTATGTTTGGCTCCACCATTATGCTGGGGATGTCTATGGTAATTGGTGGCATGCTACAATCGTTGCGCACCTTTTTTCTATATTCTCTGGCCCCAATATTTTATAATCTAGGCATAATTATCGGCGCTGTACTGCTTGTACCAATACTGGGGATAAGCGGACTAGCTTGGGGCGTGGTGTTGGGCGCTTCTTTACACTTTTCTTTACAAGCTTACAGCGCATATGCCAACGGCTACAGATGGAAATGGTATTTTAATTTAAAAGATAAAAATACTCGGTTAATCGGCAAACTAATGATTCCCCGCACTCTGGGACTAGCTATTAGCCAACTAAATTTAGTCATCATTACTATGTTGGCATCTTTGTTGCCTGTAGGAAGTGTAACTATTTTTAATTTTGCCAACAATTTACAAGCTGTACCTATTGGAATTATCGGCATACCTTTTGCTTTAGCGGTATTCCCAGTACTATCTGCTGCCGCCTCACAAAATAATATAGAAGAATTTATCAAAAACTTATCCTCTACAATTAGACAAATTTTATTTTTGATTATCCCCTGCGCTATTATCATACTTTTACTCCGCGCTCAAATTGTACGCGTGATTTATGGCACAGGTAAATTTGATTGGACTGCCACCATACACACAGCCGATACTTTGGCTTTTTTCGCGCTCAGTCTTTTTGCTCAAGCGCTTATTCCCCTGCTCGCCCGAGCGTTTTACGCACTATCCAATACAAAAACTCCATTTATTATTGGCATCATTTCCGAACTGGTAGGTATTATTGCGGCTCTACTACTTATGCAACCACTCGGTGTGGCTGGTCTAGCTCTGGCTTTTTCTATCGCTTCAATACTCAACCTAACGATACTTAGCATTACTTTAAGGAATACATTGAAAAAAATTGACGGAGAAAAAATACTTTCCTCTTTCTACCGTATTATTTTGGCCGCTATTCCTATGGCTATAGCTATTCAATATGCCAAGTATCCACTGGCCAAAATATTCAACCAAGACTACTTCTTTGGCATACTTGGCCAGGGCTTGGTAGCAAGCTTAATAGGTCTAGCAATTTATGGGCTAATATGTTACCTTTTGAGGGTGCCGGAACTATTACAAATTAAAGATAGTTTGGCTAGCCGCTGGCTACAAACCAAAAATTTGCCTACTACCGAACCAATCAGTAACAACGAATAAACATGGAAAAATCTCAGATTCGAAATTTCTGCATTATCGCCCATATAGATCACGGCAAAAGCACTCTTGCCGACCGTCTTTTGGAATTTACGGGCACTGTAGCTAAACGAGACATGCAGGCCCAATTGCTTGATTCTATGGATTTGGAGCGTGAGCGAGGCATTACCATCAAACTCACACCTGTAAGAATGACCTACAAAGACTATGTATTAAACCTAATAGACACCCCTGGGCACGTAGACTTTAACTACGAAGTTTCCAGATCACTAGCCGCTGTAGAAGGCGCAGTATTGCTTGTAGATGCTAGCCAAGGCGTGCAGGCCCAAACTATAGGTAACCTATATTTGGCAATTGAGCAAAACCTAACTATCATCCCGGTAATCAACAAGATAGACATGCCCAATGCCAATATAGAAAAAACTACAGATGAAATTATACATTTGCTTGGCTGTAAACCGGAAGAAATTATTTTGGCTTCTGGCAAAACTGGCCAAGGTGTAGATAAAATTTTGGAAGCAGTAATAGAGCGAATCCCCCCACCAACATACGATACAAATAATCCTACCAGGGCTTTGATTTTTGATTCTGTTTACAACGACTACAAAGGCGTAATCGCTTCTGTGCGAGTAATGGATGGCGAATTAAAAAAGGGAGACAAAATATTTCTTATCGGAACCAGAACTCCAGCCGAAGTTTTGGACGTTGGCTACTACACGCCAAAATTTCAATCTGCTGCCAAAATAAATACCGGCGAAATCGGTTATTGTATTACCGGATTAAAAGAACTGCGCGACTGTCGTGTGGGTGACACGATTACCACTTTCAAAAAAGACGAAGAGGAAAAAAATATTCATACCCTGGCTTTGCCTGGCTATAAAGAAGTAAAACCAATGGTGTATGCCGGCATCTTTCCCAAAGAAGGAGACGACTACCAAGAACTACGCGACGCGATTGAAAGATTAAAACTAAACGACGCTTCTCTTTTCTACGAACCAGAACATTCTTTGGCTCTTGGTTTTGGTTTCCGTTGTGGTTTCTTAGGACTGTTGCACTTAGATATCTTTCAAGAAAGATTAAGCCGAGAATATAATTTGGAAATAATTATTACTGTACCGAGCGTTGCCTACCGCATAATAAGCAATACTGGCCAAGAAAAAACTATCCATAGCCCGCAGGAAATGCCAGACCCAACTCATATTACAGAAATTTTGGAACCTTGGATGAAACTAGACGTAATTACCCCAAAAGATTTTGTGGGTAACGTTATGGGGCTCGTATCCGAACGCAAAGGCAAATATATAAACACTGAATATTTAAGCACCGGCAGCGACCAGCGCGCTATGTTGCATTACGAAATTCCGCTTGCATCGCTTATTACTGATTTTTATGATAAACTAAAAACCGTTACTTCTGGCTACGCTTCTATGAATTATGAATTCATAGATTACCAAACTACAGACGTAGTGAGGCTAGATATTATTGTAGCAGAGGAGCAAGTAGAGGCTCTAGCCACCCTAGTTTGGCGAGATTATGCGTATAAAGTAGGCAAAAAAATCGTAGAATCACTAAAAGAATCATTGCCCAAACAGCAATTTGTCCTAAAGATCCAGGCTGCAATTGGAGGAAAAGTAATTGCCGCAGACAGACTGTCGGCTTTACGCAAAGACGTTATCGAAACTATGAGCGGTGGCGACTACACACGCAAACAAAAACTATTACAGAAACAGAAAAAAGGTAAAAAACGCATGTTGGCTCATGGAAAAATAGATATTCCGCCAGAGACTTACTTGGCGGTCTTAAAGAGATAGATATGTCGGAAATACAACCTGGACACAACCCAGAAATCACAGGAGAAAATAAAGAAAAAGAACCAAATATTACAGTTGATTTTTTCTTTTCATACCATGGAACACCTGAAGATTTTAGCCGCTTGCCGGAGGCTTTAAAAAAAGCTGACGTCTTTATACCAGAAGAACACGGTTGGACAAAATATACAGAAAAGTTATATAACGAAATTTCAGAAGGAAAAACAAACCCAGACGAAATTAATTTTAGTCATGTCGACAAAAAAATATTATCTTTACTATACAACAGTAAAAAACCTGTTTTATTTATAGATACGCCATCAGAGCATCCTATAACAATAGAGGCTTATACTCCAGCAGAAACTGAAGCTGAAGCTATAAAAGATTTTCTAGAAGGATATTTTGATTTAAGCATAACAAATATTAAGTCTGCCTTGGGTGATAAAGCACGTAACATTATAGAAAGAGAAAAAATTATGGCCGCTACGCTTAAAGAAAAAATAAAAAACTTAACTCAGCAATTCCCACAACTAAAAAATAAAGAAAATATAAATATACTAGCTGCTTTAGGAGTCACACACACTTCTCTGCACCAACAGCTCAGACCGGAATTACAGCAATCTAACAAAATACTCGGACGCGACACTATTGTTTTTACAACCGCAAGAGAAATTGTAAGAACACTGATTAGAAATCCAGAAAAAATTTTTGACGATGAAGTTTATGCTCGCGCTTTAATAGAAAATATTGTCAGCTTTTTAATTAAGGATACTACACTCGACAGCAATAAGATTTCATGGGTTGCCAGAAAATTATGCGCAAATCTATCTATGGATAGAATACAATTATTTTCTAAAAATACTGGCCACTTACTACTTGGACAACAGCTCAATACGCATAATATAAAGCATTTACCGTCAGAACTAGCAAAGATTGGAATAAAACTACCTACCACCGAAGAAGAAATAGACAAATTATTAAACATACGAAAAAAATAAATTATATGGGCTAAAGCCGCATATATACTCGTTCGCTCGAAAATATTTTAGCAAGCTAAATATTTTACTTACTCACTTCGCATATGAAACATAAAACTGTAAAAAGAATTTGGATTGCCATATCTCTTTTGGCAATTATTGCCATGCTTGTTTTTAGCTTCTTACCAGCTTTGCAATACTAAAAATTCCATAGGAAACTAATAGTACTACTTGAACATAAATTCAAGAACTATTATTAATTTCTTATTCTATTACCATGCTTAAAAAATGGAACGTTCTGCCTCCCCCACCAGACGATTTTATTAACTCTCATCCAGAATTACCAACTACAATTTCTCGTTTGCTTTGGAACCGAAATTTGCGTGATCAAAAAAGAATCGATGAGTTTTTGAATCCTGATTATTCCCAAGATGTTCATGATCCATTTTTATTCCAGGACATGGAAAAAGCAACGGACATAATTTTTAAATCCATAAAAAACCAAGAAAATATCGTGGTGCACGGAGACTACGATGCGGACGGTGTTTGCGCTTCGGCTATTATAATTAACGGCCTAAGAAAATTAGGAGCACAAAATGTAGATGTCTTTATCCCCCATCGCGAAACAGATGGCTATGGCCTTAATCCAAGAACAATAGAATTTTTAGCAGAAAAGAAAACAGATCTGATTATTACCTGCGATTGCGGTATTAGCAACTACGACGAAGTGGCACAGGCCAAAAAGAAAAAAATCAAAGTTATAATTACAGATCACCACGTGGTGCCAAAAAAGGTGCCAAAAGCCGACGCTATAATTCACCCACTTGTGCCAGACGAACCTTACCCAGACAAAGGACTCTGCGGTGCGGCTGTGGGCTTTAAACTCGTACAGGGCTTATTGCGAAAGTACGCTCGCAAAAATGCCACCTTGCCAGACGGGCAGACTTTTGAAGGTTTTGAAAAATGGATGCTAGATTTGGTAGCCATTGCTTCTATTGGCGATATGGTGCCACTACTAGGCGAATCACGCACTCTTACTCGTTATGGTTTAACCGTTATAAACAAAACTAGAAATATCGGCTTAAAAAAACTACTGATTGTAGCTGGTATGGCCGACGAAAACGGGAACTCCAAACGAGGTGTGTACGATTCATATAATATGAGCTTTCAGATTATACCTAGAATCAATGCTGCCGGCCGCATGGATCATGCCAACTTTGCTTTTGCCCTACTAATGGCTACAGACGAAAAAGAAGCCGAAGATTTGGCAGCACAACTAAACAAAAATAATACTGATAGACAAAAAATTACAGAACAGTACGTAAGCGAAGCCAGAAGACAAATAAAAGAAACTGGCCAAAAAGATAATCCTGTATTGTTTGTGGTGGGGCAAGGCTGGCCCACCGGAATACTGGGCTTAATTTCCGGAAAGATAAAAGACGACTACTACAGGCCTTCTATAGTAATGGGAGAAGGTGAAAAAGAAATAGTTGGTTCCGGACGCAGTATCCGTGAGTTTAATTTAATCTTGGCATTACAAAGCATGCCGGAAATATTTGGAAAATTCGGCGGCCATCCTCAAGCTTGCGGATTTACCCTCAAAGATAAAAGTATTCTGGAAGAATTTAAAACAAAACTAACTACTAGGGCAGCCACCCAAACTGCCGAAGTCGATATGACTCCACAAATTACCGTAGATGCAGAAGTTGACCTGGACGAAGTAAATTGGAAACTATACGATTTATTACAAAAATTTGAACCATTTGGACAAGCCAACGAAGAGCCAAAGTATTTGGCCAAATCTGTAACGCTTGTAAATATTGACCCGGTCGGCCAAGACGGCAAACATTTACGCCTAACAGTAAAACATAACTCTCACTTGCTAAAGAAAACCATCGGCTTTGGATTAGGAGACATAAAAAAATATTCCGAAAATTGGAAAGAATCTCTGAAACCCGGAGATAAAATAGATATGGTTTTCTCTATTGGCGTAAACGAGTGGAACGGAAACAGAGAACTGCAACTAACGGTTGAGGATATCAAAAAGCTCTAGTAAATAAAAACACCGCTTATAATTAAGCGGTGTTTTTATTTTATAGTTATTATTTCTTAATTTCTTTTTCCAAGTTCTTCCAACGCTTCTTTAACTCTCTTACCAATTGATTTTTTACCTCCATAGCCATTTCTTTTTTGGCAGCATATTCTTCTACTGCTCTTTCTACTAGAGCGTCGTACATCTCTTTGGTTGGACCATCCAATTGCTTCAAGCTCTCTTTTAGCTGATCGTGCAAATCATTGGCTTGAGACATCATTTTTTCTCGCATTTCTTTGCCTTTTGGCGTGGCGTTAAGCCACATTAAGGCTGCACCCATTAAACCTCCTAAAAAAAGTCCTTTTTTAAATCTTCCCATATGATTTAGCTAAATTGATTTAACGTAATCATGTCGCGTAGCGTCCATTGAAACGCAACCTTTAATAAAATTAACTTACCAAAGCCACTATTCACTATCAACCAATTCTAAACGTTGACTGGGCACTCCTTGCATCCCTCTAATTAATTCGGCTAAATTATACTCATTGGGGGCACCATTATTAGGCATCAATCGTCCTAAGGCACGACCAATATCATAAGGAGATATATCATTAGGCCAATGACCTGACTCTCCATATTCTGCAACTTTGCCTAAAATTTCTGCAGCACGGCCACGAGAAAAAAATTCTTGCTGCTCCGTTGGTTTTTCGCCAGGCATATTTAGTTGATAACTAATTAGAATAAGAATTAACTTATTAAACTATTATACACCATCAGGGTCTTGGCCGCAACCGCTTCTTTAACATCCAAATTACCTATTTCCTTATCTAATTCTATCTCGTCTATAACGGCCAACCTGATTTTATCATTCATATAGCCTGCCCCAGACGAACTCTTAAATGTTTCAAAATTTTGACAAACCACCACACTACTTAACGCAAACAATTTTGGTAAAAAATAAAAGTTGTATAATTTTATAAATAAACTAAAGACGTCTTCAAAAGGCACCTCGCGATAATAGGTTACAACCAGCGGAATGTTTGGATGAAGGTTCTTCCAATTTATAATTTTTCTGGCAGCTCCCAAAAAAGGACAATGTAAATGCACAATATCAAAATCTTTTAAATTTTCTACCAGATCATCTGCGCCCACACTACCTTTAAATGCATGCACCGAAGGTGCGTCTTCTGCCACACTAGCTTTTAATGCTTTGCTGGTTAACCCATACTGCAAAGTAAATGCTTCTGCGTCCACACCTATCTTGTGCAACCCTTCTAGCAACTTAAAGGCCTGCGATCTTATGTCGCCAAAATATTCAAAGGCAGAGGGAATTATATGAATAACACGCATGAAATAATATACACTATTTTTTAATAACTGCTATATGCACATTTGGAGATGGTAATCTGGAAAAAATAATAGATTCTACAGCCACCAGACTATTTATAATATCTTTTACTAACTGCAGCGCTCCTCCGCCTCTTTTACTCAAATCATAAAAATACTGCTCGTTATTTACCTGTTGTAAATTATTCTTCTTGGCAAACCTATCCATAGAAAAAAAGGAAAATATGCCCAAGAGCTGACCGAGCACATGCTCGCTGTATCTTATTTTTTTTATTTCAAATCCATACGATTTCATAATACCCACTAATTCTTTTTTAGAAAATCTATTTATATGGCCGGCATACATTTTGGTAAGGTCTGTGCCCGCATTAAATTTTCTAAGCAAATTCCAAAAAGAAGCCCAATCACCTTCACACGGCACAAAAGAATGAAATACTCCCTCGCTTTTTAGCACTCTGTGCGCCTCGGCCACAATAGCCCCTGGGTCGGTTACATGTTCTAACACGTCAAAAATCAATACTGCATCAAAACTACCGTCTTCGTATGGCAGCTTTTTCTCCGAGCTTAAATCGTAAATTACCCCGTCATTTGCCTGCTTAGCCAAAGATATAGCGTGCTCACTTATATCGCTGCCATAGCAGACCAAATCTGGCCTTATAGCCTTGATCTGACGAATAAACTGACCTGCCCCAGAACCAAGCTCCATTACCTTTGCGCCGCTTTTTAAATCTTTAATTGAATCTAAACATTGTCGCAAACGAAAAAAAGTTGGCGAGCTTAACTTTAGGCTAGCTTTGCCATGTCCCCAAATAGATGTTTCGTAGTTAAATTCGGACATACAATTCTTTTAATTTATTTATATGACTTTCCCAAGAAAAATTTTTCAGGACTTCCTCTCTGCCCCGCTTGCCAGCCACATCTCGCTCTTCTTCAGATAACGCGAATGTTTCTTGTAGAGCATTTTTTAAACTAATCTCCGAACCTTTTTCAAAAAATACTGCACCACTAAATTTATTTTTAAAAATATCTAAATCACTCAACACGAGCGGTTTGCCGCAAGCCATCGCTTCTATGGCCACCAAAGAAAACGATTCATAATCCGAGGGTACAACCACACAAAACGCTGCGTTATAATACTGCGCCAATTTGGCCCTATCGGCACAAGGACCAACAAATCTTACCTGCGAATCTACACCCAAATCTTTTGCTATCTGCTTATAATTTTCAACACCGTCTCCCCCGCCCACCACCAATAATACTACATCTTTGTTATTTAATAATTTTATCGATCTAATAGCTAAATCCAAACGTTTCAAAGGCAAAAGATTGCCAACAAATAAAATAATTTTTTTGTCTTGCAAATCTGCCAGGTGTAAAGCCCCCAAATCCGCTATTTGCGGCTTAAATATATTTGTATCTACACCGTTAGGTATTTCTACCACTCTATCCAGCGGCACACCCTTTAAAAATCTTGAGCTATTAAAACTACTATCAACTGTAATTACTTTTTTGGCTTTAGTAAACAAAATCCTTGGCCAAATAAAATCGTATACTTTTTGAATAATGTACTTTACTCCGGTAGCCTGAGCATCCATATGGTAAGTAATTACCATTGGTACACTAACAAAATTTAGCCATTCGGCTCCACCATAAAAAGGATAGTGCAAATGTACCAAATCAAATTTCTTGCCTATCTTCCAAAGTATTTGCGGAACCAGTCCGGCATCACCTAATTTAACAAGTGGTTTTAATCTAACTACTTTAAAGAGAAACTTTTTATCTTCTTCAGAATAATCTTGTTTGCCAGAATATTGCAAAGTAAACACTGTTACATCGTGCCCTTGTTCGGCCATAGCTTGCGCTTCACTAGCACAAACACTACCCATACCACCTAACTGTGGCGAAAAAGTAGAAACTACATGGGCAATACGCGACATACTTGTTTATCTTATGGCTTATTTCTATCTTGTAAAGAAATTTTTCTAGTCAGCTTGGTAATTTCTCTATTTAATATCTCTATTTTCACTATTAGCTTAAAGATAATAAAAAATATCCCGGCCAAAGCTACATAGACCACCAAGTCTGCACCGCGGCCAATACCAACAAATTCGGCCAATCTGGCTGTAGAGTTCGGTAGTAGCGCCACCACCATAGCAGCAACCCAAAATAAAACCCAACCAACTACTCCTGCCAAACCAAGATCGCCCACCCTAAAACGACCAATTACTTTGGATAGAGCGAACAAGAAAAAAACTACGAGCAAAATTTGGATAAGAAACATATATTATTTCAAAAATTTAGCAGCCAAAATATCTTGTAAGATTTTTATTCCACCATCTACACCCTGGCCGTATTTAAAATATTTTACTTCTACTGGGTGTTCTACAAAATTTAGCTTGTGCTGTCTTATTTGTTTTATTATTTCCGAATTATGAGCCATCCTATCTTGAGAAATATTTATTTTTTCCAGTGCGGGTCGCGACAAAATTCTAAAACCATTATGAACATCTGTTAATTTTAACCCTGTAAGCAATCTATTTATAAACCGACTGATTGGTAAAACAATATATTTTTTTGTCCACGGAATTTCGGACCTATTATCCAAAAAACGAGAACCCAAAAGCACGTCTGCATTATTATTTTTCATGGCACCTAGCGCAATCTCTATGTCTGCCGGATTAAACTGGCCATCTGCGTCAAAGTGAACCACCACACTGGCTCCTTTTTGCAAAGCAAAGTCATTACCAGTTTGCAAAGCTGCTCCCTGCCCTCTATTTACCTCGTGTCGCAACACCGTAGCTCCAGCTTCAGCCGCAGCCTGGGCTGTATTATCTGTAGAGCCGTCATCTACTACCACAACATTTTTGTGTCCATGACTAAAAAGGCCGCCAAGAACGCGACCGATATTCTTTTCTTCGTTATAGGCAGGGACTATTACAAACAACATAGACTCATCTTACCCCTGATTAAACATCATCGCCTCTTTGTTGGCAATAGTATAGTCTATAGTCTTTTCTAGCCCATCTTGAAGGCGTACGAGAGGCATCCACCCTAACACATCTCTGGCATAGGCCAAATCTGGAGCGCCTTTTCTGGTCAAAAATAATAAAGGTTTTTCAAAAACAACTTGCGAAGAAGAGTTGGTGGCAGCAATTATAGCATTGGCAACATCTACAACCTTTACAATCTTATCATCGCCCAAATTTACAATTTGCACATCTGGGGAGCTGGACATAAGACGCACCAAACCATCTACCAAATCTGTAACATAACAAAAAGAAGTGGAAAAATTTTCATCGCCATTTATGGTTAAGTTTTTTCCATCCAGTGCGCTAATAATAAAATCTGGGATCATTTGCCCTTCGAAAATCTTCATATGCGGACCGTATGTAGTAAACACTCTGGCGATTTTGGCATCTATGCCATAAACCTGTCTATAAGTGGCCACGCAAGTTTCGGCGAAACGTTTGCCTTCGTCGTAACAGGCTCGCGGAGACAAATGATCTACTACACCCTTATCATCTTCTTTAAAAACAGATTTGTTGTCTGTGGCGTTGCCATAAACTACTGAGCTGGAGCTAAAAACATACTTGGCTTTGTATTTTACTGCCAAATCAAGCGTGCTAATCATAGAGGAAGAATTTGCCCACAAAGACTTCATTTTTAATTTTTCAAAATCGTTTGGGCTAGTTGGGCAAGCCAAATGATAAACCTCTTGAATACCCTGATATTTCACCCTAAATTTATCTAGCTCATCAAATCTGTCTAAATCTATCGGCTGGTTAACATCATATTTTATGAACTCAAAATCCGGATATTGCAATAAATGGCTAATGTTAGCAGGTGTTGAATTAGAAAAATCATCCAGACAAATAACTTTGGCTTCTTTGAGCAACCTTTCGCAAAGATGAGAGCCAATAAACCCAGCCCCGCCGGTGACTAAGACATTTTTTTTCTCAAAAATAGGAGTGTCCATAAAAAAATTCTAATTTCTAATTTCAAATTAATGACAAATATTTAAATGTCTAAATTGCCATCCCGACTACCTCTAGCGAAAACAACCCCGAGCACTCGAGAGATTCGGAACGATAGTTAAATTGTAACATTTTCCACCTTTATTGACAATATAATCTATAAAAAAGAGGACACCTACGCATTGCATATGTGCCCCGAAACAAAACTTACAGATCTGGAATTTCCAGATATGCCGGCACCACCACAAACTCGATCCACCCACCTCGGATCGCGCTATCGGTCATGCGCATCATACCGTGCAGACCATGGACAAATTGTTGTCCGTACGAACCCCTATTACGAACAGAGTCGATCCTCTGCTGTTTATCATAGCTATTACCACTAATTGATACTACAGCCACATCGTCGCCTCCGTCCAAAACGAACGCTTCGGCCAATTTAAACAAATCATCCTTGGTAAACTTGCCTACGGCCTTGATTGTACGGGTCTGATCCGGCGTGGGACTGTGAATTGCAGCCCGTACCCTCTCGTGCCCGTAGACAGCAACGTATTCGGCCATTGTTACCAGATTACCGTCTTGGTCTACGCTAAAGGGTTTATCCAAATTTTTCACATTCTCTCGCATGGGATTCTCTGGAGAAAACATACATCCTCCTGTTGTTATCGTTTAACACTATAATAAAGAACGGCTTTTATCAAGCCATTCTTTATTCTACTCTTCTGCCTTCCAGCTCTTACTAGCAATATCAATAATAATTTTCTGATTTACTTTTCCTTTTTTTACAAACAAAACTGCGTTTGGATCGTACCCCCACAGATTTTCTATTTTTAAATCGGACAAAGAAGATAATCCAACCAAAACAAAATTAGACAATTTCTTATTACCTACCAAATCCCAAGCATCTACTATTATTTTATTTTTTTCAAACCTGGCATAGACAAACAAATCGTCCTTCATAACCCACCTAGAAAACTTTGGCGAATAGTTTGTTAATGGAAATTCACGCAAAACTTTACCGTCTGTCGCAACCTGAACCATATTAGTTTTTTTATTACTAATTAATTTGCTTGTCCAAACAACTGGTGGCGGAGGTGGCGCATTTTTGGATGTAAAAGCTATAGCCACAGCCTTGCCCACATTTAACCGACCATAACCCATCTGCCCGGCAAAACCAGGATTTAATCCATCGACATCTTCGGCACTATGAAGCAAATTAGCCATAATTTCTTTGGCACTCCAATCTGGACGGATAGATTTGATAAGTGCTGCACTTCCGGCTACTAACGGCGCCGAAAAAGAAGTTCCACTCCACGCACCATCAAAATTTTTGGTATAACCATACTGTGGGGCAAATTTTTGAGTACTAAAAATTCTTTCTCCCGGAGCAGAAATATCTATGCAGCTGCCATAATCGCCAAAAATACTTAATTGATCTTTATGATCAACTGAACCAACTCCCAATATCCAGTTTTCGGAAGAATCAGAGTCCAAACAAATTGGATATTGTTTAACTTTTGTTAAGTTTTCATTACCACTACTATCATTTCTACTATTTCCGGCAGACACCACTACCAACACACCTTTTTTATAAGCTCTAAATAAACTATCGGTTAATTCTGGATAAGTAGATGCGCCAACAAAACTTATACTTATAATATGAGCTCCATTATCTACTGCGTAATTTACTGCCCTTGCAACATCTGCCAACACCCCATCTCCATTACTGCCTATCGCTCTAAGCGGCATAATTTTAGCGCTCCAGTTCAAACCGGTTCCCAAAGCACTGTTATCGCCTTCTGCACCAATAAGGCCGGCCAAAATTGTACCATGGTTTACAGCGCCAGAATCGTTTGATTCTAAAATGGCAGAAATACTAACATCATTGTTATGTTCAACAAAATTCCAACCGTTTATATCATCTATAAAACCATTCGCATCATCATCAATAGCGTTGCCAAAAATTTCTTTTGGATTTCTCCAAATATTGTTTTTTAAATCTTCATGGTTAATATCTACGCCTGTATCTATTACAGCTACTACTACATCACTACCGCCGGTAGTATACTCCCAGGCTTGCGGAGCCCCAATCTGGTTATAAAATGATTCTTGCAAACTATAATAAGGGTCGTTTGGTATTTTGGCCAAAACAGCGTCTGAATGAACCAAAAAAGCTGCCGAAGCTAAAAGCCCGGCTACTATTGATTTTTTGCCTAATTTGGGGTAGAATTCAGACATATTTGCGGATATTATACCATAATATGTACCGTCTCAAACAAATTACCCTCTTAATCGGTGATTTCGCTGGCTTATACGCCGGCCTATATTTTGGCATATATTTAAGATACTTAACAACCCCTGGGCAAAATTTCATAAACCTGTTGGCACCAATGACCTTGCTGTTTTTCTTGGCTACAATCATCATGTTTATTGCCGGCTTATACGATGTAACCAAAGCCAAAAATTCCTGGGTTTTCTACCAAAAAATTATAACTAGCGCCTTGGTTTGGATTGTATTTGGTATTATTTATTTCTATATTAACCCAAAACAATCTATCTCTCCAAAAACTATTTTACTACTCACTTCTCTGGTTGGTTTCGGTTTTATTTCTGTGTGGCGTTTTCTTTACAACAGATTTATTGTACTGAACCTAAAATACAACACTGTTTTTGCTGGTATTACCCCAGAAGTAGTCGAACTTATAAACCATATCAAACAAGAACCGCAATCTGGATACTGTGTGGCAGGCATAATTTCTGGAAATGATAACCTTGAACTTGCTTCATCACTAAAAGGATCAGGTGTTGTTTTAGGAAATACCATTGCAGAAATAAATAAACAAAACAAAGAAGGTGTAAACATAATCGTGCTTGCGCCGCACATGGCCACAAACAGCAACCTACTAAAAGAACTCTACCAAAGTCTTTTTCACCAAATAAGTATCATTAGTCTTTCTGATTTCTACGAATCTACCATGCATCGCATTCCCCCATTTACTTTTTCTGAAGGTTGGTTTGTAGCGCATTTACAAGAACAACAAAAAAAGATTTACGATCGCTTACGAATTTTAAGTGATTACCTTTTGGCAATAATTGTTGGTATATTTTTTATTATAACTTTCCCTCTTGTCGCCCTAGCCATCAAACTAAGCTCCAAAGGACAGGTATTCTTTTCTCAAAATAGAGTAGGTCGGGGCGGTATGATTTTTAAAGTTTACAAATATCGCACCATGAAAAGCCTATCTGCCGATGGCAGTGCCGAAACTAATGGCCCGCAATTTGCTACCACAAAAGATACCCGAATTACGTCTGTAGGTAAAGTGCTACGACTTACTCGCATAGATGAAATTCCTCAATTTATAAATATCCTAAAGGGTCACATGTCGTTTATTGGCCCTCGCCCAGAGCGCCCAGAATTTGTAAACCAGATTACCGAACAAATGCCTTTTTATTCTCTGCGACACTTAATCAAACCGGGTCTAACCGGTTGGGCTCAAGTACAAGAGTCGTACTATGGAACCATAGAAGAAAACTTGCGCAAACTAGAATACGATTTGTATTATATTAAAAATCGAAATTTTACTTTGGATATATCTATATTACTTCGAACTGTAAACACTATTATTCGATTGGCTGGGAGATAGAATTTACTTTTTAATATTAAGGGAGCAGTTTTATACTGCTCCCTGATTTTTTGCCAAAGCCATGATATTTAGCGGTACACAGTGTGCATCGGACAATGTGCGCCAGTTAAGCGCACTCCGCCTTCTGTATAACAACGACATGCACGAGAATCCTTCAGAATACGTGCGTTCTCTTCAGCACCTTGACGAAGCAAAGCATTAATCCGAGCTTCATCCTCAGGATCTACGCCCTGCGATTCAAACTTGGCCATTGCTTCCAACAACTCCTCTGTTATAACAACGCCATTTGAAAGCACATCCCCCACTTTATGCCTTTGTTCGGACATGGCAAAATCCTCCTTGTTTAAGGAGTATACAATATGATTGATTAAAGTCAAATTACTTTTTTAATACTGCCCTTACCAACCCAACAAACAGTGGATGTGGCTGTAAAAACCTAGATTTGAATTCTGGATGAAATTGCACTCCAACAAAATATGGGTGTTTTTTTAATTCTACTATTTCTACTAAATTTGATTGCGGGTTTACACCAGTTACTTCCATGCCCTTACTTTCCATTTCTTCTCTATACTTATTATCAAATTCATAACGATGACGATGACGTTCGCTGATTTTGTCTGTTTTATATTGTTCTCTAGCATGACTACCCGGCTTTAAATCACAATCATACGCACCGAGACGCATAGTACCACCATAACGTTCGTTCTTTATATTGTCCGCTTGAGTTAAATTAACATTGATAATTAAATTTTTGCTCTTTGGATTGCACTCTACTGTATGAGCATCTTTGTAACCCAAAACATTACGAGAGAATTCTATAGTTGCAAGCTGCATACCATAACACAAGCCCAAATATGGCAAATTGTTTTCTCTAGCGTATTTAATTGCAGAAATAATTCCTTCTATACCTCTGGTACCAAAACCCCCAGGAACAATTAGGGCGTCGTACTTACCCAACTCCTTTACTTTACCAGGATTTTTTTCGTACTCTTCGGCATCTACCCAAGTAAGTTCGGCATTTACGCCATTGTGCCACGCAGCATGCTTGATCGCGTTAATTACCGAAATATAAGAATCGGATAAAGTATAATCGCCGGTAGCAAAATATTTACCCACCACAGCAATTTTTATTGATTTTTCAATCTTGTCTATTTTATTTACAAAGCTATCCCAACCTTTGTCTGTTAACTTTCTTGGTTTTATTTTTAACCTCTTCATTAGCAATTCAGCAAATTTTTGCTTTTCCAAAACCTGAGGGATTTCATATATGCTTTTTACATCTGGGGCAGCGATAACATCATCTTCACTGCGAAGACCACACAAAACAGCTAATTTTTCTCGTCTTGGTTTGTCTAGCGCAGCCGGACCACGAGCTACGATAAAATCTGCCTGAATACCACTGGCATTTAAAGTGCGGGAAGCATATTGTGTTGGTTTGGTTTTCATTTCTCCCAAATGTCCTGGCACAGGCAAATAACTTACCAACACAAAAGCAACACTTTCTGGATTTTCTAATTTCATCATGCGAGCAGCTTCCAAAAACAAAATATTTTGGTATTCACCGGCAGTTCCACCTACTTCTATCACCATTACCTCGGCTTTAGTTTTGGCAGCGGCGGTTTTTATGCGACCGATTACCTCCATAGGAATATGAGGCACAACTTCTACGCACTTGCCTTTATAATACATGCTGCGCTCTTTTTCTATTACACTCAAATATACACGACCAGTGGTCATGTAGTTAAAAGAATATATATCAGTTTCCAAAAATCTTTCGTAATTTCCCAAATCTTGATCTGTTTCGTCTCCGTCTTCGGTGACAAACACTTCGCCATGCTCTACCGGATTCATTGTACCAGCATCTACATTTATATATGGATCAATTTTAATAGCCGAAACATTAAATCCTCTATTTTTAAAAATACGGCCAATGGAAGCCGTTGTTACACCCTTTCCTACCCCACTTAACACACCACCAATAACAAAAATATATTTTGTTTTACTAGACATAAAACAGAAAAATTATAGTTTAATAACGTTAACAATTATTTCGGCCTCGAGTCCATGAGCAAACTTGATTGTAGCCTTGTACTCCCCCACTTCTTTTACCGGTTTAATTATAATTTGATTTTTATCTATTTTGAAACCTGATTTCGCCAGCATCTCGGATATTTTTTGCGGACCAACAGACGCATATAATGCGCCCGAAGCACTTACCTTTTCTTTTATATTTATTTCAAAACCATCCAGCTTATCTGCCAAACTTTGCTGCCCTCGCAAATCTTGCTCCAAGTCTTTTACTTGCCTATTGCGGCGAGCCTCCACCTCTTGCAGCGCTTTGGCAGTTGCTGGTATAGCTAAATTTTTGGCAAATAAAAAATTCCTAGAATATCCTTCGGATGCTTCTTTTATGTCGTCTATCTTGCCAAGTCCAGGCACATTTTGTATCAAAATCACTCGCATACGCTACCCTTGATTTTTCCCTCAATTTGGTATATAGTAGTACAAACTTAAGAATATTACAAACTGTATATGGTTAAGGCAAAAAAAGAAATCCCTACCCCACTTTTAAAATCCGGTTTTGTTACCCTTATCGGCCGTTCTAACGTGGGCAAATCTGCGCTTCTCAACACTTTGGTAGGTAAGAAACTCGCAGCTGTAACCGATAAACCTCAAACTACCAGAGACATTATACACGGTGTGCTAAATACTGCGCAAGGCCAGGCGGTCTTTGTAGACACTCCGGGTATCTTTAAAGATAAAGGCAACCCATTGTCGGGTAAACTCATCCAGCGAGCCCACGACGCCTTACAGGGCATAGACATCATAATGTATGTAGCCGACCCTACCAAGTCTTTGGGTGTAGAAGAGCGAGCCACTCTAGCCATGATACGAAACCAAGAAATACCAAAATTACTAGTAATTAACAAAACAGACCTACCAGCCCACGAAAAAACTTTCCTAGAAGATTACCTGGCTTTAGCAGATCAATTTACAGCTGTGTTTGAAGTATCTGCAGAAGAAAACCGACATATCCAACCTCTAAAAGACAAAGTGTTCGAACTTCTTCCAGTTGGTATTCCAACTTACCCATCAGATCAACTAACGAATATAAACACCAAATTCTGGGTAGCCGAACTAATCCGAGAAAAAATATTTAAAGCTCTACGCCAAGAAGTACCGTATACTACCCATGTAGAAGTGCAAGAAATGGAAGAAAAGCCAGATATATATGTAATAAAAGCAACTGTCTATACTTACGACAGTCGTTACAAAAAAATGATTATCGGTGCAGGCGGAAGATCTATAAAAGAAATCGGCATCGCCACACGAAAAGAACTAGAAGCTGCGCTAAACAAAAAAGTATTCCTAGAACTAGAAGTAGAAACCGATCGCCGCTGGGAAGAAAAAATCTAATCTAGAATTACCACTTAAAAGTTGTAGAAGCAAATAAATTTAAGGCCGCATCCAAAACTGCATCTTCACCCACTTTTTCATTCTCCCAATCTTCTTTAATTTCTATATCAGGCTTAATTCCTTCTTTGTTTATATTTTTACCGTTTGGAGTAAACCATTCGGCTATTGTTAATTTTAAAGCAGAACCATCTGGGAAAGTTTCCAAATCTTGAACTGAACCTTTGCCATAAGTTTGCTCACCAATCAGGACGCCTTTTTTGGTATCTTGCAAAGCGCCAGCCACAATTTCGGAAGCAGAGGCAGACCCTTTGTTTACCAAAACTACAGTTCTTATATCGGATAATGGGTGTGAACCAAAAGTTTTGTGCTCATTACTTATACCAGCTCTTCCTTTTTCACTTACCACTACCCCGCTTGTTATCCACTGACTGGCCATTTCTATAGAAGTATCCAAATAACCACCTGGGTTATTTCTTAAATCCAAAATAATTCCCTTGGTCTGGCGAGATTTAATTTGTTTAATATATTTATTTAATTCTCTGGTAGTTTCGTCGTTAAACTGCATAACTCGCAAATAAGCAATGTCGTTTGGTTTGGACGAAAATAAAATAGCAGGAATAGTTATTTTTAATCTAGTAATAGTAATTTCTTTGGCATCTTTTACACCATCTCTGGCGATAGTAAGCACCACCTGCGTATTGGCCTTTCCTCTAATTTTGCTTACCGCTGTACCAACATCCATACCAAAAGAACTTTCTTTATCTATAAACAAAATTTTATCTCCTGGTCGTAATCCGGCTTTTTCTGCAGGCGAATCAGGCAACGGTGATACAACCACTAACTGCTCTTCTTTTACACCTATTTCCGCGCCAATACCTTCTAATTCTCCGGATAAATCTTTGGCAAATTGCTCCGCTTCTTTTGGAGGAAAATACAAAGAATAAGGATCACCCAGAGATGATACTAACCCCTGCACTGCCCCATAAAACATATCCACATCTTGCACGGGTTGCTTTACATATTTTGTTTTAATTTTATCCCAAACATCCCAAAACTGATCAAATTCAACTGAGGAATTATTGGTACTGCGTTTTAAATTAAGAATTCTCTCCATCTCTACACCACCACTAGAAGCAGTGAGCTGTTTTTTGATATGCCAGGTCTTGCCTATCAAGACTCCGGACCCAAAAGAAATGATAAATAAAATTACAGCCAAGTAAACACCGGCATATTTTTTTGCCCTAATCTTTACAGGAGAAATATCTGGCATAAAATTAAAAAGGGTTATATTAATTTAATATCTGCACCGGCTTTGTTTAATACTTCGTATAAATTTTCGTAGCCACGATCTATAACATAGGTATTGCGCAAAATAGATTTGCCTTTGGCTGCCAACATTCCGATAAGTATATTTACAGCTGGACGCAACGCTGGCGGACAAACTACCTCGTTGGCTTTAAAAACAGTCGGACCTTCTACCCAAGCTCTATGCAAATCAAGTAGAGTAATTTTGACACCTAATTTTTGCATTTCCAAATAATATACAGATCTATTTTCGTAAGCCCAATCGTGCACCAAAGTACGTCCTCTGGCTTTGGCCAAGATAGGAACAAATAACGGCAAGTTGTCTAAATTTAATCCAGGAAATGGTCGTCCATAAATCTTGTCTGGCAGAGCTTTAAGTTTGGAAGGCCAAACTTCTATACTAGCCATACGAAATCTTTCGTGTTTTTCTGGTTTAACCTCAAATTTTTGCCCCATTTTTTCTAACTTATACAATTCTAAATCCAAAAAATCCAAAGGGCAATTTTTGACTGTAAGGTGAGATCTGGTAGCGATCGCTACAGATAAAAATGTCATGGCCGCTATCGGGTCTGGCATTATAGAATAATTAACATTTTGTTTTAATTGTTTAACACCTTCTACTTCCAAAGTAGTGCTGCCAACACCCTGTATTTTGGCTCCGGCCTCACGCAAAAAATAACACAGGTCTTGCACCATATAGTTGGCCGAAGCCATGCGAATAATAGTTTTGCCTGGAGCCAAAACTGCGGCCATAATTGCATTTTCGGTAGGAGTGTCGCCCGATTCATACATTACAATTTCGGCAGCGCGCAAAGGGTTATTTTTAACTTCGTAAAACTCTTGTTTGGAAACAACACTTACTCCAAATTTTTCCAAGGCATACAAATGAGGACGTACTGTGCGTTCTCCCAAACGACAACCGCCGGATTTATAAAGCTTGTAATTAACTTTGTGAGATGCAAGAGCGCCGAGCAAAAGCAACGAAGATCTGGTAACTTCGGAGGCGTGCCTGTCTATACTATCTAGCTTTAAATTAACACTAGTATCCAAACTTATTTTACCTGGACCTAATTTTTCTATCTTTACGCCCAAACTGGTTAGAAGTTCAAGGATGCGATTTACCTCTTCTATCTGAGGAACCTTTGATAAAACAGTTTTGCCTCGCACCAAAAGAGAAGCACACAAAATAGCCACCGCTGAATTTTTGGATGACTGATTAACTATTTGACCAGTTAATTTTTTACCTCCATTAATGGCTAAATTTGGCATATTCTTTGACTATTCTCTTATTTTTGATAGTATATCAAGCGTATTGACTACCTATTCTAAATAGGCTATTTATAGCCTATTTATCACTTCACAATGATTATTAGTATATTACAAATTTAACCTCAAGTCAAAGCCACCTTTTCCGCCTGTTTCTACCTTTTTTCCTTTAACCTAACACCACGTGGAATACCCTGGTACAAAATTTAGACGTCCTATTCGCCTAGCACTACTTATAATATTTATAGTGGCTTTTTTTATAATTTCACCGGCTATTATAATGTACACTGCCGGATATCGCTACGACTGGCATAATGGCTTATTAAAAGAAACCGGATCCATTAATATTGATATTGAACCAAAAAATGCCGAGGCATACTTAAACAACATTAAACTACAAGAAAAGCTACCTATCCGATTAAACAATATCGTACCAGCTAAATATAATCTGCGTATTACATTGCCAGGATATTTTGATTGGATAAAAGAAATTGAAGTAAAAAATAAGCAAACAAACTACATAAAGGAAATAAGTTTGCTTAAAAAAAATAAGCCTCAGTCCCTAATAGATAGCAAGATAAACAACTTTGCCCTATCCTATGACGGATCATTTATCCTTTATACAATCCAAAAAAATAACAACACCGAAGTTTGGCTTTGGAATAATATATCTGGAGAAAATCAACTTATCTCAAATATAGAAAACTCCAAACGCATAGAAATAGCCTGGGCAGAAGAAAATAATTACGCACTTATATACGAAAAAGTTTTACCCGCCAGAGCTCAAGACTACGGCAAAGATTTATCTTATTCAAAATTTATTTTATTTAATCCAGCCGACCCTCTAAAACAAACAGACATAGCCAAAAACAACGCTCCAATAAAAAAATTCCATTGGAGCAATTCTTCTGAGCCAAAATTATATTATAGCACCAGAGAAAATATATATTTATATTCCCCGATTACCGATAAGTCTCAAATTATAACAAAAAATATTTATACTGATTGGTACATGGAAAGCGACCAGCTCTGGACCGTACAACCCAACCCTTCCAAAAAACAATATATAATTGTTAGAGATACACTTGGTTTTAATTCTACATTTAACACCTTGGATAGTACAGATTTAGATTCCGAAAATAATAATATAGACCAAATAGAAAATAATTTACAAATACTGGCAGCACGAGAAAATACTCTATTACTAAAGACAAGCAAAAATTCAAAGATGCTTCTAGTTACAGAAAATAGCAAGCATAAAGTACCGGCCGAAAAATTTGTCATTTCTAAATACAACAACTGGTGGCTAATGTGGTCGCAATGGGAACTTTGGACATATAGCCAAAATGAAGAACCATACCTTCTGAACCGCTCCGGTGAACAGCTGCAACAAGCAATGCCCTTGGATGAACACAATACGCTAGGGCTTGTATGGGCCGATAAATCTACCGCTCTGTTTCCTTATTACTCTGTAAGCCACGACATAATTAACGAAAGAATCATTACATCTGCAGCTGATACTCAAAATAAAATCATATACTTTATAAACAAAAATAAAAACGGGATCTGGAAACTTAACTACTAATGTCATCACGTTCGCTACGGCTCAGTGCAGGCTCTGAACTTGTTTCAGGATCTCTGGAAAACTATTTAATTAACTAGATGCTGAAATATGATTCAGCATGACAGATTATATAGGGGCTCCGCCACATATATTCTCATTCATTCGGTACTAAGTAAGTTAACTTACTTATACACTCATTCATTTCGAATATGAAACTAATAACATATACCGACGGGGGGGCACGAGGCAACCCTGGACCAGCTGCCTTGGGCGTTGTAATCAAAGACACATCCGGCAAAACCATCTCTGGGTACGGTAAATATCTAGGAGAACAAACAAATAACTACGCCGAGTACTCTGCCCTGATTTCGGCCATGCAAAAAGCCAAAGAGTTAGGCGCCACAGAAGTAGAGTGTGTTATGGATAGTGAACTGGTAACCAAGCAAATGAATAGACAATACAAGGTAAAAGAACCAACTCTACAAAAATTATATATACAGGCATACAATCTAAGCACTCAATTTAAAAAGGTTGTTTTCAAACATACGCGTCGTGAAAATAATAAAGAAGCAGACTCTTGGGTAAACAAAGCGTTGGATGAAAGAAGATAAAAAAAGAAAATACTAAGGTATTTTCTAGATACGCTCGAAAATAAAAAGTGCCACTTTATTCAAGCAGCACTTTTTATTTTGATTTAGAGTATTAGATAGCCAATGAGAGCTCGATTGTATCAGCAATAACAGCTGAAGACCAATTGCCAGCACCATCTCTATACTGAACATATACAGTCTTTAGACCATTGCCACTCGCAAGTGTCCAAGAGGCAGAAGTGACATACTGCACAGGCGCACTAAAGTTTACACCGTCATTTGAGAATCTCATTTGAGCAACGCCAGAAGCATTATCTGTAGCAGAAAGTGTAAGGGTGGTAGTAACAAGAGTAGTAGTGGTAGCACCTGCATTTATAGATATAGTTCCGGTAGGAGGGGTTGTGTCAGCAGGAGTAGAAGTAGGGGTTGGTGTAGAAGTTGGGGCAACAGGAGCTCTTTTACTAATAGTCACAGAGCGAGCCTTTACCGTCTTTGAATTAAGGTTGATTATTCCTTCTACACTAACTTTATCTCCGACTTTCAAATCGGCAAAGGAAGTTGTGGTAGTGCGTTTCATATAAAACTTAGTTTCTCCATCTGTATTTACAGTCAAAACTCTATTTGATTGTTTTAAGACAAAAGATAAATCGCTAGTATTTATACTTTCTACCATACCACTCTTGTGCAAAATAATATGCAAAGAATTATCTCTTAAAACTCTTACATCGAGAGAACCGTCTGCATTGAACTTTGCCACAATATGTAGCTGGTCGCCCACGGCCATTTCTGACAATTTCATCTTGCCACCATAAGCCCGAACAAGAGTAGTTTTATCAGAAATTTTTAAAGTAATATTCTTATCTTTTTCCGGATAATTTATAGTAGAAGTTGGAATTTGTTTATGTCTAACAGGGAATACTCTGGCAACACTTACAACTATTTCGGTTGAAGATGGGGTGGTAGTAACATTACTTACACTTACCAACTTAGCAGTAAAGGAGAGCGATCTCGGAGTGAACTTCAAAGCTTTCTTTAAAGCTTCCAACTTGTCTTTAACCTCATCCCTCACCTCTTCCCTCATTTCTTTTCTCTCTTCTTTTATCTCTTTTTTAAGTTCTTTTTTTGCTTGTGCAACTTCTCTTTTACCGTTATTGCCCTTGTCATTACCGTCATGAGCCAAAGCCGGGGTAAGCGAACCTAACGACATAACTGCAACTAGCGATAGAATAATATATTTTTTTAACATACGATATAAAGGTTAATTAAAAACTTCTCTCTATTTGTAATCTTTTTTCTTTTCTTTCATTAATTCTACTTTGCCTCTCTTCTTTTAAATCCTCCCGCTTTTCTTTTTGCTCTTCAACTTTAATCTCTAGTTGTTTTTTTCTTTTCTCTAATCTTTCTTCCACTTTAAATTTTATCTCTTCTCTTAATTTAATATTTTTTGATTCTGTTTTTTCCATAATCTGACGAGCTTTCTCAAGCTGCTCTTCAACTCTTTCTATAGATTTTTCTGTTCTGCGTATTTTACGTTCTTCTACTTCTGCTTTTAGTTTTTCTTGAGTTCCCACTTTCGCATCTTTTTCAATACTCTTGATTTCTTTTCTTAGCTCCACGACAGGCATTTTTTTCTTAAGTATTTCCTGTTCGGCCTCGCGTCGTTCTATTTTCTTAAGATAAAACTTGGCTTTGGCTTCTGGAGTTACTTTGGTAACCTCTTCTACTTTTTCTATCGCTTCTTTTACACTGTAGAGCGCAGTCCCTTCGGTTACCTCGGTGCTATTATACGCATAGGCCCCACCACTAGTAGCTAAGAGCAATACCACCACAGCAAAAGCACCTACTTTATGAAGCGCTACCAACTGATACCAAGGCAAGCGACCATGCTTGGCGTCCCAAGCGGCGTCTAACTTCCTACTTAAACCAAACTTAAAAGCCATACTCGGACCGGAGCTTTTCTTTAATTTCCACAAATTGAATCTAGTTTTTAAGTTCATCATACGTTGTTTGTATAGAGTTTTTTAATAGCCCGATGAGATGCGACTTTTACTGCCGTCTCGGTCATTCCTCTCATACTGGCTATCTCTGCATAACTATACCCGAGAATATAGTGAAAAGTTACAATTTCCCGACTTTCTTCATCCAGTGCTTCCAAAAAACTATTCAGTTCATGCTTATTTTTTTCTCTTTTAAACGAATTAATCGCTGATTTTAGCCAAAAACCTTCCGCTAACCCATCTTCGTCTTCGGGTATTTCACTTGTCGGCTTCTTGTCACGCCAATAATTAGCTAGGTGATTCTTGGATATGGTCATTATCCAGGCAGATTTGCTTAAATTCTCGTCATAATCCGTAAAGTGCTCCATAGCTTTTAGAAATATTTCCGAAACCAAATCCTGAGCCAGCTCTTTATTACAATTTACGCGAAAAAAAACAAAGCGATAAACTTTGTCTACATGAGAATTATAAAACTTTTCAAATTCTTTTTTTAACTTATATTTATCCATAAATAAAAACAAAAGTCGTTAGTGTAAAATGTTTTTGCGCCCATCGCGCCCCCAAGTGAAAACCTAAGAGAATATGGACGCAAACTATTTTACACTAACGACACAACTTTACAATTCATTTTTTAATTCTTCCAATTTCTTCCTTACTTCTTTGCTAATTTTTTTCGGAACTCTAATCTTAATCTTTACATAATGATCGCCACGACTATTTCTTTCCAGATGTTGGATGCCCTTACCCTTTATTCTGATTAGCTGGCCGGACTCTACACCCTCTGGCACAAGCAACTTTACTTTTTCATCCAAGGTTTGCACTTCTATTTTGTCGCCTAGCACAGCTTGCGGATAGCTAATTTCTTCTTCGGTGTATACATCATAACCTTCGCGTATAAAGCCATCCAGTGGTTTTACCCGTACACGGACATATAGGCTGCCGTTTCTACCACCATGCGGAGCGGCTTCTCCTTGGTTATCTAACCTTATAGACTGGCCATTGTCAATGCCGCCAGGTATTTTAACTTTAATAGTTGATGCGCTATTTACTACACCCATACCACCGCAATGCTTGCATTTTTTGGAAGGTTTTTTACCAGAGCCATGACAATCACTACAAGCAACTACTGTTTGCATAGCACCCAAAAAAGTACGCTGGGTTTGAGTCACCTGCCCTTGGCCTTTACAAGTAGAGCATGTATCTATTTTACTTCCCGGCTCACCACCACTTCCGCTACAAACATCACATTTATTTTGTTTACGTAAAGAAATTTCTTTTTCTATACCAAAAGCCGCTTGTTTAAAATCTATTTCTACATCTACCTGAATATCTTGGCCTCTGGCTGGGCCTGTGTGTCGTCCTTGACCGCCAAAAAATTCTCCAAAAATATCTCCGAAATCTCCAAAATCGCCACCAGAAAATCCACCCCAGTTCGCACCAGCACCTTGACCAAATCCACCTTGCTGTTCAAACTCAGAGCCAAACTGATCGTAGCGCTGACGTTTTTCAGTATCACTTAGCACCTGATAGGCTTCGTTTATTTCTTTAAACTTAGCTTCGTTTCCACCCGGCCTATCCGGATGATGCTGCATGGCTGATTTTTTGAAAGCCTTTTTTATATCATCGGTAGAGGCATTTTTTTCAACACCGAGAATTTTGTAATAATCTTTGGACATAAATACTTATAGCAATAAACTATCTTTTTTTATTTGCATGCTTGCTTTAATTTTTACCAAATCACTTTCTTCTAAAAACTCCTGGTCATGAATCAAAGAAAATAAATTAGCTTTTAATGTAAGCAGACTACTTAGCCAAGCTAAAAACTCTAATTTAGATTTATCTTTTTCTTCAGCTCCTTCTACTTTGGCCATTGATCTTTTAAGGTCGGCAACGAACTGCCATAATTCCTCAAGCTTTATCAAACACTGTGTAAACTCACCACTATTTTTCTTTATATCTTCCAAAGATTGGCACTGATCCAAACTTTCATACGCTTCATTAAAAAGATGCTTATAAATATTCCAAGCTCTAGCTTCCTCTTCTCCAAGCTCATTAAAATTTTTTACATCAAACAAAGTCTCGTTGCGCTCTGCCAATTTTTTTATTTCGTCTCTAAAAGCCTGTAATTCAAACTCTTTAGTTTCTATACCTTCTGGCATATGCAAATTTAAAAAAAATAAAATAAAACGATTTAACCTACCCGTCCAAACTAGGGTAGGTTAAATAAATTATTTTATTTCACTACTTCGCCTTCTATCGGCTCTTTACCATCTTCTTTCTTTTCTTCTTCTGCGCCAGGAGCTGCAGAACCTGGAGCTGGCTGAGTAGCTTGATACATCTTTGTGCCTACCACCTGAGCTACCTTGGATAATTCTTCGGAAGCTTTTTTAATCAACTCAATATCGTCTTTATCTTTTACTTCTTTTACTATCTTTAAGTTTTCGTTTACTTTATTTTTTTCCTCTTCGGTAATTTCCACCTTTTTCTCTTCTACTTCCTTCATCATTTTTTCGGTGGTATATACCATTGTATCGGCAATGTTTCTGGCTTCAATCAATTCTTGTTTTTGCTTATCTTCGGCAGCATGGCTTTCAGCATCTTGCTTCATCTTTTCTACTTCTTCTTTGGATAAACCGGTAGAAGCCTCTATACGAATTGATTGTTCTTTATTGGTAGCTTTATCTTTGGCTTTAACATTCAAAATACCGTTGGCATCAATATCAAAGGTTACTTCTACCTGCGGCACACCTCGTGGAGCGGGTGGAATACCATCTAGAATAAACATGCCTAGATTTTTGTTATCATTAGCCATTGGGCGCTCGCCTTGCAAAACTTTAATTTCTACAGCTGGCTGATTATCGGCGGCAGTAGAAAACACTTGGCTCTTGGAAGTAGGAATAGTAGTGTTGCGCTCTATAAGTTTTGTCATTACTCCACCCATAGTTTCGAGTCCAAAGGATAGCGGAATAACGTCAAGCAACAACACGTCGTGTACTTCACCTTTTAGCACACCGGCTTGCACAGCAGCACCGATAGCCACCACTTCGTCTGGATTTACACTAATATTTGGCTTCTTGCCAAAATACTTTTCTACAGCTTGAAGTACAAGCGGCATGCGAGTCATACCACCTACCATTACTACTTCGTTTAAATCTTCTGGTTTTAGTTTAGCATCTTCCAAAGCTTTGCGTACTGGCACCAAAGTTTTATCTACCAACTCCCCTACCAACTCTTCTAGTTTGGCTCTAGTTAATTTCATTACCAAATGTTTTGGACCGTTGGAATCGGAAGTAATAAACGGTTGGTTGATTTCTGATTCTTGAGAAGTAGATAGTTCTATCTTGGCTTTTTCGGCGGCTTCTTTGATTCTTTGTTTGGATAACAAATCCTTGCTCAAATCAATACCGCTGTCTTTTTTAAACTCTTCGTTAATCCAATTGATAATAATATTATCGAAATCATCGCCACCCAAGTGCGTATCACCATTGGTAGATAATACTTGCACCGTGTCGGCACTTACTTCTAGAATTGAAATATCGAAAGTACCACCACCTAAATCGTAAACAGCAATTTTTTGATCTTTCTTTTTATCGAATCCATAGGCCAAAGCGGCGGCAGTTGGTTCGTTTATGATACGCAAAACATTTAAACCAGCAATTGCACCCGCATCTTTGGTAGCTTGGCGCTGAGAATCATCAAAGTAAGCTGGCACGGTAATTACCGCTTCGGTAATTTTTTCTCCTGTCTTTTCTTCGGCATCAGCTTTTAATTTTCCCAAAATCATAGCCGAAATTTCTTGAGGGGTATATTCTTTGTCTTGCATTACGATTTTTACCTTATCTTCGCTTTTTACAATTTTGTAAGGAAGCAAAGACAAGTCACGTTGCACTTCGGAGTCTTCGTAGCGTCGGCCGATAAGACGTTTTACGGAATATAGTGTATTTTGAGGATTGGTAACAGATTGGCGCTTAGCCAACTGGCCTACCAAACGTTCTCCAGTTTTGGAGACAGCCACAATAGAAGGGGTGGTACGAGCACCTTCTTTGTTTTCTAAAACCTTTGGCTGTCCGCCTTCGATGATAGCGATACAGCTATTGGTTGTCCCTAAGTCAATTCCGAGTACTTTTGCCATATTTATATATTATTTATTAATTTTAAATTGTAAATAGAAAGTAAAACCACCATACTAGCACTGCGGTAAATAACAAACCTGCTAAATAAGTTAACAGTATCTGCCCTATATCCATACGCTCCCCTGAAATAATCTCGTAATTTGTTCTGATACTAGAAATGTTCATTGATGGACTATAGCTCGTTTTTACTATTTTTACTTTGTATGTTCCTAAAGGGAAAATAGGAATAAAAATAAATATCACCCATAATGTTGTCGAGTAAGTACCGTCAACTTGATTAAAATGCTTCTTACCATAGAAAGTCTGCCCAATACCCATGAAACTTGTTGTTTTTGGTTGTTCTGACATAAAGTTAAATTTTATTGTTTTTTTGAATCTCGTAAATAACTAAACATATCTTTAACTAGACCCCTTTGACTTTTAATGTTCCTTAAAAGAATTTCGCCGTTATAACTAAGTTGATCTAATTTACAATGAAACATATTATTTCTAATTTCACTATTAAGCTTCCTTACAAATGAAACAAATGGAGCATATTTCTTTTTTAAACTTTGATCTTTACTAAATGCCACCTCAAATATATCTAGTTTATTTGTAAGAGTTAATTTGTTATAGATCAAATCAAATATATCTGGTCTTAAAAATTCTTTTATCATGCCTTTTTTTAAGTTTTTGAGGCTCACCTCTGCAACTAATGATTCTATGCCAGTTAATATTGAAAAACATAGAACAGCTAAATTAAATTGGTCTTCATCTGGAATCATTACTTTACGCAACGATGTTGCCAGCTCTAATGTTGTAGAACTATCCAAGTGCTTTATCAAAACAGCGTGTTGTTCATCTGTTAAACCTGGCATATTACTTACTAACAATTACTCTCGCCGGTTTAATTACCTTATCTCCTCTTTTATATCCACCCTCTACTTCTTTTAAGATTGTTCCTGGCTCGCTTCCTTCAGATTCTTCTTCGCCAATAGCTTCGTGAAATCGTGGATCAAACTTTTCTCCAACTGTTTTTATTTCTTCTACTTGGTAATTCTTTAATATATCGCCGAACTGCTTTTTTATATGCCCAATGCCATCTGCCCATTGCTTCCAGCCGTTTTCTTCGGCCATACTATCTTTGTGCGCAAAGGCTTTTTTGAAGTTCTCGTAAACTGGCACAAACTCTTCTAATATATATTGTTCGCTGGCTTTGGCCCAAACTCCGCGCATATCTGCAGATTCTTTTTGCAAATTTTTGTAATCTGCCAAGGCTCTTTGCCAACCAGTTTTATACTCCTCGGCTTCGGCTTTATGCTTATCACAATTTTCGCAAGTAGAAGATTTTACTTCTTCTTGCTCTTTGTTTTCGTCTTGCACATTATTATCTTCTGACATACTAATACTTTTTACATTATCTCTAATAATTTTTTAATTAAACCAAAATTATATTTGTAGTCCATTCTCTTTGGCCCAAGCAACGCAATCATGCCCTCTTTGCCAAAACGAGCCGAAACTACACTTAACATTTCATCAAATGGATTTTCGCTGCCAATAAAATATCTTGGCGAATCTTCTACTTTTGCAAATAAATCCTCTACATAATCTTCGCAGTTATCAAATACATGGGAAATATTTGCCACTACTGCCAAGTCGCCAAATTCTGACTTATGAAATAAATTAGATAATCCAGTATAATACACTTTTTCGGCAGAAAAAGCGATAATCACAGTTTCGTTGGACAGTTCTACAGCTGCTTTGGCTAAATTTTTTATAGATAACTCATAATCTATATCTTCCGACAAAGAATCTGTTAGAGTCTTGTAATCGTTTTTAGAAATATGACTTTTTTCTAAATTGAGCTGGTCTACATAATATCTATAACCTTTTTCGGTAGGTATTCTACCAGCTGAGGTGTGTGGATGGGTAAGAAACCCTTCTTCTTCCAAAGCGCGCAGTTCGTTGCGCACAGTAGCTTCGGAAAAATCCAAATCGCCAAAAGAAACCAAAAATTTGGAACCGATCGGTTCGGCATTTTTGATATAGCTTTCTATTACCATTGTTAATAATTTTTCTTTACGATTGTCCATACACATTTACAATGTCATCCTGAGTGGAACGAAGGATCCCTCTCGTTTGGATAAAAGGGATTCTTCACTTCGTTCAGAATGACAGTGCGTTAGCACTCTTTCCTTACGAGTGATAATATAACATACGAAAAAAGAGCCGTCAAGGGCTCTTTTTACTATGGGATTATATATAAATCTAGATCTTGCCAATTTCGCTAAGCAGCACGTTTTCTACATATATGCCGCGAGCATAAAAGATTCTTTCCAGCTCATTTTTTAGTTCCATTTCTACCGAATCTCTCTTGGCACCTACTATTTCCTGGTATTCAAACTTACTAAACACCATGCGCACACGACTACGGATAGTTGGGCGGATAATTTTGGCAATAAAGTCTTCGCCGATTGTTTGCCAAATAGATGGGACCTGATGAACATCCAAGCGCAATAGCACTGTGCCCTCTACCCCTACTCTCTGACCATCTTTGGTGCCGGCAGCAATTGGGATGTCTCCCAAAGCTTTTTCGTGTTCGGAATTAAACTGTCTGGAAATACTATACTCCAAAGTTTGGGTATTAAACAATTTGGCTTTTTGCCAAAACGGTATTTTTAGGTGTAACCCAGGTGTAAGAACTTTTTTGAGCACTCCTCTACCTAAATCGTACACACATGCTACATAGCCAGGAGGAACATTTATAAAAAGACCTTTCAAAACATCATCCATTACAAAGGAGTACATTAATTTGTCTAGTGAATCTCCAGCCATAGAGTTTGCAAAGTTTAAACTTAAATAAATTTTTTACTTTTTTGCAGATGCTTTTGCAGGCACAGCTGCCTTCTTTTCTGGAAAAAGCACTCTTCTGATAAGAGAAATTATATCAGAGAAAATCATGGTTGTCAAAATAAAAAGCGCTTTTACCATTGGTAAAAACCAGAGAATGGCAAAGGTAAATAGTGGAAATAAAAATAAAAATGTGACTCTTGACTGGTCCCTTTGTTTACTAAATGTTTCTTTTAGGTAAATAGAAAAGAAAAGATAAATCGCTACCAACCCTGCCCAAAAAACGTCATGGGTATTGCCAATATTGGTGCCATAAAAATCTAAATTTATCTTGCCTGGAAAATCTATAAATGGGTAAAGAATTTTTACAATTCTTTCTCCAGTTATACCGCGGATAAAAACTTGATACAAAAGCAAAAAAACCAACACTTGGAATGCCAATGAAAAAACTTTGGCCCAAGGAGAAACATGATTCTTTTGCATCACTCTTCTGACCTCTTCTTTTTGGGCAACAGAATCATTTTTGAATGCTTTGGCCGCTTCTACCGCCTGGGCTTCTACTTCTTTTTGCTTAATATTGTCTCGTTCGGAAATAAGAGTAAACGGCATGAGAAGTATGCGCAAAAAAATAGTGAGCCAAACAACAGCCCACCCCATATTTCGCTCGGCGATATTTAAGTAAATCCAAATAAGCGCGTTAAATAACGGCTGATACAAGTAGGTTAACCAAAAATGATCCAACATATGCATTGAATTGTACTACAAATACCAGCTTAAAACAAGCTACGACCAACCCCTGTCTTTCATAGCCTGGCCAATTCTTTCTACTGCCAAGGCGTAGGCGCCCATACGCATATCACTATTATACTTTTCTTTTCTACCCCAAACTTCATCAAAAGATTTTATCATCATTTTTTCTAGCTTTTCTAAAACTTCTTTTTCTTCCCAATAGTAATTATAGGCATTTTGTACCTGTTCAAAATAGCTTACCGCCACCCCACCCGCATTGGCCAAAATATCTGGCACAACCACTACCCCAGCACTTGCCAAAACTGCATCGCCTTCCTGGGTTATCGGACCATTGGCAAGCTCTATTATTAATTTGGCTTTTATCTGATTCGCATTTTCGCCAGTCACACTGTTTTCTAGGGCGGCCAATACAAGAACATCCACGTCTTGAGACAAAATATTTTCACCAATACTTGAAGCTTCCGCAAAATTAACTACAGAACCAGTTTGCTCTTTGTGAGCAAACAGTTTTTGCATATCCAAACCTTGCTCACTATATATTCCGCCTTTAGAATCGGATACAGCCACTACTTTGTAACCATTCTCGGATACAATTTTGGCCATAGTTGCACCCGCATTACCAAAGCCTTGTACAGCTACTCGTGTATTTGCCAAACTCATTTTTTTCACCGCCTGTTGCAAAACATAAAAACCACCTTGAGCCGTAGAGTAACCACGGGCTTGTGAGCCACCGATACTAAGCGGCTTACCGGTAATTACTCCCGGCAAGTGTCTGCCCATTATTTTTTCATACTCATCTAGCATCCAACCCATTATTTTTGGATCGGTATAAACATCTGGAGCCGGCACATCTACCTCTGGACCAATTAATTTATAAATTGCTTGAATGTATCCACGGGATAATTTTTCTAATTCTGTAGCAGATAATTCTTTTGGATTTACAATTACACCACCCTTACCACCACCAAGAGGAATACCCACAACTGCAGTTTTGAGCGCCATCCACATACTAAGCGCCTTTACTTCTGATTCATTTACTTGAGGATGAAAACGAATACCGCCTTTATACGGACCGCGAGCATTACTAAATTGAGAACGAAAACCTTTAAAGACTTTTATTTTCCCATTATCCATTTTGACTGGAATAGACACTTCCAAAAATTTCTGTGGTGATTTGAGCTGTTCGTAAATATTTTCTTCCAAACCTACTAAAACTTTTAGTTTGTCTAGCTGTTGTATAGCGCCTACAAACGGATCATTGTTGGACATAGTATTAATCAGAATAAATAAATTACTTTATCCATAAATTCTACCACTAGCACCAAAAATGTCCAGTATATAAAAAACAAAAAACCACCTATTTTAGGTAGCTTTTTATTCCTCAATCATTTCTATGAAGTAAAAAAGATTGTTAGATGAGGCGTGCGGTGAAGCAACACCTCGGCTGAACACGATCCCTTGGTCTCGCGACCTTGAGAACAGTGCTTGGCATAGCATCCCCGCTAGTAGGGAAAGATCTCGCCACAGTGCGGCGTTGTCTCCATACCAGTCTCGCCATCGAACGTGACCCCCTCTTCCTTGAGGGTCCGGCCGTTGGTGAAATAGTAGTCAAGCGCGTCGAGGATGTTGTACACCTCGCAGAGGACATGACCTCGCTTGAAGGCGGCGTAGGCCACGGTCTCGTGCACCCAGTGGTGCTTGATCCAGACCACCACATGCTTGCGCTCTTCGTTGGTGATCCCGATCTTGTCGATGACCTTGGAATCATCGAGCTTCGCCATGATCTTGTCGAGCAAGGCCGAGGCTAGTGCCTGAACGGTGGTAGCGCCGCGCAGCACATCGCTGAGCTGCTTCTGCACCTCACGACAAGCCTTCATGAAATCACCCCCCTCGTCGGAGAAGCGAAACCCAGCATCATCATGCTTTAGGTTAAGCCCGATGTCATTACAACCGACGTCGAACGAGTTGGCAGCAAGGATGATCCAAGCCGCCTCGAGCTTCTGATTTAGACTCCACTGCCGATGATCGACGGGCAGGGCAGAATCGCTGAAGTCCAGTCCGAGCGTGCCCTTGATAACCACATTCGGACCATCGATGCCGACCTGCTGGATCGCATCCTGGATCTGGGCGGTGCCGACACTGTCAGCACTCCACAGAACTAGCTTGAGCTGATCCAGAATTTCTGGCACCAGCAGAAGCATACGAAGCGGATGGGTAAGACCCTGAACGGACTCGAACACACCATGGGTATCTTGGAACATGAATCTCTCCTGCGCTGAGGTTTCGTGCTAAACTTGTCTTAGTGAGCAGTGTGCTTACTACCTACTAAAAAAGATACTAAACATACTGCTTCTAAGACCAGGGATATGCCAATTGTAAAGAACAACAGAACAGTATAGCACAAAAAACCCATTTTGTCAATGGGCTTATTTTAATATTTAGAAGCTAACCTTAGCCAAATTACTTGGCTCTACACATAATCCCGCAATTTATTCATCCACCAATCTTTGAACTTTCTGGTCCAACCTACTTTATTATTTAACCCTAAATCTGCCAGCGGTATGGCTTCACTCTTCCAATCATCCAAAATATTGTTTAGCTCTTCCACCATGTGCTGATCAGAAAAAGTGACGCCGGCTTCTTGGTTTATATAAAAACTGCGCGGAGTTAGATTGGCGCTCCCAACCATTCCTAATTTATTATCTACACTTACTGCCTTGCCATGATTCATTTTTTTCAAAAAATAAAACACAGCTCCGGCTTTGGCAGATACGCCATATAACATAGATGCCAAGTATCTCATTATACGCTCATCACTTCTCCACGGAATAATAATATTTACATTTACACCACGTTTTTTAGCGCGAGAAACTAATTCTAAAAAATGCTTGTCCGGAACATAATATGGAGTAAGTAAATTAAATTTTTCTTTGGCTGTGCCCAAAGCAGTTTTATAAAAATTCTTAAATGGTGATTTAATGGTACTTCTAAAAGGAGAATGAAAAATAAAATTAATTTTTTCTCTAATCTCTTCTAGATTTGGGAATAACTTTGGACGCAATAAATCTTCTACTTCTTTTTTGTCTCCCCCAGCCCGCACATATGATTTGGCAAAGCTAAACATAATCGGCAATACTATTTTGCCAGTTAAACGCAAATGTAAATCTTGCCAATGCGTGGCAAACTGGGCTACGTTTACTCCCCCAATAAAAACTACTTCTCTATCTATAATCAAAACTTTGCGGTGGGTACGATGCCAAGCTTTGCGCCACCAATTTTGCAAAGAAAATTCCGGACGAAAATTATTAAATACCAAAAATTTGACCCCCGAATTTTTGAGACGAGCTACGGCATCATTGGATAAAGAAAAACTACCAAAAGCGTCGGTAATCAGTTTTACATCAAGACCTTCTTTAGCTTTGGCACACAATAGATCTATAAACGGTTTGCCGGCCAAATCATCCACCAACGTAAAAATCTCCCAATAAACAGATGTTTTGGCTTCCAAAATTGCTTGGCGCATACCCTCCCAAGCCAAGGTAGTTGTATTATAAAATTTATGGCTGAATTCCATCCTTTTAATATATACCTACACCCTCAAAAAATCAATCACTATTTTTTCTACATCCGCAGCAGTTTTCGCCCCTTCCATTAGCTTTATCCGAAGCTCTTTGGCACCATCAAAACCGTTTACATAGGCCTTGTAATGCTTCTTCATAATATCGAAGTTTTTGTGCTCACCCAATATTTTTTCAAACATATAAGTATGCTCTATCATTACGCTTAATTTTTCTTTGATGGAAATAGTATTTACATCCACATCTCTATTGAACAACCAGGGATTACCAAAAATACCACGACCAATCATTACACCATCTGCACCCGTTGCTTTTATTTTTACTTCCCCATCGGCCAAATCTTTTACATCGCCATTTCCCAAAATAAGAGTTTTATTTTCTGAGTTATCATATTTATCACGCATAACCACCGCATCACGCACTGTATCCCAATTGGCTGGAACTAGCGACATCTCTTTGCGAGTACGCGCGTGCACTGTAATAGCAGCCACCCCTGTTTCTAATAAATACGGCAACCATTCGGATAATGTATTTTTGTTATAGCCAATACGAGTTTTTACAGACACCGGTAATTTGCCTGCGCCTTTCTGCGTGGCGCGAATAATTTCTTGAGCCAGCAACGGATTTTTCATTAAGCAAGCACCTGCACCTTGTTTTTCTACATTTCTATCCGGGCAACCCATATTTATATCTATACCATCAAACCCAAGTTCCTGTATAAGCAAAGCTGTTTTATAAAAATTTTCTGGTTTGGAACCAAAAATTTGCGCCACGATTGGCCGCTCGCTTTCTGTATACATAAAATCTATCAGTAATTTGTCTTTGCCTCTAGATACTAGTCCATCACAGGAAACAAATTCGGTCCACATTACATCTGGTTTGCCATATTTGGCAATTATGCGCCGAAAAGCAGCGTCGGTGACATTGGCCATTGGCGCCAGAGTAAAGATTGGTTTTTTCAATTTTTTCCAAAATCCAGTTTGCATAACGGTTCACATACAATGCCAGATTTTTATAGCAATGTCAAAGGTAAAGTGACGGTTAGTCCAAAAATATGGGCTAAAGCCACATATTTTCTCATTCGTTCGGAAATATCCAGGTTCAATATTTATAACTCACAAGCGATTATAAATACCTCACCTGCTATTTCACTCGCTCATTTCAAAAATAAGAGTCGCCTGTGATAGCAGACGACTCGTAATAACTATTCCCAAAACCACCTCCAATATCTCCGGGCCTTTGACAACAACCCTTTGACAAACCGCCTCAACGAGAACGGTCTTGCTGCCAATAGCGCGACCCGCATCTCTTCGGCGGTTTGATAGCGTAAATCTGGATCTACGGACAGCGCCTTCCAAACGATTGCTTGCACCTTTTTTGGGATGCTATATATTTTTGAAAATGGACGCAGATGATTCCAATAATCCTCCCATTCTTCTGAATCCTCATCCATTTCGTAAAACGGCAACGAACGGGTAAGGATTTCATACAAAACAACTCCGCAAGAGTATAGATCCGAACGACAATCATACCTACCAGTACCCATGGCTTGCTCGGGCGAAGCATACAGCCTCGTACCAACCATATTTCCAGTGGCCGTTGGTTTTCTAAGAGGATTATAGTCTGGGTCAAACTTCACCAGACCAAAATCGACGAGCTTAACTCCATCCGGAGCAATCATTATATTGGCAGATTTTACATCGCGATGAATCATATTTTTTTTATGCGCCTCATGCAGAGCTTCTAGCACCTGCACTAACACCGAGATAGACTCATCGATAGAAAAGTAACGAAAGAGCTCAAGAGCCATCTGCAAATCGTTACCCTGTATATATTCCAACACCAAGAAGTATGACAGTCTGTCGATTTGGCCAGAGTCGAGCAAACGCACGATGGCCGGATGCTTAAGCGTTCGAAGAGCTTCGGTTTCGCGCTTTAGCCGAGTTACCCGATCATCAAACCTAGAACTATTAATGGCAATTTTTACAATCACCTCCCATTTACCTTGGCAATCCCAAGCCTTGAACACACAACTCATCTCACTTGTGTTGATATGCTCTCTCAGCTCGTAACGGCCAACGATCAAGCGACCCTTCCAATCGCTGAGCGTTTTCATTTGCGGCTCCTTTGTTGTCAAGGTTCAGGGATTTAAACTAGCAATTTTTTTATTAAAAGTCAACGGTTTTAAACAAAATAAAAACAGGCATTTTCTTGCCTGTTTTTATTTTGTAGCCCAAGCGATAAACTGTTAAAACGATTTATAATAAAAATTAAAGATACGGAGCAAGACTGCATTTAAACTAAAGGTCTAACAATCTTTACTCCAACAACCCCATATTTCAATTCGTCTTCCTTAGTATAAAATTTGTAATAAACCGCAACAGCCTCTTCTACTGTTTTTTTATCCGGTATAACATTACTCAAACCTTCCGCTTCTATCATCTCTCTAAAATTTTTGTAAGAGTTTTTTTCCACCACTTTATACTCAACTTCATTGTTTATTTTTAAAATATCACCAACTTGAATATCTAAAAACTTACCCTTATTTAAACGGCCTTCTACAGTTTTTTTTCCAGAAAGAATACTGCTAAAATATGGTTCCTGTACGTTTATATCAAAAGTATTCATATATTTATTACTAATTATATATCTATTTTCAACCCAAAACAATTTTTGAAGTAAAAATAGGTCTGGAGCGTGCGGGCTCCAGATCTTTCTTTTGCGTTCCTACAATTTGGTCGACCGCACTCGAACTACTCTTATCGCACTGGCTCGATGTCGAGCACCACCACACCCAGCCTTTCCTTGTCGGCTGGGTAGATACCTCGTAGCAAGCTCAGCGCTTCTGGCTTATCCATGCCTGGCAGGACCTTGCTAGAATCCTCCGCCGAGAGCATTAACTCAAAGGTAGTGTAAGTACGAACAGCTCGCACTCGAACAATTCCTGAATTAGCGCCGGTGAGCAGCTGAATGTTTTCACCCACACGAATACTCTTGATATTTGCATAAGCTACCCGCACTTCGAGGGTCTTACGCCGTGACATGATCTCGTTAAAAAACCGATTCTTCACCCGCAAAGTTCGCATCGTGTTGTCCTCCATATTGTTCCCCCACTGTTGGGTACAATAATTTTCGTGGTATGCACCGGGCATCATTGCATCAAGTGACCATCCCATACGCTGTAGAACGACAGTTTCCTCAACTGATGGCACGATATGTGTGTACAGCTTTCTACCAAACTGTCGCAAATGCTGAGGTAGATCAGCAATCAACGCCGCAAAAGCCTGAGGGTTGCTAGCCGCGCATGGCATAATCTTAATTGGCTGACCCTTTTTCGGCGTAACACCAGCCACACCCAAGACTTCACCAGCACGATCGACAGCAACATAGATAAGCTTGTACTTCTGATTCACCTCACCTGTATCACGCCTTTCGTAGCCAGTAAAAAGCGCATCGACCCAAGACCGATCCACCCCACGAAAATACTTGGGTAAATCACTATTGAGAATCACTCGATAAACGCCCTCACGATATCGTTCCTCGAACGGAACCACAGAGATGCTAGCTCTGTCAATACGCTCTTCATCCTCGTTAGAGTAGAAAAGTTTGTAAAGCATAATCTCGGTTACGCCCGGCTTGTAATGACTAACCGAACGACCAGCATATACGTACCCTTTCCGATAAAAGAAAGCCAGTGCAGAGCGATTCTGTTCTGCCACTGTACAGTATGCCTGCCTAGCCCCACGCTCGCGAATATACCGTTCCGCAAAAGCAAGGAGCTCACTACCACAACCAGCTTTCCCTTGAAAATCATTAGCGATGATGAGCGGGCTAATCTTCCATGTTCCTTGCCGTTTACCAACGACATTGATTATTCCGATACGAGTGTTCCCCTCCTCGATAATGAACATCTTCTGCTCTTCCGAGAAGTGCCCGACACTGTCCTTCCCACCACTAATGTGTGTCCAAAAGATACGCGACGCGTGCGCACGATGGTCGCCATCATAATACGGCGCTAACGCCGCATCCATAATGTCCGATACAAACTGAAAGTCGTTCTGTCTCGCTTCTCTGATCCTGCGTTCCAACATGGCTTCTCCTGAGTTTTGCTAAGCACGGAACCATTCCATGCTTTGAGCAAAACATACCCGTTATGCCGTTTCTGGCAAAATAGGTAGGACGAGATTAGCACTTTTATATTAAAATGTCAATATTCTAAATTATAAAATCCGCTGAATGTAGCGGATTTTATTGGTAGCCCCAACAAGGGCATCACTCGTCCGCAAAGCGGACTCTCACGAAAACCTTGCTCCACCGCTAAAGCTATGGCGGCACGCGGTCTGGTTTTCGTGGACTTTCCTCAGCAAAGTGAAAACTCCCGTTTTCACCCTTTCCCTGCGATTCCCGTTGGGGAGCCCAAACAAATAAAAAAGATACCGAATTGGTATCTTTTTTATTTGTAGCCCCAACGGGAATCGCACCCGTCTCTCAACCTTGAGAAGGTCGTGTCCTAACTGATAGACGATGGGGCCATACTTGTTAAAAAATTTTAACAAAAATTATGACCGTGGTCAATCTACAGATTACATTCCCCTAGCTTTTTTCTTGGCTTCGTTTTCGTCCAAGATTGTTTTTCTAATACGAATACTTTTTGGAGTAATTTCTACAAGTTCATCATCACCAATATATTCCAAAGCATCTTCTAATCCCATAACTTTTGGCGCTTTAAAATATTCACTAACACCATCACCTTTGGAACGCATGTTAGAAAGTGCTTTTTCTTTACAGACATTTACACTTATATCTTCACTGCGAGCGTTCTGCCCCACTACCTGGCCTTTATATACCTGTACAGCAGGGCCAATAAACAAAACACCTCTGTCTTGAATATTAAGAAGACCATACAGATTACTTGTACCCGTTTCATGAGCCACAAGCGATCCTTGTTCACGTTCACGCCAGTTGGCTGGATCTGGCATATAATTGAAGAAGATAGTATTTATAATACCCAAACCTCTGGTGTCGGTTAAAAATTCTGTACGATAACCAAACAACCCACGAGTTGGAATAATAAACTCTAGGAAAACTATACCATTTTCGGTTCTCATTTCGCGCAGCTCTCCGTGACGACTACCCAATTTTTGAATTACAGCTCCAGAATGAGCTTCTGGCACCTCTATAAATACCTGCTCATACGGTGTCATTTTTTGACCATCAATTTCTTTTATAATAACTTGCGGACGAGAAACTTGAAATTCAAATCCTTCTCGACGAAGACGTTCGATAAGAATGGCCAAATGCAATTCACCACGTCCAGAAATAATCCAATTACCTTCTGTGCCGTCATCTACTTTTAGAGCCATGTCTGTTTCTAATTCTTTGAACAATCTATCGCGAATCTGTCTGGAAGTCGTATACTCCCCTTCTTTACCGGCAAATGGAGAATTATTTACACTAAAAGTCATTTTAACAGTTGGTTCTTCTATAGTAAGAAGTGGCAAAGCAATTGGGTTAGCAATATCGGCGATAGTTTCACCAATATTTACATCACCGATACCCGCTATTGCAACTACATCTCCGGCGTATGCTTCTTTTACTTCTATTCTTTCTAGACCAAAAAATGTCATCAACGCCATAACGCGACATTTTTTCATTACACCTTCTCTGTTTATATGCATTATATCTTGACCAGTTTTGATTGTGCCGTTATAAATTCTACCGGTAGCAATTCTTCCTTTAAAATTATCTCCAGTAATAGTGGTAATAAGAATTTGCAACGGTGCGGCTACATCTACTTTTGGCTCAGGAATAAATTTTAAAACAGTATCAAAAACAGGAGTAATGTCGGTCATCGCTTCTAGATCTGGAGCCAGGCCGGCTTTGCCGTTTTTGGCAGAAGCATAAATAACTGGAAATTCAGCAACTTCATCACTAGCTCCAAGCTCCACAAATAAATCAAAGGTTTTGTCCAGCACCCAATTTGGTCTGGCTCCTGGTTTATCAATTTTGTTTATAACTACAATTACTTTGTGCCCCATTTGCAAAGCTTTTTTGAGCACAAATCTGGTTTGCGGCATCGGACCTTCTTTGGCATCTACCAAAAGCAAACAGCCGTCGGCTAGTTTTAAAACTCTTTCTACTTCCCCACCAAAATCGGCGTGGCCCGGAGTATCAATAATATTTATTTTTGTATCTTTCCATTCTACCGAAGCATTTTTGGAAAAAATAGTAATACCGCGTTCACGTTCCAAATCATTACTATCCATAATAGTAATTTGACTATCTTGCTCTTTGGAAAGCTTAGTTTTGGATTGGCGCAACAAAGCATCCACCAAAGTGGTTTTGCCGTGGTCTACGTGGGCGATGATTGCAACATTTCTAATATTCATACAAGTGTTTCTAATTTAAAATTCTGCCAAATCGCGGCAGAATGCGTAGGCAATATACTACAAAATAAGCCATTTGTCAAGTTAAGAGCTATTACTCACACCCGTTACAACATCTCTTCTTGCCGCTTTCTTTAGTAGAAAGCGGCGGAAAGAATCGCTCACGGTGGAACTGTTCGGAGCCAGACAGGACTCACCACTCACTTCTGCCCTGAACTCG